>NZ_JARXHY010000003.1:0-300000 GCF_031127815.1 Pelagicoccus sp. SDUM812003 | reverse complement strand
TCATAGCGATCTGCTTGCGCGGGTTGAAAAACGCTTCCGACCAGCCGTAGCCCGCGCACGCCGTTTCAGCGATGGGCTTCCCTGCCTTGTCCACACCCCACCAGTCGCGATAGTTTGAATACGCCCTCTTCGCCATGTGCATTTCCTCCTCAGGAAAGAACGGCGAAAAATAGTATTCCGGCGGCAATGCGTTGAGCAGCGACTCGAACACATGGGCCCGCAGCGGCACCGCTTCGTTCCCAAAGGCCGCGATGCGGGCCAGCCCATACACGGCCGCCAACGGAGCCACCAGTTCGATCCGCTCCACATTGGGAAAGCGCTGCTTGATCACCTCGATCAAGCCAATGATCACCGTGCCGCTGGCCACGCTGTCGCCAAGAATGGCCACCTTCACCTTCTCGCGCTGAGCCAGCGTCAGGTCCGCATCCTTGAAGACGCTCAACTCCATTCGACGTCCCAGATATGGCACCGACTCGTCCGGCACATGATGAGCATCGACTACTACTTCGTCGCAATGCGCCCCCAAAACGTCGCACACCGCTTCCTGCAGCCCGTACTTCATGCCCTCGCGCAGGACAGGCAGGACCACGACCTCGCCCTCCTGACGGTTCGCTAGAGCCTCCTCGAAGGCCGGCGAGCGCATGCAATCCAGCACGCCCGCCTGCGTCACCCGAGTCCGTTCGCTCCCCAAGAGCAACGGCCCGGGCAGCCAGCGACCCCCCGATCCAGGCAGCTCAACTCCCATCTCCCGAAGCGACGTCCTCAAATGTTCGATACATTCGACCTCGCCCCCGTACATCAGCCGCTCCGTCGCCGGGCTATGGGTCAGCGAGATTGGCAACGAGCGTCCGCCGTCCACTGACAACCGCCCCTCCCGATAGCAGCGTTGGCCTGTCTCCAGATCGCCTAAGGCGAGACTTCCCGTCAGTCGGCTGCTCGCTGAAAGCGGATACTCGAAGTGTCGCTCGTAACTCATTTCGCACCAGCCAATGATAAAGTGCAGGCCCCTTCAAAAGAAATTCCCGTCATATTTCACTCCGCTCAGGTGACGTCGCCAGCCGTTCGACAGGGGCTTCCTTCGCCTTGCGTTTCAGCAAGGCGTAAACCGAAGCTAAAATAAGGATCGAGCCAGCGATGCCGCTAGCGCTCATGGTCTCTCCCAGAATCAGCCAGCCAAGGAAAACCGCCACCGCTGGGTTGACGTAAGCGTGCGAGGCCACCGCAGATGGAGCGCAGTGCTTCAATACATAAACGTAGGAAGTGAACCCGGCAAAGGAGCCGAACACGATCAAGTAGCCGAACGCCATCCACGAGCGCATCGAAATTTCGGATACATAAAATCCGTCAAACTCGCCCAGGAGCGCCCCGATCAGCAAGCAGGTCAGCCCGCCGCAAAACATCTGCATGCCCGATTGCAGCCAAAGGTTGATCCGTTGCGGATGGCGCTTTGAAAAAACGCAGCCCAAAGTCCACGAGATCATAGCGAGCACCACGAGCAGAGAGCCTAACAAGCCGCCCTCCGATTCCACGCCAGAACTGGAGGCCACCAGAAACGCCACGCCTGTAAATCCACCCAGCAAGCTGGCCCAAACGCCAAGATCAGGGCGTCTCTCCAGATTCGCCCACCAGCCGAACAGTGTCATCAGAATGGGGCTGCTACCAATGATCAGCGCCGCCAAGCCCGAGTCGATCCAGCGTTCGGCGAGACTGACCACGCCGTTTCCTCCCGCCATCAGCATCGAACCCACGATCGCGGCGTGCTTCCAGTTTTCACGACTCGGTCGGCGGGCCCCGGTGAGCCGCGCGATCGCGTAGAGCACCGCTCCGGCCAAAACGAAGCGAGCCGTCGCCATGAGGAAGGGCGGCATGGTTTCGATCGCCACCTTGATCGCCAGGTAGGTCGAGCCCCAGATTACGTAAAGCGTTGCGAACGCCACCACGATCCACACCCGACTCGCTTTTTCTTCCTCTCCCATAGTCAGCAACTTACGGGCGACATCGTCGGTCGCCACGCCTCGAGGTCAAAGCGAAAGCGGTGGCGTGACCGCAGTCGTGGACCGGTCTTGTTCGTGATTTGCCTTATGGACGCTATCCACTTGACCGATTGGATGGTCAAAAACAGCGTTCCCCTGTCTCCACCCGTATGAACCGCAACTGTAGCGAAAGTAAAAAAGATCAGATCATCGACGTCGCCGCCAAACTCTTCTTTTGCCAAGGGTACAACGCCACCGGCATCAAGCAGATCATCGACGAAGCTGGCATCGCCAAAGGCACCTTCTACTGTCACTTCAAATCGAAGGAGGAGCTTGGCTTGGCCTGGCTGAAGCGGCGTCACAACGACTGGTCGCGCTGGCGCCAGGAGGAGATCGCTCGCCCCGGCACCACGCCAAAAGAGCAACTGCTGGCGCTCTTCACCTCTCTCGAAGAGTGGATGCGCAAATCCGATTTTCGCGGCTGCCCGTTCATCAACACTCTAACGGAAACGCCTGACGCGGACAGCCCCATGCGAGCGGAAATCAAGAACCACAAGCAGGGCATGGTGGACTTCATCCTCCAGCGCGTGGAGCAGATCTTCCCGGAGAAGGACCCCGAAGAGCAGCTCCACCTCTCGCGCATCGTGTTTCTGCTCTTCGAAGCAGCCATGATCGAGAGCCAAAATTTCCGCGAATTCTGGCCCATCGACACCGCCCGAAAGCAGGTCGCTCAGGCCATCGGCGCCACCTTGCATTGAACGCGAACTCGGAACCTTTTCCGCTTCGCCCCAGTCACCTGACTCTGAGCCCAACTTCAAAATATCGACCCCGCAAAACCTATGCTCACCGCAAAACGACTACTCACCTTCTTCGCCACCGCCCTTATCGTCGCGATCTCGCCCGCCATCGAAGCGGACGAATTCGTCGGAAAACAAGGCCCTAAAATCCAAGTCGAAAAATGGCTCTCGGAGCAGCCCGATCTGGAAAACAAATACGTGGTGATCGACTTCTGGGCCACCTGGTGCGGCCCCTGCGTTAGAAGCATCCCGCACATGAACGAGCTGAGCAAAGAGCTGGGCGAGGATTTCGTGGTCATGGCCCTGTCAAACGAAGACGAAGCCACCGTGCGCGGCTTCAAGCGAGCCAACATAAACTACCCGAGCGCCATCGACACCGAAGCCCGTTTGATGAAACATTTCAAAGTTCGCGCCATTCCCCACGCCGTGGTGATGAACCCCCAAGGCACCGTCATCTGGACCGGCCACCCAGCCACCCTCACCGCGGAAACGCTGAAAGGTCTCGCCAAGAGCTAACCAGCAAAGCCCAGCGCTTCCGAAAAGTACCCGATTTACTCCCCCGCCGCCGCGATACACTCCTCGCGGCGGCTTTTTTGTCCCTCAACGCTTCAGCTCGCTCCCACACCCTCCCACCAAAAAGTCCCTCGCCTCCTCGCTCCCCATCCCCCCTCTCGGGATCCGCAGCAGGCCACGCTGGAGCAACTAACATTTGCAACGTTGCAAATGTTAGTTGCCGGAAGGCGGTCGCCGAAATCGCAGCAGCTGGCTCTACACGCCCTAGAAGACTGATAGCGCGACCGCCGCCAGGCCAAAGCCGTGGGATCGATTCCGCTCCGTTTCGGGAATAAACCTCAGCCCCGGCCACTCTCTTCTTGCGTAACTACATTTTTTTATCAATCAATCCGACCGACCGGTCGTTCCTTTACTCAGCGACAGCCTAAATCCAACCAAACCGACACTGATCATGAACACCACCTCACATCCTTTGACTGACAGCGAGCTGATCCAGCAGGGTCGCAACTACGCCTATTCCTTCACCCGCGACATGCACGACGCGGAGGACCTCGCCCAGCAGGCCTGGATGAAGCTCAAGATCAAGTACCAGCAGGTAAAGGATCGCGGTTTGCTCTTTCGGGCCATTCGCAACCTCTTCATCGACTCCAGCCGGCGAGCCAAGATCGTGCGCTTCGAGGCTCTCGAGTCTCACGACTACTCGATCGGAGCCAGCGAGAGCTTTGGCACGTCGCACGATCTCGACTCCGTGCTGAGCATCCTCACACCAGTCGAACGCCAATGCGTGTACCTCAACTACATCGAAGGCTACACCGCCAAGGAGATTTCGGCCCGCACCGGCATGCCCCGCGGCACCGTGCTCAGCCATACCCACCGGGCTCGCAAGAAGCTGCACGCCGCATTCGGCAAGGAGTTTTCCCTGCCGGAGCCGAGCGAGGAGCAGCTCGCCGAAGCCAGCTGAACGCAAATCGATTTCTGAGAAAAAATAGGAGGGGAAACGATCCGTCGAGGACGGGTCGCTTGGCGAGCGGAGGATGAATCCTCCGCTCGCCTCTTTTTATATGGGAACAAGTCGGCAAGGCCCGGGTTGTAGAATGCGACATCACCGCTCAACCCTAACGCCTCATGAGTTCCGCACTTCGATCAGCCCTGCATCGACACTGGCGAGAATGGCGCGGCGCCATCGCCTTCATTCTCTTCGTCGTCATCCCCATCAAATCGAGCTTCGCAGACTGGAACTGGGTGCCGAGCGGCTCGATGAACCCCACCATTTTGGAAGGCGATCTGGTGTTCGTGAACAAGCTAGCCTACGACCTGCGCGTCCCCCTGACCCTTAAGCGGCTCGATCGCTGGGCCGATCCGCAGCGGGGCGACATCGTGGTGCTGTTTTCTCCGGAAGACGAAACGCGCCTCGTGAAACGCGTTATCGGCGTTCCGGGCGACGAGATCGAAATGCGACAAAACCGGCTGCTTCTAAACGGGCGTAGCATCGCCTACGCTCCGCTCTCCGATCCAGCGATCCACAGCATGCCCGAGCCGCTGAAAAGCCGCTCCGCCTTCGCTCAGGAACAGCTGCCCGACCGAGCCCACGCGGTGATGGCCACCCCCGAGCTGCCAGCTCGCGCTCGCTCATTTTCGAAGATCGTGGTGCCCGAGGGCAAATATTTCATTATGGGCGACAATCGCGACAACAGCCACGATTCGCGCGCATTCGGATTCGCCGATCGGGAGTCAATCATTGGAGAGGCTCGAGCGGTGCTCCTGTCGTTCGACATTCTCGACAAGTACCAGCCGCGCTTCGAGCGATTCTTCACCGCCCTGCAGTAGCCGGACAGCACGGCAGATGGCCTTCCGCCGACCGCAGAAGGACGCCTTGACCTCGACTCCGGCCGCTTCTTCAGCCACCCTGCCCTCACCGCCATGCCGCAGCAACGCATCAACGCCATCCGAGACGCTCTGGCTGAACACATCCACGGAAAGCCCGCCGCCATCGACGCCACCCTGACCTGCCTCATCGCTGGCGGGCACCTGCTGATCGAAGACGTGCCAGGGGTGGGAAAAACCACCTTGGCCTACGCCCTGTCGCGAGCCATCCACTGCGATTTCAACCGCGTCCAGTTCACCTCGGATATCATTCCCTCCGACATCGTGGGCGTATCCGTCTACCAGAAGGATCGCTCCCAGTTCGAGTTTCTTCCTGGACCTGTCTTCGCCAACATCGTGCTAGCCGACGAAATCAATCGGGCCTCGCCCAAAGCCCAGTCGGCTCTGCTGGAAGCCATGGAGCGCGGGCTGGTCACTAGCGATGGCGTCTCGCATCCGATCGATCGGCCCTTCATGGTCATCGCCACCCAAAACCCGGTCGACTTCGAGAGCACCTTTCCGCTGCCCAGCGCCCAGCTGGACCGCTTTCTCATGCGCATTTCGCTGGGATACCCCGACGACCAAAGCGAGCGCGACATGCTGCGCCACGGAGCCCTGCACTACGACGACATGGAAATCCAATCAGTCGCGGAAAAGGGCGATATCGCGGACCTGCAATCCCAAGCGCGCGAAGTGTTCATGGAGGAGTCGATCTACGACTACATCCACTCCATCGTGACCCGAACCCGTCAGCATCCGCAGATCGAGGTGGGCATCAGTCCGCGCGGCGCCCTTGCCTTCAAAGCCGCTCTGCAAGCGGCGGCGCTGGTCGACGGTCGCAGCTTCGTGGAACCAAACGACATCCGCCGATTCGCCGTTCCCTGCCTCGCCCACCGGCTGCGCCTGCGCGAGCGCTACGATTTCGAGTACGGCTGGCAAAACGCCGCCCACCTGATCGAAGAAATCCTCAACGCCCAACCCGCCCCGCATCTGAAGGACTGAGCCGTGCCCGCAACCGCCAAAGTCGCGCTGGAGACAACCGACGCTGGACGATTCGTCTGGCAGCTGGGCTGGTTGGCCCTTTTCGGCTTCCTCATCGTTCGCGTCGACATACTGGCCATCCTGGCCTGCCTGCTGCTTTCAGTCTGCCTCTTCGCCCGGCTGCTCGCCAAACGCGGTCTCAAAAATCTCGATACACGCATCTCCCTGCCCAGCGACCGAGCTCGCTGCGGGGAGGAAACGCCAATCCAGGTCTCCCTCAGCAATCGGAGCCGCATCTTCCCGATCTTCTACCCGACCTTGGACGTGAAGGAACCGGAGGACCACCGTATCCACAAGATCCACTACAAAGGAGCGATCCTGCCCCAAGCCACCGTCACGCTACCGTCGAGATTCACCTTCCAAAAACGCGGCGAAAATCGGCTCTGTCTCGCGACGCTTCACTGCTTTTTCCCCTTCGGCTTCTACCATGCCACCCGACTCCTCGAACGCGTCAGCGACCCGATCCTCGTTTGGCCTCGGGCCTTGCCGACTTCCCTCCAAGCGGTGCTTCGCTATCAACCCACTCGCAAGGAGCCGCAGTCAGGTCAACAGAGCCGCCATCCCGACGACACCGACAGCGCCCTCATTCGCGACTACCAGACAGGCGATCCGCGACGGCTCATCAACTGGAAGCTCACCGCCAAAGCGGACAAGCCGATGGTGATCGAAAGCAAGGCCCAGAAAGAGCCGCGCTTCGAGCTTCGCTTCACCACCGCTCGCGCAGTCTGGAGAACCGATGTCGCATTCGAGCGAGCTCTCTCCCGCCTGGTCGCTATCCTGCCAGACCTACTCAAGCAAAGACGCCTCATCGGCCTGGCGATCGACGACAGCTACTTCCCGCTCTCGAACCCCGCTGACTCGATCAAGGTCTACGACGCCCTGGCGCTCGCGCAGCTGTCCGATACCGCTCCCCAACCTCCCGACGAGGAAGGCCAGCGCTTTCTTTCGGTGCTTCCCGATCCGACTCTGGGCATCGTCATAAAACGCCTCAGCAAGGACCTCGCCCACGCCCGATAGATGAAGCGCATTCTAAACCGACCCACCCCGCTTTCGAATGCGGAACTTTCGAGCTGGCTGATACTCAGCTCGGCCACCATCTCCTTCGCCATCATCAGCAGCAATGCCGTTCTCGCCTTCTCCACGGCAATTCTCTTCTCGTTTCTGAAAGCGCTTTCATACAGTCGCTCCAAAGCGCGAGCGACCGCTAGCGCCTACGCGCGTTGGGGTTTCATCGTCGGCCTCTACCTCTTCTTCCTCATCCCGCTCTGGCCGTATTCGCTTTACGAGTACCACTGGATCCCATGGGCGATCATCGTTTCCACCTCGACGCTCGCGGCCTCGCTCAGCGCGCGACTGGGCGCTGGCAGAGCCATCACCATCTTCGTCGTCATCGCCACCCTTCTGTTCTTTCGAAATCTGATCATCAGCTACGAGTTCATCCCTCCCTATCGCGAGATACTTGAGCTCGCTCCCTTCATCGCATTCATCGAAATACTGCGCAGCCGCCGAAAGGCGACGAGCGACCAGGCGGAAGCCATCGAGTTTCCATTCGCCCTGCTTCTGGCGATCTTCGCCAGCTTCCAAATCGAATCCGCACCGCTCGCCACCTTGCTCGGAGCTCTGCCGATCCTTGGTTTCGCCATCGAGTCGCACCAACGTTCGAAAGGGCTGCATGGGGAGAACTACAGCTCCCTTCACGAATCGCCAGAGTCTACGCCCTCGCCGTCCTACGGGTCCTTTCTGCGAAGCTCCATTCCCTTCGCCGCGCTGGCCGTTCTATTCGGCGCGCTTCTCTTCATGGTTCTCCTGAAAACGCCGTTCTGGGGCGACCTCGCTCGAAACGCCCCATTTCATGTTCGACAGATGGCGCAGTCAGCGCGAGAGCTTTCTCATAGTGGAGATTTGGATACACGCTTCATAGAGGAGAGATTCCCATCGTTCGGGTCCCAAAACCAGGCACCAAGCTCAACCCGAGAGGACCTTCAGCAAACCGTGGCCCGCACGGAGCCCGCGAGGGCCAAATCCAGCCAGGTCGACCAGCCCGCGCCTGCGTCAGGTTCCGCGGAGGGCTCGGGAATCCGCTTCAAGGTTCCCCAAGTCGACAGCCCCCTAGCCTCGGGAGCTCGCTACCGAAACGACGATATCAATTCCCTGATCACCATCAGCCCCTCACGCCCGTCGGAAACAAGCGAATACAAAACGGATGTTCCTCAGGAAAAGGCTGGACTGCACACCACCTTGGAGAGTCCCGGAAGCTACGATACGCCGCCAAGCCGAGGCCAAGACGAGAGCCGCCCAAGCGTCATCGATCAGGTGGTCGATGCCATCCGCTCGACGCCATCGTCTCCGGCCTCAGCAAGTAACGACGACACTTGGGCCGGGACCGAATCGGCGCAGCCTTTTTACGAAGGACGGTCGATGGACCTCCAACATAGCAATACGCAACAGATCACCAGCAGCGCTCCACTGCTTACCGCAACGATCGACTCCGCCCGTACCCTGCCCCAGCGTCTCTACCTCCGTCTCGACTTTCTCGATACAATCACAAGCAATGGCCTATCTCAGCGTAACGATCTCTCCAATACAGAAACGACTGCCTCTCAATCCGGCGCCTTCGTAAGGATGAACGCCTTCCAGACCAGTCGCGACGCCTCAGCCAGCCTCACCCTCACCGCTGTGCCGCAACGCCTTTCCTCTCTGCCGCTTCCCGAGTCCTTCCAATCCGCCCGGATCATCGACCACGACGTCCTGCGAGCAAATCCCGAGCGCCGCACCATCGCCGCTCCCCGCTCGGATCAGCCGATCAGCTATAAAGTACGCGGCGCCGATTTCACCGTGACGAGTCAGGAGCGCCTGCCCTGCCAGCTTAGCGAACAGCAGCAGGCCGCGTTCACCGAGCTCCCTATCGCCGCCAGGGACCGCGCCTTTCTGAAACGACTCAGCAAGCGGCTCGCAAATGGCGACGCCTCGCGCCAGATCTTCGCTCGAAACGCCGCCCGCTACTTTTCGCAAACCCATCCCTACGCATACGAGACGGACATCCGTCCTGGCTCCGGGCACATCGTGGTACGTTGGCTGCAAAGCGAAAGTCCCGGCCTGTGCGAGAACTATGCTGCGGCGTTCGTTATGCTCGCCCGATCGCGCGGAATACCTGCGCGAGTGGTTACCGGCTTCGCAAGCAGCGAATACGAGCCCGACAAGCGACGCTACGTTTTCCGTCAGCTCAACGCTCACGCCTGGGTTGAGTACCTAGACGAATCCAATCGATGGATACGCTTCGATCCCACGCCTCCCGTTTTCGAGGCGCAGCTCAATCGCGACGCTCAAGGCGACCAGGTCGAAAACCGGCAAACACTGGCCCAGCTCGAAACGGCCGAATCCTTGCATCGGGACGAACTATCGAAGGCGCCAGCGACGAGCGAGGACGCCGCAGCGCCAAGGCTCAACGAATCGCCCGAACCTTCCCTGTCGAGCGAGCAGAGCTCCGAACTCGATCAGCTAAGTCAGCTCGCTTCGATCAAGGAGGGCATGAGCCAAGCCAAACCATCGACGACTTCTCCCGTCGCGTCCACGAACCCCGTCGCCCCAGAAGAACCGCAGGAAACGCGCCCCGAGGCAGTCACGCAATCCAGCCAGGATCCCCAAGAAAGGGCGTCGGGCTCCGATTCAGGGCGAGACCCAGCGCCCGTTTCGCTCCCAAACAGTCAGCGAACGGAGGCGACGATAGAGCAGCGTCCCGCCCCGGTCGAGCCTTCCCTCGCGCACGAGCCAGCCAAGCAGCCGGGACGTCTGCGCCCAAGTCACGCCTGGATCCTGCTCCTGCTGGGCTTGGCATTGATCCATCCCTTCATCACGTTCCTGCGAAACGTAAAAAACAAAGCTCCCCAAAGCGCTGAACTTCGGCTTAGAGCTCGCGCCGGACGCTTGCTGGCTCAGACGGAGTCCCTGGCTCGCAACCAAACGAGCGATTCCGCAAGCATCGAAACCCTGCGCCGACAGCTCGCCTCGCAACGCTACGGAAAAACGGTAGACGCCGAATTCGTCCAACAACTAGCAAACCAGGTGCTGCAGTTCAAACGTACTTACTTGAAGACGACTTCGACGCAGCTTTCCGCGTCCGACGACGCAAACCGTTCGCAATCTTCCTAAAACAAATGAATACTTAGCTGAACACGCTCGTCCCAAGGTCACGCGGCCCGCATTCGCGCCCAAGTCGACCTGCCCGAAAATCGAGCCCACTTCAACCCAAGGACCCCGCCATGAAGCAAGAGCGAATCTACCCACTGAGCAAGATGCTCAAAACCGCTAGCGTATGGGCGCTTGGACTTCTGCTAGCGGCGACTCCCTCCGCGCCGCTCGACGCCCGACCGGAACGACACAACCAAGGGCAAACCCGTACCGATGTGCAGCGACCGTCCTCGCACACTCGCGCCACTACCCAGTCCCAGCCGCCACGGCAGACTCCGTCTTCCCGCCCCGCTGTCGAGCGCGCTCAGCCGCGTCCACCTTCGCCTCCTAGCCAACCGCATCGAACGCTCCCCCCTCGACCCCAGGTTCAGACGCCGCAATCTCGACAGCCAGCAAACGTCAGCGCGCCGACGAGAATCCCTCAACCTCACCAAATCACGCGGCATGGCGTTCCCTCCAACCAGCAGACGCCGACCGTTCAGCGAATCCAGAGACCCAGTCCGCCAGCCGAGCAGACGCGCCCCAGCTCACGCCAGCTTAGCGGTCCGACTTTCCCGCAAAACCGGCGGTTCGATCAAAACCGCCAAGACCATCGCAACCAGAACCACGAGCGCCAGCCGCAATTCAACAACGGCAACCAGCGTCCACGCATCTCCGGACCATCGGTTG
The DNA here is from genome assembly GCF_031127815.1 of Pelagicoccus sp. SDUM812003. Lineage (NCBI taxonomy): Bacteria > Pseudomonadati > Verrucomicrobiota > Opitutia > Puniceicoccales > Pelagicoccaceae > Pelagicoccus > Pelagicoccus sp. SDUM812003. Next base: position 288,956 of record NZ_JARXHY010000003.1, on the reverse strand, counting down.
AGTCCCGCCGCAATGCAGTGGTCGCAGGCCCCCCAATACCCAATCGACACCCGGTCGAGATCAACCGCCCCGATCGACGGGATCACGACGGACACCGAGATGAACATCGGGACCGGGACGGGCATCGGGACCGGGAAAATCATCACCATCGGGATCACCAACGCGATCGCGATCATGATACGCGCTCCTGGAGGGGACGAGATGACCATCGAGCCAGTCTAGACGAGGTCCGAAGAGGCTATCGTCACACCGTGGTGGATACATCCCACTACGGACGCCAGCTCTTCCGTTACGACTCCGAAACTGCCCGCAAGCACTACCGCGACCGACGCGACGAAGCGCGTCATTCCTCTCGCGAACGCTACGATCGAGCCCGGCGGCACTTTTCGCATCATCACGACCACAATTCCAAGAAGAGCTTTCACCACCGTCACGGCCACGGTTGCGGTCACCACTACTTCGACGGACGATGGCACGACTTTCCTCGCACTCATCGCCACCACGCCCATTGCGGGCATTCATTGGTGAACGGGATCTGGATTTCCTTCACCCTCGGCCATATCCATGGACCCGGCTGCGGCCACTTTCAAGATGGCGGCATCTGGCTCTCCTACTCGGGAAGCCGCCATCGTCATCACATCGGTTGCGGCCACTACTTCTATGATGGATATTGGCACAACCGCCCGCGCTACCACCACCACCACGAGCACTGCGGCCACTATTTCTACGACGGGCGCTGGAACGACTTCCCACAACGCCACTACCACTCTGAGACCTGCGGCCACGTCTACGACGGATCCAGTTGGCTCGTGGTGAACGGCGACGGCCATGTTCACGGAAACGATTGCGGCCACTACTACGTCTCAGGCCGATGGTTCACGTATCCTCGTTCCTACTACAGAATCGGCCAGTCCGATAGCCTTTTCTTCTTCATCGACCTTGGCGACTACCGCAACCGTCACTTCCCGGACTGGGCTTATGACGAGTTTCTGGCAGGCGGTTCTCCAGTGGATATCTTCTATTCGAAGACCCCTATTTCCCAAGCCTATGTCTCCTTCGCCCAGAACCGATATTACGACTCCATTATGCACTTCAAGCGGGCCATTATCGCCGATCCAGACAATGGCTTGCTCTATCTCGCGCGAGCTCAGGCCTACATCGCGATCGGCGACTATCGAGAAGCATTCGACGATCTCAAGAAAGGCATGGAAATCATTCCCGGATGGGTGGACCTCCGACTGAGTCTCTCCGAGATCTACTCCGACAGCGACTCCTTCGCCCGACATGCGAACGAACTCGAGGAATGGGTGGAGCGCTACCCGCGGGACTTCAAAGCTCACTTCGTTCTGGGCTACGTCTACTTCTTCAACCAAAACTACGAGGAAGCGAAAAACGAACTGCTATACGCTCTGTCCTGGGACGACGAACTGGAACCGGCTCACGCGATGATGGACAACATCCTTCGATACGAAGCCGAAGCGGAAGCCTATACCTACGAGGAGTCGACCGACCCGAACGAAGAGGCGGATACCACACAGGAATGAGCAGCTCTGGACCGCTCGTCCTTGACGAGCAAACCTAGGAGCTCGGCTGCTCGTCTCCTTCGACCGCTTTGCGATGAGCTTCCAAGCGATCGATTTCCGTATCCAACTTCTGGATTTCTCGATCGATCGTCGACTTCTCTTGCTCGCTCGCAGTGGACAGCTGAGACTGCAAAGTCTCCTTCTCCTTCGCCAAGCGCGTGCGCTCGAACGCAAGCTTCTCCAACGCCTCCGCTTCTTCGGCCTTGTCGAAGATTCTCTCCTCAGGCGAGTCATCCCGCTTCATCGAGGGAGGAGCGACCACGTCCTGCTGCGGCATGATTCGCTGCCCGTCTTTCAACGGGCGCTGCATCATGGCGGATGGCGACAGGATCTCGATCCCTGCCTGGTGCAGCGTATTCAGCGTTTCGATATGTAGATCGGAACGTTTGCTCACGAGCTGCTTCACCTCCTCCAGCAACCCGGCCACACGATAGCTCACAGAAAAGTCGCCCAGCTCCATCACGCGCACGAAGGGCTCTTTCAGGCCCGCGGCTTTTGCGGCTTCGATCAACAGCCCCTCAACCTTCGCCTGATGTACGTCGTATCCGAGCGACACGGACGCCGAGATGATCGTGCCTGAGTTTCGCACCACGGTCACAGGGTTCGTGACCAGAAATAGATTCGGCAGCGTGGTCAGGTCTCGATCCTCAGTCTGTATTTCCGTGTGAAAAAGCCCGCGGGCCGAGACTCGACCAAAATGCCCGCCCACTCGCACGAAGTCTCCCGATCGAAACGATCCAATCGATCGAATCATGAAGCCCGCCATGGCGTTGGACACGAACGTGGTGGAGGACAAGGCGATGATGCCGGTCAAGACGAGACCGAACAATCCGAGCAACTGATCCTTGGTCGCATCCTTTAGCGGAAGGGCGATGATCAACGCCACGATTCCCACCGCCAGGAGACAGAGCATAAGGATCGGGCGCGAAAAGTTGCTGTGGGTGCCAAACCTGGCGTCTCGCTTTTCGTAGACCCACCGCGCCACTAGCAGCGTCACCGCCACCACGACTAGGGTGACGATGATGGGCAGGTAGGCGGAGAAGGATCCAAGCTCGGGCATCGCTGACAAGAAAAGAACCCAAGACGGACGCCCTGCCAAGCATCAAAACGCCACCTGGCGATCCCTCTACTCTCCGTGTTCGACGCGTGTGAGCTCGCTTAGATCGTAATCGCGACGAGCGAGCTCCATACGGAGCGTCTGGTACTTCGTATCCGAAATCTGTGACGAGCGTGTCATGATCCAAGCCATCTCCTTGCCCGGATGACCGATCACCGTCTCCCCGTAGTCTGGACTCACGTACAATATGTAGTAAGGCGACGTGAACAACCCGAAGAAACGCATGCGCCATTCGGCATTTGTCTTCTCGTCATGCACCCAACCGGTTGGCGTCATGGTCTTGAGCTTGCCATCAGGCCCACCCTTGCGAAATCGGTAGGTGGTCTCGATCTTTCCAGACTCATTGAGTTCGTAAGTCTCAGTGGCTCCATAGGCGTTTCGGTCGAGAAAGGTCGGCGTGTATCCATGCACGTACCACGTGCCCATGAATCGATTCAGGTCTACGGACGCTGCAAGTTCCTGATTCGGCATCTTAACGCTCCCGGTGTTGCAGGCGGCGAGCAGCCCTGCCATTGCGATGATTCCAGTTAGCCATAGTAGTTTCCCTTTCATTTGTTTCTCCTCTCCGCTTGCAACGGCCGACCTCGGCGAACGGTCTAGGCTTTCTTGCTATGCAGCGTTCCAAGTCCGCCATCTACGCCGAGCGTCTGACCAGTTATCCAGCCCTGTTTTCCGTCTAGCAGCCACGCGATAGCCCGAGCGACCTCCTCCGCTTCACCGATACGACCGAGAGCGTGCATCGATTGCGACGCTTTGAGCATCATCGCATTCTCGGTCAACCCACGCGACATCTTGCTCCGCACCAACCCCGGAGCCACGCAGTTTACGCGAATCCCGTAGGTGGCATAGGTCGCGGCAGCGGAAAGCGTGAGACCGATGACTCCAGCCTTGGCCGCCGCGATGGCTTCATGATTGGGAAATCCTTTTCGAGCCGCCGCCGAAGATACCAGCACGATCGATCCACCTTGCTTCATCATGGGTTTCGCCACAGCTCGCAGCGTGGCGAAACAGGAGGAGAGGTTGAGAGCGATGACGTCCTCGAACTCCTTCCGGCTCGTAAGGTGCGCAGCTTTCAGCAGTATCGACCCTACGCATACAGCCACGCCATCGATGCGCTGATAACGCTCCTGGGCCTTTCCAACCAAAGCATCGATCGAATCCCAGTCTCGAGCGTCGAACGACTCCAAATCCGCGCCCTGGAGAGCGTCCAAGGCTGACGCCTCGTCCAGGTCCCGCACTCCCGCGCAGACGCGATGCCCCTCCTGTAGAAGCAGCTGGGCGGTTTCACTGCCGATCGATCCACTCGCTCCCAGAATCAGATAGTTTCTCTTTTCCATTTCAGACTCCTATTCCATTGGAAATGCGCCTTCGCAGCTCCTTCGTGGTTTTAGCAATTTCGTCCTTCTCACCGTCGGAAAGTCGCTTCACGTTTCTCAATTGCATGCCCATCCTAGCGTTATCCGACAGCGTTTTTTGATGTCGTGTCAGAAAATCCCAATACAGGACAGTGAATGGACAGGCATCATCGCCGCTACGCTTGTCCGGTCGGTAGCGACAACTGGAGCAGTAGTTGCTCATGCGCTGGATGTACTTTCCGCTCGCGACATAAGGCTTGCTCGCCATCACCCCACGGTCCGCAAACTGCGACATGCCAAGCGTATTAGGCAGCTCGACCCACTCGACCGCGTCGATGTAGACCGCGAGATACCATTTGTGCACGTCCTGAGGCCTCACTCCATACAGGAGGGCGAACAATCCAGTGATCATCAAACGCTGAATATGATGGGCGTATCCATATTTCAACGTCTGCCCAATCGTCTCCGAGAGGCACCGCATCTCCGTTTCTGCGGTCCAATAGAACGCGGGAAGATCCTCCTCCGCCCGCAAAGCGTTTCGCTCCAAATAGCCAGGCATGAACTTCCAGTAGATTCCTCGGACGTACTCCCGCCAGCCCAGCACCTGACGTACGAACCCTTCCACCGCCTCGATGGGAGCCGATCCATCCCGGTACGCCTTCTCCGCAGCTGCGACCACTTCCCCCGGATCCAGCAGTCGCACGTTCATCGCTCCAGAAAGAAGGCTATGGTGCAGAAACGGTTCGCCCGACCACATGGCGTCCTGGAATCGGCCGAAGAGCGGAAGTTCGTGTTCGATAAACTCCGTCAACGCCTCCAAGGCCTGGGAGCGAGTCACCGGCCAGGAGAACAAATCCAAACTGCCCGGATGGTCGCCAAAGCGACTCTCTACATCCGCGATCGCTTTTCGCGTCAGTTCGTCGGGCTCAAAGCGCAGTCTCGCCCGCAACCGCTCCGGCCCCTCCTTGCCAAACGACTCCCGGTTGCTGGCGTCGAAATTCCACTTTCCCCCCGCCGGCCGATCACCGTCCATCAAGACCCCATGCTCTCTTCGCATCTCCCGATAGAAGTACTCCATGCGCAACTGCTTGCGTCCTTCGGCATGGGACTCGAAGCGCTCCCGCGAGCAAAAGAAGGAATTGTCCTCGCGCACGCTCGGTGAGACCCCATGCGACGCGCAAACCTCCTCGAAATCCTTCGCCAGTCGATATTCCCCGGGCTCCACCATCACGACTTCCTCGAGATCGAGCTGCTTCAAGGAATGGTCAAGCGCCTCCTTCAGTCCACCGGTCCCTTTCCTATCTCCAATTTCCTGATACGATACGTCGTATCCGTCCGCCAGAAGCTCCTCTCGAAAATGCCGCATCGCCGCGAAGAAGAAGGCTGTGCGCTGCTTAGACGACCACGCGTATTCGCTTTCTTCCGACACCTCAGCCATGCAAACCCGATCGCGCTTCTTGTCGAAGCCCTGAAAGCTCGCCAAGCGTGTCGAAAGCTGGTCTCCGAGAACAACCACCAACCGTCGGATCGATTGCTTGCGGTTTCGACTCATTGAACCTCCTCGCTTTTCATCGCCGCCACTTTCTCCTTCCAGATCAGTCCGGTGCCTATCGCAAAGAAGAACGCCACTCCTGGTCCAAAAGCCCAGGCGACCGATCTCAGGGCCTGGTGGCTCTGTTCGGCGGCTCCCTCTTCATACCCGATCGCCCCCAGGAAAAGCCCGGAAACCGCCAGGCCGCCCGCTCGCGCCACCTTGGTCGCCATGCGCCAAAGCCCGTAGTAAGAGCCGCTCAGGGATCGGCCCATGCGCGAACCGTCCGACTCCACCACATCCGAAAACAAGGCCTCCAACAGTACCACGCTCGATGCGGCGATCCCTCCCGAAACGATGATAAACGCCAAGGGAGCAATCGCTTCCGGGGGCATCAGCGGATAGACTGTGGCGGTCAAGGCAGTGAGCGCCAGGCTGCCCCAAACGCAGAGGCTGCGCTTGCGAAACCGCTTCGACAGCCAGACCCAAAAAGGCGTGGCGACCATGACGACAAGGGAAAGGCCGATCAAAGCCACCGCCACTTGGTCATCGGAGAACCGCAACGTTCCCTTGTAGAAAATGAGAGCGAGACTAGCGTTGATCGCTCGTCCCATAGATATGAATACAAAAGCGCCCACGATGAGCAGGAAGCCGCGCGAACGAAATGCCGTTTTCCAAACCTCCAAAATCGATCCACCGGCGAGCGACTCCTCCGAAGGCTCGGCTCGACCAGAAGCCTTCCAAACCGCGGCGATCGCCGAGCAGGAAAACAGCAGCAACGCGCCGCTGATCCAATAGGACGCGAGGGATCGATTGGCTAGGAGCGCCTCGCGATCCCCCGTTTCGATCTCCACCCCCTGCTGCTGCGCCAATAGCGAAGGAATGCTCAATCCGACTATCAAACCCGCTCCGCTGAAAACCAGCCGCCAACCGAAAAAGCCCCCGCGATCCTGCGAACGCTTGCCAAGGTCGTTGATGAGAGCGAGATAAGGGACGATGCTCAGCGTCATCGCTGTATTCAGAACCAAATACCAGAGCAGCAGCTCCCCAAAGAGCTGCCATTGCCCGCCGCCGGCGCTCGGCGAAAACAATTGCGTAAACGCCAGCCCCCCCAGCAAAGCCCCAGCGAAGAGGTATGGCAGACGCTTGCCACGGGCGCTGGGCGCTGGAGTGCGATCCGACACGATGCCCATGAGGGGATCGCTTATGGCGTCCCACAACACCGCAAGCGCTAGAGCGACGCCAGCCCATACCGGATCCAGTCCGGCGGTCACGTAGAGTTCGAGCAGGTAGACCTGCAGCATCACCTCCACCGCGACGAGCCCGACCTCAGCGGTCCCGTATCCGGATTTCAACCACCCGCTAGGAGGACTGTGCGGGCTCCCGCTCACCGAGCCTCCGTTTCTCGCTGAAACCGCATCTCCCGGAGTCGCATGGGCATGGTGTCGATCAAGGCGAAGAACTCCGGCAGATCGAGCTCGCCCATCTGGCGGTCCTTTGTTCCCCCATCCTTGCCGATCAGCACGAACTCGCTCGCTCCCTCCCGCTCCACGGACGCTCCGCTCTTTTCGCCGAAAGCCAGCCGACGCCGCCATTCGTCCTTCTGCTCGCGCCGCAAATCCACTCCGTCGGCAATCGAAAGCTCCGGCTTGCCCACATTCACCCAAACGAGATCGCGCTCTTCGAAGTCCTCCCTCCATTCGAGCCAGCGAGCCCGAGCCGCCTCCCGCGCGGACTCGGACTCCAACTGGTAGACCACGATTCGCTTTTCCCAGCGAAGCGCCTCGATTGGGTCTTTCGCCATCCCCATGGCCGTGAACCATACACTACCGAACATCCCTATGACTTTTATAGCCTTCATCCCTCCAATCGCTCCCCCGAGCGCAGTTGTTCAACGCCTCCAACAGTTTTCCCTCCAGTGACATCATCTTGTTCAAATCGTGTTCATTTGATCACAAGACCGGCATAAATCAAGAAGAAGAACTAATTTTGACATAAGATTATTTGATTCACATATTGTTCACTTCGTATTCACGATCATGGCAAATCTACCGCTAGAGTGCCGCGGGATGAGTAAGTCCTTCGGCCCCAGAAACCTATTTCGAAACGTCGACCTGAGCCTGCAGTCCGGCGAGCGGCTTGCTCTGCTGGGGCCCTCCGGGGCGGGAAAATCCACGCTGCTGCATTGCATCAGCGGGGTGACGCCATTGGATTCCGGCAGCGTCACGCTGGCTGGACTGACTTTGAGCCAGATGGATCCGGAGCAGCTCGCCCATTGCCGACGCCAGCACATCGGCACCGTATTCCAGTTTTTCCATCTGCTGCCCACGCTCAGCGCCTATGAAAACATCGAGCTGCCCCTGCAGCTTCTGAACCAGGACGCCTCCCGCAGAAAGCGCCGCGTCGAAGCGCTGCTGAAACGGATGGGGCTGGAGAGCCGGGCGCACGCTTTTCCCGACGCCCTCTCCGGCGGCGAGATGCAGCGCGTCGCCATCGCCAGGGCCATCGCCCATCGGCCGGAAATCCTATTCGCGGACGAACCTACGGGAAATCTGGACCAGAGCTCCGGAGCCCGAGTGCTGGAATTGCTGCGAGAAATCACTGGCGAGGAAGGCACCGCTCTTCTGATGGTGACCCACAGCGAGGAGGCGGCCCGCATCTGCTCCCGCCGACTCACCCTAAGCGAGGGACAGCTGATCGCCGCGTGAAGTCGTCTCCCGCCAACTCCCGCATCGGCGCCCGCGCCTTCTGGTCCTTGCTGCACCGCTTCTCGCTGCGATACTGGAAGCGGCATTGGCTCAAGCTGGCTCTGCTGGTCGGCATCGTTGGCCTGGGCACGGGCAGCTTCCTAGCCATCGGTCTCGCCAATCGGGCCGCCACACGAAGCTTCGACCAGTTCGCCCAAACCGTGTCCGGTCGGAGCCAAGTCGTGCTCACCGCCAGCCTCGGAGCGCTTTCGCTCGAGGACCTCAGGGCGATTCGCCGGGCCCTGCTTGACAGCGAAGCCGCCCTCGCGCCGCAGCTCGTTCGAAACGCCCGACTGGCCGATCTCACCGAAAGCCGCTACGAAGACAGCGTCGTCACGCTGATCGGGATGGACCTTCTCGCTGCATCCAACTTTCTGATACGGTATGGAGCGAAAAGCGGCTTCCTCGCGCCTGAAGACGAAGAAGAGACCTCCAGGGCGCCGCGCGTCTTCACCCAGGAATCCGTGGCGAGCGAATATGGGTGGGCGCCGGACGATCAGATCCCACTCTACCTTGAGGACAAACGCATCGATCTCCGCTGGGCGGGAACCATACCGCAGCTCGACGAGAGCTACGAGAGCGCCGCCCGCGTGCTGATCATCGACTGGCAGGATCTGGCAAGCGCCCTGAGGTCGCCTCTGCAAGCGGACCGAGTGGATCTCATCTGGGCAGGAGAGACGCCTGAGGAAGAAACGATAGCCGAGGCTGTCGGCTCCCTGCAGCAGGCGAACCCAGGTCATTGGATCATCGAATCGCAGGCGCAGCGGCAAGAGAGCGGAGCGACCATGACGCTTGCCCTGCGCATGAACCTCCGAGCGCTTTCCGCTCTCTCGCTCATCGTGGCGATCTGTCTCGTTTTTCAAGCCATGGACAGCGCCGTGGCCCGTCGACAAGGCGAAATCGCCACCTTGCATTCGCTCGGCGTATCCACTCGACTGACACGGCGTCTCTGGCTCGCGGACGCCGCGTTCATCGGTTTGCTGGGCGGAACAGCTGGCCTTTGCTTCGGTTGGATCATGGCTCATGCCTCCACTCGTCTCGTTACCCAAACGGTGAATACGCTCTACTTTCGGGCCAGCGAGGAATCACTCAGCTTTTCGCTCGGTGAAGCCGCCACCGCTCTCGGCTTGACGCTGGGTTTCTGCCTTATCGCTGGCTGGTGGCCTGCCCGACAGGCCGCCCGATCGCCGCTGGTCGAAACCATGCGACAATCCGGACGCCGCTCCTCCTACTCACGCCTCGCCTACCTGATCGCCGCCGCCGTCCTGGCGTTTCTAGCCTGGCGGGCCTACCTGCTTCCACCCTTGCCCGCGGAAAACGGACACTCGATCCCCGTCGGCGGCTACGCCCTAGCCCTGTTTTGCATCGGTATCGCGGTTTGCCTAGCGTCCCTCAGCTTGGAAGGGTTGGGAGCATTGACGCGGCCGCTGGGCAGGAGCCATGCCACCCTTCGCATGGCCCTGAGCCAGTTTCGAAAACCAGTCACCCGGCATCGACTGGCTCTTTCAGGAGTGACCTTGTCCGTAGGAATGACCGCGGCGATGGTCATCCTCATCGGCAGCTTCGAATCCACAGTGCGGGCCTGGATCGGAAACACGTTGCAGGCGGATCTGTTCGTTCGCTCCAAAGCCGTCAGCTCCATGCATGATTCCGCAGACCTATCGATCGAATTGTATCGAGAACTTGAGCACGACGCCCGCGTCTCGGACATTGGCAGCATTCGATCCCAGAGCGTTCGTATTCAAAATGCTCCGACACAACTCATCGGGTTCGACACGGACTACCTCCACCGCATCGACCACACGACCTGGATCGACGAGCCAGAAAACCTGCTGGACCTCGCACGCGGGGACCGAGCGATCGTAAACGAAGCGTTCGCCAGTCGCTTCGACGCGAGCGTCGGCAGCGTGATAGAGCTGCCTTCCGCAACCAAGTCGACGAGCGTCACGGTGATCGGCATATACGCGGACTACGGAAATGAAAACGGGGCCATCGGCATCGACCAGCAGCCCTACGAGGAGCTGACCGGTCAACGGGCTCCTCGCGGCATCGCTCTGCATGTGGGGCAACCGCAGGAGATTGAGCCGCTCGCGGCCGAACTCCGCCAGCGCTACCCGGCGATCGAAGTGATGAGCAACCGCTGGCTGCGCGAGGAAACGCTGCGCATTTTCAATCGCGTCTTCTCCATCACCTACGCCCTGCAAGCCATCGGCCTGCTCATCTCAGTGGTTGGCCTCGGCTCCATGCTCGCCTCCCTGCTCATAGAACGGCGCGGCGAAACCGGAGCGTTGCTACGCATCGGCGTCAGTCCGCGACAGGGAGCTTTGGCCACTCTCTGGGAGGGACTGGGGCTGGCGACGCTCGGGGTGGCGAGCGGTCTCTCGCTCGGGGCCGCTCTAGGCCTGGTGCTCGTGTTTATCATAAACAAGCAATCCTTCGGCTGGACGCTCGCCCTGCACTTTCCTATCGGCTCGCTGGCCAGTCTGGCTGGACTGACCTTGGCTGGAGCCGCCTGCGTATCCTATTTCGTAGGACGCTGGTCAGCGAACCGCCCTCTGACGAACGAAGAATAGACCGATCGCCATGCTCAGCTTTTTCACCCGCATCACCTTGCTCTCCACGATCCTGGCAACCAGCCTGGCCTCTGGAGAAGACCGCGCTCCGCAGCGGGATTCGTTTCCGGCAGGCGACTTCGACCAAGAGGGATTCGCCATCGCCACGCCGGGAGTCGAGCTCCGCTTTCCGCGCGATCATGGCAGCCATCCGTCCTTCAAAACCGAGTGGTGGTACCTCACCGGACACCTGAAGTCGGTAGACGACGCAATCGATCTCGGCTTCCAGCTCACCTTCTTTCGCTCCGCGGAAGAGGCGAATGGAAAACAGCTCTACATGGCTCACGCCGCGGTGTTCGACAAACAAAGCGATCAATTTTATCACGAGGAGCGGCTCAATAGTGATCACTGGAACGCTCACGCGAGCGTCGGCGAATTGGACGTCTTCAACGGCAACTGGCACCTGCGCATGGTGGATGCGGATACGGAGCGCATGTCCGCCCGCTTCTCGCTCGCCCAGTTCGGAGCGCTTTCGCTGGCCTTCGTCCCCCTCAAGCCCCTCACCCTCTTCGGCCAGGAGGGCTACTCCCGCAAAGGCGACCAGGTCGGCGACGCCAGCTACTACGCCACCTTCACCCGTCTCGGCGTCACCGCCGAGGCCACCATCGACGGTAGAAGCCACGCCTTGAGCGGCTTGGCCTGGATGGATCACGAGTTCAGCAGCAGCCAGCTCTCCCCCGGGCAGATCGGCTGGGACTGGACCAGCCTCATCCTTGACGACGGAAGCGAGCTCATGGCCTACGTGATGCGGCGCGAGGATGGGCAAACCGATCCCCGCTCCACGCTGACCCTGATCGATCCGGACGGAGCGACGACTCGTTTCGACAGCGAGTCGTTCCGCTGGGAGCCACTCCGCTACTGGGAGAGCCCGGACTCCGGGGCGCGCTATCCCGTGGAGTACAAAGTGTCATGGGATTCTGGCGACAGATCCGGCAGCGTGGTGGTGAAGCCCTTTGGCGACCGTCAGGAGCTCATCGGAGCCTTGGCCGACTTCACCTATTGGGAGGGAGCCAGCCAAGCCTTCGACTCGGAGGGCAATACGATCGGCATCGGCTACACCGAGCTCACCGGATACGCCCATTCGCTCTTCGGTTCATTCTAAAACGCTCCCATCGCGCAAACCTCTAGCCTCCGCTCAGGACGGCTTGCCACCCATGCGCCCCGATCAGTAGATTTCTCGCTGCCTGTCGCCATCCCCATGCCGACAAAACTGGCCTTCACTCGTGACTTCTCTTCAGGCGGTCGCGCCTACTCCGACGCGACCGCTGGTGACGAAGAAACGTCCCTACTACCCCTATACGTAAATTCGTTTTCCCTAGGCTGCGAAGCGAGTCGCGGCGAGTTCTCCGTGCAGCATGCGCAGGGCGAGCAGCGCCTCCGAGCGCTCGGCGAATCCCCGGTAGGGATCGGCGGCGTCGAGAATGTGCATCACCCGGCTCTCCACCAGCGAAAGGTCCGACTTTCGCTTGCTCAGCTCGCGGCGAATGGTTGGAAACTCCTGAACCACCACCGTGCGAAAGCTCATCGGCATCCATGTCTCCCGCATGGTCGCGTCCAGGAGGGCCAGCAATCGGAGCAAGAGAACATCGTGAACAGTCGCCGCTTGTTGAGTCGGGCGAATGGTTTCGTCATTCCCTACTCTCGTTTCTGTCAGCGATTTAGTGTTCATCGTATATTCCCTTTCTAGAGTTGTATTTCAGTTACTCGCGACCTGCTTGCCGCGTTCAGTCGTCCTTGAGCATCCGACGCGCCAACCGTTTCGCCTTGCCGTCAACTAAGGCCCCAAAAAAATGGTCGAACGTGCCGACGAGCGCATTCGATCGCCTGGTCGACGAGTCGCCCTGCCGAACGTTCGCTCCGATTAAGCCTTGCTCGCGCCTTCCCGCTCAAAAAGAATCAAAGCCCCCTATGAAGCTGCCCAAACACCTTCGCCCCACCCCACGGATCTTCATCATCGCGGCCGCTGCAGCGTTGCTTTCCGCCTGCGGTCCCTCGGAAGCGGACCTCAAGCTCCCTCCGCCGCCCAAAACCGTCACCGAGGTCGATTTGGAGCGCTTCGTCGGCGAGTCCATCGGCGAGCCGATCGGCGAGCGTCGCCCCTGGGTGGCCCACGTGCGGGCGGTCGATTTGGACGAGGACGGATTGCTCGACGTCATCGCCTGCGAATCGAAGGACAGCGAGGTCCTTTGGATACGCCAGCAGCCGGACGGATCCTTCGAGGAGATCGTCATCGCCTCCGACGCCCAAGCCCCCGTGCACGCGGAGGTGTACGATCTGGATCTGGACGGAGACTTGGACGTGCTGGTCTCCAGCATGAACATCGTCTTTCCCAACAACGACAAGATCGGAGCCTTGATCGCTCTGGAAAACGACGGCTCGGAAAACTTCACCCAACGCATCCTGCTGGAAAAGGTGGAGCGCGTGGTCGACGCCCGGGCGGCCGACATGGACAAGGACGGAGACCTGGATATCGTCGTCGGGCAATTTGGATACGACCAGGGAGAAGTTCGCTGGATGCGAAACGATGGAAACTGGAACTACACCAGCGAAATCACCCTCCGACTTTCCGGCACCGTCAACGTGACCATCGACGACTACAACGGCGATGGCTGGCTCGACTTCGCCGCCCTCGTCTCCCAGCAGTGGGAGGAAATCCACCTCTTCGAAAACGACGCTCAAGGCGGCTTCAGGAAGAGCCGCGTCATCTGGGGGTCCACCAATGACGACTACGCCATCAGCGGCATGAGCTCCGCCGACCTCAATCGCGACGGCAAACCGGATCTCGTATTCACAAACGGAGACGGCTTTGGCCCCAATCCCGTCCCCGGCCCCCGTCCCTGGCACGGGGTGCAATGGCTGGAGAACAAGGGAAACGGATTCTTCAAGTACAACCGCATTGGAGATCTCGGCGGCGCCTACAGCCCCCTGGCGGTCGATATCGACCACGATGGCGACATGGACGTGCTCGCCCTGAGCAGCTTCAACGACTGGTCGAACCCCAAAGCGGAATCCATGATGCTGTATCGAAACGATGGCGACATGAAGTTCACCCCGGTAGTGCTCGCTTACAATCCCATACAACTGCTCACGCTCGACGCTGGCGATTTCGACGGTAGCGGCCGGTTCAGCCTAGTCACCGGAGGTTTCCACGCCTACACGCCCTACGAGAGAATGAGCCGGCTCATGATCTGGCGTCCGCAAGAGTAACGTTCACCCCCACCACTACAGCATGAAAGCGAAACTCGCCATCGCGCTCGCACTCGTCGTAGCTCTCGTCCTCGGCCTAAGCTACTGGATGGGACAGCAAAAGACTGCCCGTCTCGTCGCCGCATCCGTCCCGGACATACCCAGCGACGGCATCTCGCACCCTCGCCTGCAAGAACGTATCCAGAATGCTACCACACAAGCGAACGAAGGATCCATCGAGGGCCTAGCGGAACTGAGCAAGCTCTACGATGCCAACGGATTCACCAACGAGGCCTGGCAATGCTACGCCACCCTGGTGGTAGTGGAGCCCCAAGACCCCCTCTGGCACTACCGATTCGGCCGACTGCTAGCCGGCTACGGGAAACTTGAAGAGGCCACTCCGCTCTTCGAAAGGACTATCGACCTCGATCCCGACTACATACCCGCGCGTATCCGTCTGGGAGATACGCTCCTGAAGCAGAACAGGATCGAAGAAGCGGAGGCAGTCTACCGGAAAACGCTTTCCCTGGACAAGAAGAACGCATACGCCAGCGTGGGGCTAGGACGGGTCGAGATCGCCCGGGAGAACTGGAGCGGGGCGAAGACCCATCTCGAAAAGGCCACGGCCGATTCGAACTTCCAGATCGGGGCCGACCTGCTGGGCGACGTCTATGAAAAGCTCGGACTCGAGCGTCAGGAGTACCAGGTGCTGGAAACCATCCGCTGGGGAAGCTACGCGGACATCCCGGATCCCTGGTCGCTCGACTTGATCAACGATTGCTACGACGCCTATCAGGTTTCCATCGCCGGAGGCTGGGTGGTCCATCAGGGCGATTCGAGAGCCGGGCTTCGCTACCTCAAGCGGGCCGAATCGCTAGATCCGGACAATTCCACCATCCATTTCCAGATGGCTGGCGTCTACATGCAGATGAGCGACCTGGAAGAGGCGGAAAGGCACTACCAGCGTTGCGTGGAGCTCGAGCCGGGCCTTGCCGACGCGTGGCTGGGGCTCATGAACATAGCGGAGCGTCGCCAAAGTCCCACTACGCGACGACGCTTGCTGGACGCGGCCCTGAGAGCCGCTCCACGCTCGCCATCGCTCCAAATCGAAAAAGGAAAGCTGATGCTCCAACAAAACCGCGTCGATGAGGCCATCGCCGCGTTCAATCGCTCCATCGAACTGCGTCCGCACGAAGCGATCGGCTACGTCGAGCTAGCCAAAGCCTATATGAGCCTGGGACGGGACGAAGAAGGCATCGAGCAAATCAAACGGGCCATCGAGAAAGAACCGAACAACGCCATCGCCGTATCCACCATGGCATACCACTCCATTATGAACGGAAACCAAAGCGAGGCGGTTCGCTGGCTCAAGCGTCTCGGCGAACTCCCACGGGTGGGTCGGGACCATTTAAACCAGCTGGAAAACGCCTATCGTCGAGTCTTCGGATCGGCTCCTTAACTGGCGTCCTCACCTTCTCCCTGCACCAGCGTCACCTGCCGATTGATCGGCACCTCGCAGAAACTCTCGATCGCGCCGTCGGGCCAACGAACCACAACCTCCCTCACCTTCCAGCCTTTGCCAAGACCGATCGTGACCGGCAGCTCCGACTGCGACAGGTAGCTGCGGGTCGGCATCACCCGACCATGCAGGACGCGATGCCCGATTCTGGCTTCCACCTTGGCTCCGATCGCATCCCGGTTGCACGTCGTGCCCACTAGCTTGATACGCAGCCAATTATTCCCCTCCGCAGCTTCGTTCTTCAGCAGCATGGGAGCGCCGCCGTTTTGCGTCACCACCACATCAAGACTGCCATCGCCATCCACGTCGGCGAACGCGGACCCGCGACCGATCATCGGCTCGAACAGGTCGTCCGGCTCTCCCCTTTCGGCCTCCACCTCGATGAAGGGCTGCGCGGAGCGAGCTCCCGCGTTCCAGAACAGTTGAGCCGGCCTGCGAAAGTCCATCTCGGGATCGATGCGATTGATCTCCTTTTCCAAAAAGCCGTTCACCCCGAGGAGATCCAATCTCCCATCGAGGTCGAAATCGAAGAAGAACATGCCAAAGCGCTGCAAGCTCGCTTCCCTGATTTCCTCGTCGGGCAGAGCAGTCTCGGCAAAAACCACGGAGTCTCCGGAATTTCGATACACGCGATTCATCTCATTGGCGAAGCTTCCCAATGAAATGCCCAGCTCGTCCTCCTGGCCTAAACGAGCGACATCGATACCCATGCTGCGGCCAGCAGCGTCCGCTCCGTCCGCGGCGCCGTACAGCGAACCGATCTCCTCGAATCGCCCCCCTCCGCTGTTGCGAAAAACGAACGGGGCCGCCTCGTGGTTGGCCACCACCAGATCGAGCCAGCCATCGTCATCCAGATCGATCGGCGCCACCGCCAAGGACCGAGCCGCCGGAAAACCGCTGTCTTCCAGCAGCTCCATCCCGCGAGAACGGGCCACCTCCCGGAAGGTTCCGTCGCCACGATTCAAATACAGATAAGGGAAGGTTCCGGTGAAGTTGACCTGCGGTCCATATCCATGCCCAATCCCCGCCAGCTTAAACGCGAGCTCGATCCCCAGTTCCCGAGCCCAGCGCACGTAGTTGCAGACGAACAGGTCCAGCAAGCCATCATTGTCCACGTCCACCCACGCCGCGCTCGTGCTCCAATCGTTTTCCAGCCCACGCACGCCCGCCGCGGCGCTCACCTCCACGAAGCCGTTTCCCCGCAGGTTTCGAAAAAGACGGTTCGGCCCCACACCGGTAAGAAAAAGATCGCTCCAGCCATCGTTGTCGTAGTCGGCCGCCGCGATCCCCATGCCGTACATGCTCACCGCCAAGCCCAGCTCCATGGCCACTTCTTCAAAATGTCCCTGGCCATCGTTTCGATACACCGCCAGGCGCGTTGGATCGGCGCCCGGCTGGCGCTCCCATTCCCAGTAGTCGCTGTTGGCAAATACGAGATCCTGATCCCCGTCGTTGTCGAAGTCGAAAAACGCCACCCCGCTTCCCATGGTTTCCGGCAGGAGATTCTGGCTGGTCGCTCCATTGTTGTGCGCGAAGGAGATGCCGGACGATTTGGTGACGTCGATAAAGCGCGGAGCGGGCGGCTCCGCATCGAATCGGTCCGAGGCGAAGAAGCCGAAGCAGGCCACCACCACCAGGATGCAAAGTCCCCAGAGCGCACAGAGCGCCCGCGACACCCGAGGCGGGGCCACGGATCGATCCCGGTGGCTCTGGAGCGTTTCGGTCTTCTGGTGCATGAGGGGAAAAATGCGACTTCCGGTCGTCACCCCATAGAAAAGAGCTAGCCATCGGCCAGTGGCGAGTGTTTTCCTGTGCAGGTCCAGACCCCGCCCTACATGCCGGAAATCGCCACAGCCACCCCCCTTCCTGGAGTGTCCCCGAGACGTTCGCCACTTCGCGCCTTCCTGTTGCTGTTCGCCTTGTGGACCGCGATCGGCCTGTCCTTCGCCAGCCAATTCTACCTGTCCAGCAGCTTGTCCGGCTACCCCGTCACCTGGTCCCAAGCGCTCTCCTACTCCCTGGTCGATTGGTACGTCTGGGCCGCCCTGTCCGTGGGCGTGCTGGCGCTCTGCCGCCGCTACCCCATCGAACGGCTGCGCTGGTCCAATCCGCTACTTATCCACCTCATCGCCAGCACCAGCATCGCCCTTCTCTACGCCTTCATCCGCGCCCTGGTCGCTCAAGCTCAAAGCTGGCTCATCGGCGACCCGGCCAGCTACGTCGAGCTCATCCAGCCGCTGCTCTTCAAGACCTACCACTTCAACTTCATCGTATACTGGGTCATCGCTGCGATCGCCCACGCCGCGAGCTACTACCGCAAGTTTCACGAGCGGGAGCGCTCCGCCCTCGATCTGGAGAGGCGCCTGACCGAAGCACGCCTGCAAGCCCTGCAAGCCCAGCTCAACCCGCACTTCCTCTTCAACGCCATGCACAGCATCTCCGCTCTCATGCACAAGGATGTCGACGCGGCGGACTCCATGCTGGCGAAACTCTCCGACCTGCTCCGGCTCAGCCTGAAAAAGGACAAGAACCAGACCATTCCGCTTTCCGAGGAAATCACCTTCCTGCAAAGCTACCTCGATATCGAGCGCATCCGCTTCGGCGACCGACTCGCCACCGAGTTCGACATCCCGGCCGAATTGCACACGCAGCACGTACCCAGTTTCATCCTACAGCCCATCGTGGAGAACGCCCTGAAACACGGCATCGCCCCCTACGCCCGGCCCGGAAAGCTGACCATCAGCGCCCGAGCAAGTGAACGTTCACTGCAACTCGAAGTGAAGGACAACGGTGGAGGCTTGGCAGACCACACCCAGGATGGTATCGGTCTCTCGAATACAAAAACCCGCCTCTCCGAACTCTATGGTGATCGTCAGAGTTTCTCCATCACCCAACGACCCGAAGGAGGCGTTCGCGTTCTTATCACCCTCCCCCTCTCAGACTAACCCGCCGCTACGCCTTTCCCCGCCATGCCCCTCCGCACTCTCATCGTAGACGACGAAGCGCTCGCCCGCGACCGGCTGCGCAGCCTGCTCGAAAAAGACGAGCGCATCGAGCTGGTCGGCGAAGCGGGAGATGGGGCCACCGCCTTGCGCCTCTGCCGCGAGCTGCAGCCGGAACTGCTCTTCCTCGACATTCAAATGCCGGAAAAAACCGGCATCGAGGCCGCGACCGAGCTGCAGAGCAGCCTGCCCAAACTCCCGCTCATCATCTTCGTCACCGCCTACGACACCTTCGCCCTCAAGGCCTTCGACCTTCACGCCACGGACTACCTGCTCAAGCCATTCGACCGAGCCCGCTTCGAAGCGGCGCTGGACAAAGCGATCGCCGCCCACGCCCGGCAAAGCCCCAGCGACATCGACCAAAAGCTGGCCAGCCTGCTGCGCGAGTTCGCTCCCGCTGCCGGCGCCAAGCGCTACCTGGACCGACTCTCCATCAAAACCGAAGGACGGGTGATCCTGGCCCGCGTGGAGGACATCGACTGGATCGGCTCCGCCAACAACTACGTGGAAATCCATATCGGCAAGGCTCAGCACCTGATGCGCGAAACCCTCAGCCAGCTGGAAACCCAGCTCGATCCGGAACGCTTCCTGCGCATCAGCCGCTCCACCATCGTCTGCATCGATCGCATTCGCGAGATCCAGCCGCTCTTCCACGGCGAGCATGCCGTCATCCTGCGCGATGGCGCCAAACTCACCGCCAGTCGCAGCTACAAGGACGCTCTCAAGCCGCTGCTCGGAAAGTAAGCTACGCCGGAGGAACCCTCCCCTCGCCAGGAACGCGTCCCGACCAAAATCGAAGCCGGGCCTCCTCCCTGCCATTTCACCCCTTTTCGCGAGCGGTTCGTCCCTAAAGCGTTCACAAACGCCTCTCCGCGCCTAAAGGTAGGAGCAGTTCAACGGATTCCCTCTTCAAGATCAGCGGTAGGATTTGCGAGGAGGACCAGTTTAGTTCACTGGTTGTCACACAATTCAGGTCGAAAATCCTCCACCCGGTTCGTCAGCCCGGGTCGGAGGATTTTTCGCGTTCGGACGAATTCCGATACGATCCGCCCGATTGAAAGCCCCACCCCAAAACGCGCCCTACTGGTATTTCACCACCTTATATCAGCAGTTCGTCCCTCTAATATTCACAAGACGGCGCCCCAGGACAAATATGGGTCCCAGACTAACCCAAACCAGAGGTGGAGCGCTTTCGACCAGCCTCCACAGTCTCAAGCCCCATGAAAAACACGCTTACCACCATCCTGCTCGCTTCTCTGGCGAGCCTCAGCTCCCTGCGCGCCGACAGCATTCTCGATTGGAACGAGCAAATGCTGGACGCCATTCGCCTCTCCCGCACGCCGCCCCCGCAGGCCAGCTACGCCCTGGCCGTCTACCACGCTTCCATCTACGACGCGGTCAACGGCATCGAAGGGTCCTACCAGCCCTACTATGTCACCGAAACCGCCCCAGACGGGGCCGACCGGGAAGCCGCCGCCGCGGAGGCCGCACGCGTGGCCTTCATGAAGGTGATGGGCAAAAAAGCCAACCCCAGCCCCTTCCTCTCCGTCTACAAGGAGAAGCTCGCCGAGATCCCCGACGGTCCGGCCAAGCAAGACGGACTCGCTTGGGGCAAGCTCGTGGCGGAGCGCATCATCGCCCTGCGGGAAAACGACGGCACCATGGCTCGCGTCGATCCGGTGATCGGGGAGACCCCGGGAGTATGGAAGCCCACCCCTCCATTCTTTCGAGCCCCCACCGACCCACACTGGGGCAATGTAAAACCGTTCACCATGAAGAGCGGCGACCAGTTTCGTCCGAAACCGCCCCCTGCCATCGACAGCGAGGAATTCGCCGAAGCGACCAACGAAGTGCAGCGCCTAGGCCACCGCGACTCCACCGAACGCAGCGAATACGAGACCAATAGCACCATCTTCTGGTCGGACGACCTCGGCACCGCCACCCCACCCGGGCACTGGAACGTGGTCGCCCAGGACATTTCTCGAGAGCAGGGCCTAAGCTTCACCGAAAACGCTCGCCTCTTCGCCTTGCTCAACCTCACCGCAGCCGACGCCGGCATCTCGGTCTGGGAGGCCAAGTACCACTACAACTTCTGGCGCCCGGAAAACGCCATTCGCGAAGCGGACACCTACGAGCACGCCGGCGTGGTTCACGACCCGGAATTCATCCCGCTCATGCCTAGCCCGACCTTCCCCGACTACACCTCCGGGCACAGCACCTTCAGTCGAGCCTGCACCCAAGCCCTGACCCGTTTCTTCGGCACCGACAAGATCACCTTCAGCACCGTGTCGGAAGGCTTTCCGGGCGACGTGCGCACCTTTCACAGCTTCTCCGAAGCCGCCAAGGAGGTAGGACGTTCCCGCATCTTCGGCGGCATCCACTACAAGTTCGCCGACATCGAAGGACAGCGCTCCGGCAAAGCTCTCGCCAACTACGTCGCCGACAACTTCCTTCTGCCGCGTTAGCGCTGGCAGAAAAACGCCTCGCCTCCTTCAAACGTCGTACAAAAAAGCTTTAGAGTCCCCCGCTTGAACGCATGATTCGAGCCGGGGATTCCCTGCGTTAACCCCTTTCAGAAAAATGCTCCTATCCACTCCCTTCCGACTCCTGCCCTTCGGTCTGACTGCGCTCGCCCTCACCGGCTCCGCCGCCGCTCAGCAAACAGAGAGCCAGCCCTTGAATCCGCCCAAGGTCCGAAACGACGCGGCGGCGACCCTTTTCACCGACATCCCACCAGCCTCCATTGGCATCGAGTTCCACAACACCTACGACGACCCGCAAATGTGGGGACGGCTCTACCGCGAATTCACCCTGGGAGCCGTCGGGGCAGGCGTCGCCACGGGCGATTTCGACATGGACGGACTGCCGGACATCTACGCCGTTTCAAAAACCGGGCCCAACAAGCTTTTCCGCCAAACCGCCCCCTTCCAGTTCGAAGACGTCACCGAAAGCGCTGGCGTGGCGGGTTCCGAATCCTGGTGCACCGGCTCCACCTTCGTCGACATCAACGACGACGGCTGGCTGGATCTCTACATCTGCAACTTCGCCGCTCCCAACCAGCTCTTCGTCAACCAGAAGGACGGAACCTTCACCGAGCAGGCCGCCGCCTACGGGCTCGACATCTCCGACGCCTCCGTAATGGCCGCCTTCGCGGACTACGATAGAGACGGAGACCTGGACCTCTACCTGCAAACCAACATCCTCGACTACAACCAGAGCTTCAAAGGCCGCCCCGACTACTTCCTGCGCAACGACGGAGAAGCCGGGTTTACGGACATCACCGCGGAGGCAGGCATCTGGGGCATCTCCCAAGGCCACTCCGCCACCTGGTGGGACTACAACCACGACGGCTGGCCAGACATCTACGTGGCCAACGACTTCGAGAACTCGGATCGCCTGTATCGAAACAATGGAGACGGGTCCTTCACCGACGTGCTCTCCGAAACCATCCCCCACACGTCCTACTTCTCCATGGGAAGCGATCTGGGAGACGTCACAAACAATGGCCTGACCGACTTCTTCGTGGGAGACATGGCGGCCACCACGCACGAAAAGGACAAGACCGGCATGGCGGAGATGGGTCGCGGCATCTGGGAAAACGAACGCGTCGACACCCTTTTCCCCATGTACATGCGCAACGCCTTCTATCTCAACAACGGGACCGAGCGCTTCAACGAAATCGCCTACATGAACCGCCTCGACGCCTCGGACTGGACCTGGTCGGTCAAATTCTCCGACTTGGACAACGACGGCTGGAACGATCTCTTCATCACTAACGGAAATATCAGAAACTTCATGGAGGCCGATCTGCTCGATAAGCAGAACGTCGCCTTCAACCTCGCCGCTCGCATCCGCGTCTACAAGAACGCTCCCCCGCTAGAGGAGCGAAACCTCGCCTTTCGCAACAATGGCGATCTCAATTTCGAAAACGTATCAAAGCAGTGGGGACTCGACCACCTCGGCATCAGCTTCGGCGCCTCCTATTCCGATCTCGACCGAGATGGCGACCTCGATCTGGTGGTCAACAACTATGACGACAACCTGAAGATCTATCGGAACAACTCCTCCAGCAACGGTCTTCTCCTGCGACTGAAAGGCGTATCCAGCAATGAATACGGCATCGGCTCCATACTCTATCTTGAAAGCTCCGCCGGCACGCAAACCCGCCAGCTCACGCTCGCTCGAGGAGTGCTCTCCTCCGACGAGCCCCTGGTTCATTTCGGGCTAGGCGACGATGCCAGCGCCAGATCGCTCGCCGTGCATTGGCCGTCCGGACACAGTCAGCGTTTCGAAAACCTCTCCGCCGGTCAGCTCTATACCATCACCGAACCGAGCGGAGACGCCGAGCTGACGCCAGTCAAGGACGCCGCCACTCACTACCAGGAAACGGCGCAGTTCATTGAAGCGAGCCGAGCGATCGGCCTCAAGCACACCCATCAGGAAGCCTACTACAACGAGCTCACCACACAGCTCCTCCTGCCGCGCCGACTCGCCAAGCAAGGCCCGGCGCTGGGTTGGGGGGATATCGACCGAGACGGGAAGCAGGAGCTGATCATCGGCGGAGCGACCGATTTCCCGACCCAGGCGTTCCGACTGCAAAACGGAGCCTTCACCGCGGTCGACCTGCCCGAGCCATTGCTTCAACGCGAGGGCGAGACCCTCGGCATCGCCGTCCTCGACGACTTCACCTACCTCGCGAACGGCGGCGTGGAAGCCGGCTTTGAAGACCTAGCCCTTGGCGCATCCGGCAAACCGCTGAGCGCAACGCTCCCCCACTCTTCAACCTCCGTGCTCGCGGCAGCCGACATCGACGGCGACGGCGACCTCGACCTCTTCGTGGGTGGCCGTTCCGTTCCCGGCTCGTATCCAGATCTCCCGCGCAGCTACCTTTTCGAAAACCGCGATGGATCCCTGGTAGACGTAACGGAAAAATGGAACCCCAAGCTGGCGGAAATCGGCATGGTCAGCTCCGCGCTCTGGAGCGACGCCAATGACGACGGACGGCCCGACTTGCTGCTGGCTCTCGAATGGGATCACCCCACTCTGCTGCTCAACACCGGTTCACAGCTCGAAGACGCCAGCGAGAGCGCTGGCTGGAGCGAACGGTTCGGCTGGTGGAATTCGGTGGCCGCCGGCGACTTCAATGAAGACGGCCGCATGGACTACGTCTTCGGAAACGTGGGCCTCAATACCAAATACCTAGCGTCGCCGGAGCGTCCCACGCTGCTCTTCGACGGCGTTTTCGAAGAAGGCGGAGAGTCTCACCTGATCGAAGCGCAATATGAGGATGGCGACGAAAACCTGTACCCAATCCGTCCCTACAGCAAACTGCGCTACGCATTTCCGAGCTTGGGAAACAAGTTTCCGTCCTTCCAATCCTTCGCCGACGCGACGCTTGAAGAGATCTTCGACCCCGCCTTGCTGGAACAGGCGCAGCGCTATCAAGCCACCCACCTGGCAAGCGCCCTGTTCCTGAGCCAAGAAGATGGCTCCTACGCAGGCCGCGAACTGCCTCGACTCGCTCAAATCGCTCCGATCTACGGAATGGCGATTCAGGACTTCAACGGAGATGGCCACATCGATTTGATGGTGGCTCAAAACTCGTTTTCCCCTGAGCCGACCACCGGTCGCTTCAACGGCGGACTAAGCCTCCTGCTGACCGGCGACGGCACAGGGAACCTCTCCGCAGTGACCACCTCCGAAAGCGGCATCATGGTGCGCGGCGACGCCAAGGCACTCATCACCGCCGACCTCGATCAAAACGGCTGGGCCGATCTCATCGTCTCGCAAAATAGCGACAAAACGCTCGTATTCAAAAACCGCGGCATCTCGGGACGAAACTCATTCTCCGTCTCGCTCGTTGGCCAACCGGGAAATCGTCATGCGTACGGAGCTCGGATCACCACGATCTACGCGGACGGCAGCCAAGCCACGAGCGAAATCGCCAGCCACGTAGGATACCTTTCCCAACCTCAGGCGACCTCGTTTTTTGGATACGCATCCGAAAATCCACCGAAGGCGATCAAGGTCCGCTGGCCCGACGGCGAAGTGACGGAACAGCCGTTCGATCCGAAGAAGGCCACCTATCAGCTTAGCCGATAGTCCGGGGTCAGCGATCATCGCCTTCTAAAAAACGGAAAAGAGCCGCCTCTCGCGAGACGGCTCCCTCCCTATTTATTTCCTCTTCCCTCTACTACAGTTGTCCCCTGTAGCAAGAAAGTGTCTAAACTTACTCTCGGTTTCCTCCCAGCATGGAGAGGAGGTAGATCAAGTAACCGAGCGATGAAATGAACGCAGCGACATAGGTCCAGGCCGCGGCATCGAGAGTCTTGTTCACCCCGACCAATTCGTCTTGGCCAAGGATGCCGAGCGAAACCAGCTCCTGCTTGGCGCGGCGGCTGGCGTCGAACTCCACCGGCAGAGTGATCAGGTGAAACGCGGTCAACACTAGATAACAGGCCACGGCGATCTTGAGAATCAAACCGCTCATGGCCGCCGAGAAGACAAACAGCGAACCGATCATCACGATGGGCAGGACGCTGGATGCGATGTTGGTCACCGGAACCATCGCCATGCGGGCGTTGAGCATCGAGTAGCCGACCTTGTGCTGCACGGCATGTCCCGCTTCGTGGGCGGCCACGCCGAGAGCTGCCAAGCTCGTACCGTGATAGTTGTCCTCGCTCAACGCCAGCCGCTTGTTCATCGGATCGTAGTGGTCGGTGAGCTGACCCGGCACCTGCACGATTTCCACGTCGTGAATACCCGCTTTCTGCATCACCGCAAGAGCAGCCTCACGACCCGTGATGCGACCCCTCGACGGGATCTGCACGTACTTGCCGTAAGCGGACCGCACCTTGTTCTGAGCCCAGAAGGCCAGAATGAAGGTCGGCACAATTAAGATGAGAAATGGTAAGATTGATGTCATGGTTGTGATTTAAGAAACTCCCGATCTATAGAGAGCAACGAGCATTCCAAGTTCCCGAATGCGCGGCAAGCTCCGCTCGTGCCCTACACTACCCTCTTATCGACAGCAGTTTACGAAAAGCGAATTATTTTTCGCAATTTTTTCTACGCAAATCATGCGCGACAGCCCGTCGCAGAATGCGACAGACTATCTCCAAAGCGCGTCACAGCGCCCGATTTGAGCGATCGAGTCCTGAAATCCTGCCGAGCGGGCCTGCTCCAGCCTGCAAGGCCAGGCGGCGACTCGCCAGCCCAGGACCGAAGCAGACTAACACCTTGTCGCCTCAGCGCGGCGACCTACAGCGAGGCGACCAGCAGCGCGGCGACCTTCGGCGAGGCTTTCCCAGCTAGGACGCCAAGCCGCTGCGTACGAGCAGGGCCTCGCTATCCGGCTCGCGACCCATGAAGGCCTTGAAGAGAGCCATCGGATCCTCGGAATTGCCCTTGGAGAGGATGCACTCTCGGAAGGCTCGGCCGGTTTTCTCGTTGAAGACCCCTTCCGTCTCGAAGCGTGTGAACGCGTCGGCGTCCAGCACCTCGGCCCATTTGTAGGAGTAGTAGCCTGCCGCGTAGCCGACCGGGCTGGAAAAAAGGTGGCCGAAGCGTCGCACGATGCTGCGCGGGGTGGTCTTCAATTCCGCCTGGTAGCCCTTGAGCGTCTCGCGAATGGAGGCGTCGAGGTCTCCCTTCAGGTAGCGCTCTGGGTTGAGGTGCATTTCGAGGTCCATCTTGCCGAGGCTGAGCTGACGCATCATGGCCGCGGCGCTTTGGAAGTTTCGGGCCGCCACCATCTTCTGGAAGAGCTCCTCCGGGATCGGCTCGCCGGTTTCGTAGTGGCGGGCGAACTGGTCCAGGCTCTCGCGGTTCCAGCACCAGTTCTCCATGATTTGAGAGGGCAGCTCCACGAAGTCCCACGCCACGTTGACGCCATTGAGCGACTTGATGTCGATGCGGCCCAGAAGGTGATGCAGCAGGTGGCCGAATTCGTGAAAAATGGTCTCCACTTCATAATGGAGCAGCAAGGCTGGCTTTCCGTCGACGGGCTCGCTCAAGTTTCCCGTGATCAGTCCCACGTGAGGCGAGCGGCTGCCATCCGCTTGGGGCTCGCCTGTATCCAGATAATTCATCCACGCTCCGCCGCGCTTCTCTTCGCGGGGATGCCAGTCGGCGTAAAAATAGCCCAGCAGCTCGCCGCCTTCATCGTAAAGATCGTAAAGCTTCACGTCCGGATGCCAGCTATTTTCCGATCCGTCGTGTCGTTGTATCCGAAGTCCGAATATACGCTCGGCGATGCGGAACATGCCATCGAGCACGCCGTCGATGGAAAAATAGGGACGCAGGGCTTCCTCGTCGAAATCGTATTTCGCTAGGCGCAGTTTCTCCGACCAGTAGCTCACATCCCACGGCTCCAGCTTCTGGACAGGCTGTCCCGTCCTTTCCGCCACGAAGGCCTCCAATTCGGCGATCTCCACGTCGAACACAGGCTTGGTCTTGGCGTGCAGATCCTGCACGAAATCGAGGGCCTGCTGGCCGCTTCTCGCCATGCGACGCTGCAGGACCTGATCAGCGAAATTCGCTTTTCCCAGCAGCTGCGCCTTCTCCTGGCGCAGGGTCAGAATTTCGCGGATCAACTGGGTGTTGTCCCACTTGTCTTTGAGACCGACCTGGGCCGCTTCCTCGTAAATCTCCTTTCGCAGCGAAGCGTCGTCAGCGTACTTGAGCACCGGCAGATAGGACGGAACTTGTAGGGTAAATCTCCATACAGGCTTCTCGTCACTGCCATGGCCCTTGCTCTTGGCGCTTTGGCGAGCCGCGGCCTTGGCGGAGTCGGGCAAGCCCGCCAGGCGGCTCTCGTCATCGATCAGCAGCTCGTATGCGTTGGTCGAGTCGAGCACGTTCTCGGAGTAGTTCTTGGTGATTTCAGCTAGTTCGCTATTGAGGGCCTGCAGCCGTTTCTTCTTGTCCTCCGGCAGGTCTGCGCCCGCCTGGACGAAGTCCGCCACCGTTTCCTCGAAATAGCGCTTCTGCAGTCCTTTCAGCTTCTTGGCCGCCGGCTTTTCCGCGAAGGATTTGAGAGCGGCCCACAGCTTGGGATTGAGCGGGATGCGGGACCAGTGCTCGGTGACTTTCGGCAGCATGCCGCGATGGGCTTCGCGCAGGGCTTCGCTGTCCTTGACCGATGTCAGATGATCCACGCGCCCCCATGCCCGGGAGAGCGTCTCCCCCGCCTTTTCCAGAGCGAGAAAGGTGTTTTCGAAGGTCGCGTCCTCAGGGGCGACCTCGCAGATGGCATCGATTTCGGATTGGGCCTCCGCGATGGCGGCCTCGATGTCGGACTGGATGCGATCCGGCGTCAGGGTCGACCAGTCGACGAGTTTGGATGAATCATGAAAAGGGTGAGAGTCGGCACTCATGACCGGCGACCCTAGAAGAGATTTTTCCCATGACAACCGAGAAGCGTGACAAAGTCCGAAACGAGATTGCCTGCCATGCCAAGCATGCGTCATCTTTTCCGCCGATCTCCTACTCCTTTGCACTCCAACCCGTCAAGGCCCCCACCCGACCCCGCTCAAGGCCCTCGCATCAACACCGTGGGAGTGAGCGGAATCGGAAAACCGACCTTCGCCCGAGCGTTGCGCCGAGCGGTCAAGCGGCGCTATGAAACCGCATCTTCGTATCCAGAATGCGAGCACATCGACTACGTCCAGCTGAGGTCCCCCGCGACGTCCGCAATATCCTAGAAACCTCTCCAATCCATCATGCAGAAGATAAACTCCAACCAACTCGAAGCCACTCATCGCAGCTCCCCAAAAAACAAGTTCGGCGCCTCCATCAAGGAAATCTCCGTCGCTCTCGGCCGCGAGGATTCCTCCACGGACCTGATGAAGCGACACCCTTTCGACGTCGCCATCGTCACCCTCCCTCCCGGCAAAGCGCTCTGCCCCTACCATGTGCACGCCACGCAATGGGAGTTCTATCATGTGTTGAGCGGGCGCGGCATCGTGCGCGACGAACAAGGAGAAACCGAGGTCGAACCCGGCGACGCCTTTCTTTTCAAACCCGGCGAAGCGCATCAGGTGCGAAACGAAGGGGATACCGACTTCGTCTACTACGTCATCGCCGACAATCCGATCGGCGATCACTGCTACTATCCCGATTCCAAGAAGTGGATCGTATTGATGCCAGAAAAGCAGCTTATACGCTCCGCGCCGCTGGACTATTTCGACGGCGAGGAGTGACGGCTGCGGGCTCATCCGCGGCGGGAATACGAAAAACCCACATCCCCTTCTTGTGCGTCGAGCTATGGTCCCTATATTGGCCCACCTTATGCCAACCACCACCGCACTTCGGTACCATCAATACGGAACTCCCGCAGAGACTCTAAAACTCGAGGAACTGCCGCTGGACGAACCTAAAGAGGGAGAGGCCTTGGTGAAATGCCTGGCAGCTCCCGTCAATCCCGCCGACTTCGGCCGCGTGGGCGGCACCTACGGCGACCTCGCGCCGCTTCCCGCTGTGGGCGGCCTAGAAGGCGTGGGAGAGATCGTTGCCCTCGGCGGAGGCTCAACCCAATTCCGAGTCGGCCAGCGCGTCTTCATCCCCTCCAGCGTCGGCTCGTGGCAGACCGCCGCTGTCATCCCCTACGAGGAGCTCTACCCGGCACCGGAAAAACTGCCGGTCGAGCAGGCCGCCATGGGCTGGGTCAATCCTGCCACCGCCTGGCAGCTCATGCACCAGTTCGTCAAGCTCAAGGCGGGCGACATTCTGGTGCAGAACGCCCCCACTTCGGCGGTGGGTCGCTTCGTGATCCAGATCGCCGACCACCTCGGCATCAAGACCATCAACCTCGCCCGCTCGCTGGACGAGGAGCACGCCCTCAAGGAGCTCGGGGCCGACATCGTGCTGATCGACGATCGCGGAGCCGCCAAGGCCGCCCTGGAAGCGACCAAAGGGAAAAAGGCCAAGCTGGCCCTCAATTCCATCGGAGGCAGCAGCGCTCTTGGCATGTGCAAGCTGCTGGCCGACCGCGGAGTGCTGGTCACCTTCGGCGGCATGGATCGCGAACCCGCCCCCTTCCCTACGCGGTATTTGATCTTCAACGACATCCAGCTGCGCGGTTTCTGGATGACGCATTGGTACGCCACCGCCTCACGCGAGGAGATTTACAAGCTGCACAACGACGTCTTCACCTTCATGGAAAACAGCAAGTCCGCGGTGAAGGTCATCGCTCGCTATCGGCTCGACCAGTTCAAGGACGCGTTCGAACACGCCCAAAAGCCAGGCAAAGGCGGCAAGGTGATGTTCGATCTCTCGGGCGACCTCGGCCCCCACTAGGCCCGTCCGGTCTCGAAGCAGGCCCCGATCGAACAGCGTTTTTCACCAAGAAACCACTTTGGCCAAGCATCCCTATAACTTTCGAAAAAACGTGGAGCGGCTCATCGCCAACTTCCGCGGCATCCCGGAGAACTACCCGGGCGAAGCTCCCAAGACCGACAAGTCAATGGAGAGCGTGCTGGATCGCATCCTCACCAAATACAAGATCGGCGTCGAATCGCTGGAGGATCGCATCAACGAAAACTGGCCTCAGATCGTGGGAGCGAGCAACGCTCGCAACTGCACCCCCTCGCGCATCGAGCGGGAACGCACCTTGATCATCGCCGTATCCAATCCCATAATACGCCAGGAGCTGGAGTTCAACAAACGGCTCATCATGCAAAATCTCCATCGCCTGGAAGGCGCCAAGAAGATCCGCAGCATCGTCTTCAAGTCAGGCTAGCATAGCTTTCGTTCCGACGGCCAATGCCACTGCAGGGCGGGGCGCCGACCCGCCGTCCGCATTGGCGTGTCGCCTCAACGCGGCGACCTACAGATCTGAATAGCAAAGACAGCCGCGGTCTGAGGCCGGCGAACGCGGCTACACCCTTGCTTTCCTAGCGACTCCTCAGCTTGGACAGCAAGCGCAGGATCTCGATGTAGAGCCAGATCAGGGTGACCAACAAGCCGAAGGCGGCGTACCACTCCAAGTACTTGGGCGCTCCCTGAGCCGCCCCGTTTTCGATGAAGTCGAAATCCAGCACCAGGTTCAACGCGGCGATCACCACTACGAAGAGGCTGAAGCCGATGCCGATCACTCCGCTGTCGTGTATCAACGGCATGGATATGCCGAAGAAACCGAGCACCATGCTCGCCAGATAGACCAGAAAGATGCCCCCGGTGGCGGCCGCGATGCCGAGTTTGAAGTTTTCCGTAGCTTTGATCAGACCCGAACGATAGGCCAATAAGAGGGCGAAAAGCACCCCGAAGGTCAGCGTGGCCGCCTGGAAGACGATGCCTGGATAGGACATTTCGAAAAAGGCGGAAATGATGCCGATGAACACGCCCTCCACGATGGCGTAGAGCGGAGCGGTGATGGGTGCGGCGGTTTTCTTGAAAACGGTGATCAGGGCGATGATCAGTCCGGCGATGGAGCTGCCGATCATCCACGGGAAGAGAGCCGCAGCGCTCCCAGTCTGCTCCGCTGCGGTGAAGGCTTTGTCCCACGACACCGCGGCCACGAAGATGCAAAGGGATAACAGCATGCCAGTCTTGTTGACGGTGCCGTTGATGGTCATGACCTTACCGCTGGCGGGGGCGTCGGTTTGAAAGGCTTTATCGCTTAGGGCGGGATTCGAGGTTCTCATAGACCGGCATTTGAAGGCATTGCCCGACTGGCGCCAAGCAAATCAGATCAGGAGCTTCCCTTAAGAGCTCCCAGCGCTTGGATACAAAAAGAACGCGCCGAAAATCGGCGCGTCCTCACTAACATGACTCAAATCGAATACCGATCGCTCAGCCCTTGGTGTTCTGCTCTCGGATGAGCTTGAAGAAGTCGTTACCCTTGTCGTCGACCAGGATGAACGCAGGGAAGTTTTCCACTTCGATCTTCCAGATCGCTTCCATGCCGAGCTCTTCGTACTCGACCAGCTCGACCTTCTTGATGCTGTCCTTGGCCAGAATCGCAGCGGGACCGCCGATGGATCCGAGGTAGAAACCGCCGTGCTTCTTGCAGGCATCGGTCACCTGCTGGCTGCGGTTTCCCTTGGCCAACATGATCATGCTGCCGCCCGCGGCCTGGAACTGCTCCACGTAGGAGTCCATGCGCCCGGCGGTGGTCGGACCGAAGGAACCGGAAGGCAAGCCCTTGGGCGTCTTGGCCGGACCCGCGTAGTAGATCGGGTGGTCCTTCACGTACTGCGGTAGGCCTTCGCCCTTGTCGAGGCGCTCCTTGAGCTTGGCGTGGGCGATGTCGCGGGCCACGATGATGGTGCCCTTGAGCGAAAGTCGGGTCTTGACTGGATACTGAGTCAGCTCGGCGAGGATGTCCTTCATGGGACGATTCAGGTCCAGCTCCACCACTTCTGCTTCGGTCTTGCTCTTGAACGCGTCCGGGATGAAGCGGCCGGGATCGCCTTCCAGCTTTTCCACCCAGAGGCCGTCCTTGTTGATCTTGGCCTTGATGTTGCGGTCCGCGGAGCAGGAAACGCCGATGCCGACCGGGCAGCTGGCCCCGTGGCGCGGCAAGCGGATGATGCGCACGTCGAGAGCGAAGTACTTGCCGCCGAATTGAGCCCCGATGCCGCACTCCTTGGCTCGCTCGAGGATCTTCTGCTCCAGCTCCACGTCGCGGAATCCGCGACCGAGCTCGTTGCCGCTGGTCGGCATGTTGTCGAGGTACTTGGTGGAGGCGAGCTTGACGTACTTGAGGTTGGCTTCCGCGGAGGTGCCGCCGATGACGAAACAAAGGTGGTAGGGAGGACAGGCCGCGGTGCCGAGGCTCATCATCTTCTCCACCAGAAACTCCTCCAGACGGGCTGGATTGAGCAAGGCCTTGGTTTCCTGGTAGAGGTAGGTCTTGTTGGCCGAGCCGCCGCCTTTGGTGAGAAAAAGAAACTTATACTCCGCTCCCTGGTTGGCGTAGATGTCGATCTGAGCCGGGAGGTTGGTGCCCGTGTTGGTCTCCTCGTACATGGAGAGCGGAGCGGTCTGGGAATAGCGGAGGTTTTCCTTGGTATAGGTTTCGTAGATGCCCTTGGAAAGCAGCTCCTCGTCGTTGGCTCCCGTCCAGACCTGCTGGCCCTTCTTGCCCATCACGATGGCAGTGCCGGTGTCCTGGCAAAACGGCAGCACGCCCTGGGCGGCCACTTCCGCGTTGCGCAGAAGCGTGAGGGCCACGTGGCGGTCGTTTTCCGAAGATTCGGGGTCTTCCAAGATGGAAGCGACCTGCTTGAGGTGAGCCGGGCGCAGCATGAAAGACACGTCGCGGACCGCGGTCTTGGCGAGGTACGTGAGCGCTTCCGGCTCGATTTTCAGGATCTCCTTGCCGTCGAACTGCTCCGTAGAGACGAACTCGTTGGTGAGGTGACGGTACTCGGTATCGTCGTCACCCAGTTCAATGATCGGCTGGTATTTGAAGTCTGGCGTTCCCATGGCTCGCAACGTAAGTGCCGCCCACAGCTTCGCAAGTCAGGAGAATAAGTAGGGCTTATAATTAACGATACTGATGCGTGAAATCAGTTTCGATGGGAGAAGAGAGCCCAGGCCTCGCCGCGATGGCGGAAGGTTCTACGCCTCGCACTCCGCTGCGAAGCGATCGATCACGCCGCCAAAGGAGCCGTTGGTGAAAAAGACCACCAGCAGACTGCCGGCGCTTTCGCGACGCAATTTCGACAAGCTGGCGTGCAGCTGCTCGTTGCTATCGAAGGCTTGGGCCTCGATTCCCCTCACCCGCAAATCCGCTGCGAGGCTCGACGTATCCATCAGCTCGACACCAGAGCTGTTGCGACTTTTCACCGCTCCGATGTAGGCCACGTCAGCATTGCTGAGAGCGGCAATGGTCGGCTGGCGCATCAGCTCCAGGCGCGAGGTATTGCTGCGGGGTTCGAAAGCAGCCACGATTTTCGTATCCGCGTAGCGGGCGCGCAAGGCGATCAGCGTATCGCGAATGGCGGTGGCGTGGTGGCCGAAGTCCTCGATCACGGTGAGCGTTTCCGAGGAAAAACGCGTTTGCTGGCGACGCTTCACCCCTCGGAATCGCCTGAGGGCGGAGACGTCGAACCCCCGAACCGCGTGCGGGCCGCCGCTCTGCAAGGCAGCGGCCAGGCTGGCCATGGCGGCGTTGCGGGCGTTGAAGAGACCGGTCATGCCCCACTCGATGCTGGCCCAGAGCGCGCCCTGCCAAACCAGATCGAAGCGCGAACCGGTGGCGGTTGTCTGATAATTTTCAATACGCAGATCCGCATCGTGGGCCGTGCCGATCTGGAAAACCGTGGTCCAGTCCAAGCCAGTGAGCGAAAGCGCGTTTTCGTCGTCGCCGTTCACCAGCACGAAACCGCTCTTGGGCACCAGTCGAAGCAAGTGGGAAAACGTGCGCTTCACGTCCTGCAGATCGCGAAAGATGTCCGCATGATCGAACTCAAGGTTGTTCAAGACCACGATGCGCGGCTGGTAGTGGATGAATTTGCTGCGCTTGTCGAAAAAGGCGCTGTCATACTCGTCGCCCTCGATCACGAACGTCCCGCCCTCGCGCCCCACGGCCCAGCCTCGTTCCGGGTCGATGGGAGCTCCCCCAATCATGTAGCCCGGCTGGACGCCCGCCTGAGCGAGCAAGAAGGCGGCAAGGGAGGTGGTGGTGGTTTTCCCATGGGTACCCGTAATGACAATGTTGTTACGGCGACTCAGCACGAAGCGTCGCAAGGCGTCGGGCAGCGAGGTGAACTCGACGCTTCGCGCCTCCAGCAGATACTCCACCTCCACGTTTCCGCGCGAGTAGGCGTTGCCTACCACCACCAGGTCGGGAGAAAGCGTCCGCAAACGCTCCGCATCGTAGCCTTCCATGATCTCCACCCCCGCATCGCGAAGCAAGTCGCTCATCGGCGGGTAGATCGCCTGGTCGCAGCCCATGACCTGGTGGCCCATGGCTCGAAACAACAGGGCCGCGTTGCCCATGGCCGTGCCCGCAATGCCCAGAAAATAGATCCGCATGTCGGGAAAGTGAAGGCAGCGGGATTGCGATTGCGACGCAAAAACGCCAAGGCCGCGTCGCGAACCAGGCCGGTTTCGATCCGCTCTCACCAGAACCAGACGCAAAAGAGCCGAGACGTTTCCATCTCGGTTCTTTATGTGGGAGAGAGTCGTTTTGTATGGTTAGAAGGGCTTGAGTCCTTCTGCCTACATTATACGGCCGCAAGCTGCAGGGCTTTACTCATTTCATGTAAACTCCGCGTAAAGGGCTGCCTGCCCCGGCTCGGAGAACCGTCCAGCCAGCGGACACGCAACGAGCACCTATTTCACCAGCTCCGACCAGATAGCCTCGTCGAACCCGGAATAGCACCCCTTGTCGGTAGCGAGGAAGGGCCGCTTGACCAGATTTCCATTGTCCACCAGCAGCTCCAAGGCCTCGTCAGTGGAGAGGGTCGGAAGCTTTTCCTTCAACCCCATCGATCGGTAGTCGCCGCCGGACACGTTGAAAAGCTTTCTCAGGTTGAGATCATGCAAGGCCAGGGCTTCCTTGAGCTCGCTCTTGCTAGGAGTGACTTCGCGAATGGCGACTTCCTCGAACGCGACGTCCTGCGCCTGCAGCCACTTCTTCGCCTTGCGGCACCCGTCGCACCCCTTGTACATGTAAAGCTTCACCATATGGGCAGAAAACAAAACCTCAGCCCTCGCCCGAATCAATCGCATTTCCACCACTCCGTGACCACCTCCTCCCAATTCGAAACCTTTCGCACGCTGCTCTGCCAGCTCGGCGCCGCCATCCGCGACACCCTGCGCGCCCAACAACACCGCCCTGTCGAGCAGCTCGCCTCGGTCGCCGAACGCTCCACCGCCGATGTGATCTACGAAATCGACAAGGTCAGCGAAGAACTCATCCTCCGCTGGTTGGAGGAGAACTGGCCCGAGAATCTGCCGGTGCAACTGGTGATGGAGGGCATCGAAGACGACCAGCTGGTCAGCTTTCCCACGGCCACGCCACTGGGAAAAACCGCCTACAAGCTCATCATCGACCCCATCGACGGAACACGCGGGCTCATGTACGACAAGCGCTCCGCCTGGGCCCTCATCGGATTAGCCCCGCAGCGCGGCCCCACCACCACCCTCGAAGACATTTCGGTGGCCGCGATGACCGAGCTCCCCACCTCCAAGCAGTTCATCTCCGAACAGCTCAGCGCCACGCGGTCCACCAATGGCGTCACCAGCTTTCATCGCGTATCCACAGATCTGATTCGGAAAACGGAAACCCGCCTGCCGGCCTCTCCTTCGCAGGCCAACGAGCTTTCGCATGGCTTCCTTTCGGTGGCCAAGTTCTTTCCCCAATGCAAAGCCGCCCTGGCAGCCTTCGAAGAAGAGCTTTGCCACGAGCTCACCCCAGCCGCAGAGCGAGCGGAAGCCCTCATTTTCGACGATCAATACATCTCGACCGGCGGCCAGCTCTACGAACTCATCGCAGGTCACGATCGGCTGGTCATCGACATTCGCCCACTCGCCTACGCCAAACACGGCTACGCTCAGTCTCTGACCTGCCATCCCTACGATCTCTGCGCCGCCCTAGTGGCTAGAGCCGCCGGCGTGGTGGTGGAAACTGCTGAGGCCCCGGAACTCGCGATTCCCCTCGACACCACCACTACCGTTTCCTGGATCGCCTACGCGAACGTCCAGTTGGCCGACCGAGTCCGCCCCGTATTGACGGAGCTAATACAAAAGCACTTCGATTAGCGAACACGGGGGGAGGGCTTCCGCTAAACGCGAAAAAGATCCAACAAACTCTGCCAGTTGGTCGGAGGCTCCGCTTGAGCCCGAACCTCCTGACCGGTTTCCGGGTGACGGAAACGCAGCGAGCGGCAATGCAGACCGAACAATCCGTCGTCTCTCTCCACCCCATACAAAGGATCGCCCACGATGGGACACTTCGCCTTGAGGGCGTGCAAACGCAATTGATGGGTACGGCCCGTCTTTAGCAATCCCCGCAAAAACGACAATCCCGACGCCTCGTGGCGCCCTAGCAATTGAAAGGTGCTCACCGCTTCCTTGCCGCCATGCTGCACGTTCGCCCAGCGTCCTCGGCCCAAACTATCGATGCGACTCTGCACGCGCTTGATCTTCGGATCCCAAAGCCCCTGCGTCAGCAACCAGTACTCCTTGCGCACGCCGTGGCCTTCGAAGAGCTGCGCGAACTCCCTCTTCAGCCGATTTCGCGTTCGCAACGCGATGGCTCCACTCGTTAGGCGATCGAGACGGTGGCAGCAAAAGGCGCGACGTCCCACAATTTCGGATACAAGCTGTTCGAGATCGCGCTCCCGATCGCCGCCTCCCTCGCTCAATACGCCAGAAGGCTTGTCCACCACGATCAGGTCGTCGTCTTGATAAAGGATATCCAAGGGAACAGGCATTCGTCCCATCCACTGCCACGAGCTTCAGCCGGAGTCAAGAGCCCTAGCGGTAGCTCTGGCCGGCTAATTCTGAGACGCCAGGGACGTGCACACTTCATCCACTGCTTGGCGAATATCGTCGAGCTTTATGGGCTTGCCCAGAAAGCCGTCCATCCCCGCAGCGCGAGACATCTGTATCGATTCGTCCCTTACATTGGCCGTGAGGGCATAAACGCAGGACCGCTTGTGCCCGGAACGATCCCCTTCCAGACTGCGAATCACTCGGGTCGCCTCGAAGCCATCCATTTCAGGCATCTGGCAATCCATAAAAATCAGATCGTACTCGCGGCGCTTCACGGCTTCGACCGCTTCGACCCCATTACACGCCATATCCGCTTGATAGCCGCATCGCTTGAGCATCACGCGCGCGACTTTCCGGTTAACCAGATTATCATCCGCTACCAAAATCTTAAGCGGCACCTTCACCTCGACCTGGTCCGCTTCGGCGCGAGCGTCGAGCTTCGAAACCTTGCCGCCCGCCGGATTGTCGCAGCTTGCCAGAGCCTCCATCACCGTATCCAGCAAGCCCTGGGTCCGATAGGGCTTGTAGATGGCGAATCGCCTTTCGCTTCGCTCGAAGGATTCATTTGGGCTCAGCAGCCAGAGCAAGGTCGTCTTCGACTTTTCCAGCGTATTCAGTATTTCGATATCGTCTAAGGATTCGGCGGCGTTCCTGTCTACGACAACGAGATCCCAAGAATCATCCGCCCCCATCTCCCCTCTCAAGGAAGCCAGCGCCTTGAAGGCCCTGCACTCCATCCCCCAACGAGAAACGGTTGACTGGAGCGCCTGCCGCACCACCCCGTTGGACTGCACGATAGCCACCTTCCTGCCTTTCAGGGAGTCCTGAGCTTCGAAGGCGGGATGGGGCGTAGCGTCGAGCAAGCCATCGAACGCGATGTCGAAAGAGAAGACTGATCCTTTTCCGAATGAGCTCTTCACTCGCATGTCCCCGCCCATGAGATTCGCCAGTTGCTTGCTGATGGACAACCCCAGTCCCGTGCCGCCATATTTTCGCGTCGTCGAGGAGTCCGCTTGGGTGAATACCTCGAATAGCTTGTGCAAGCGATCCTCCTTCACCCCGATGCCAGTATCTCGTACGGAAAACGAGATTCGTCCATCCGCAGGAGCGTCCACCCGGAGTTCGACTTCGCCCACGTCGGTGAACTTGATGGCGTTGCCTAGCAAGTTCGCCAGGATCTGACGCAAGCGTGTAGAGTCCCCGATCACCTCCTCAGGCGTATTTGGATCGATGATACAGATAAGCTCCAGATTCTTTTCGGAAGCTCGAGCGGCGAAGAGTTCCATGGTGTCCTCCACGCAATCGCAGAGATTGAATGGAGCCATCTCGATATCCAGCTTTCCCGACTCGATCTTGGAGTAGTCCAGAATGTCGTTGATCAAGGTCATCAACGCGTCGCCACTGGTGCGAATGGTGTTCAGATAGTCGCGCTGGTGCTCGTCGAGCTTCGTATCCAACAGCAGGCTCGCCATTCCGATCACTCCATTCATCGGGGTGCGAATCTCATGGCTCATCATGGCCAGAAAAGCGCTTTTGGCCCGGGTGGCCCGCTCCGCCTCCGCAGCCGCATCCTTGGAGTGCTTGACCGCTTCCGCGAGACGGATCGCCAGGCGCTCCGCCTCCTCTTTCTGATCCAAAACTTGGATACGAGCCTCCCGCTCTCCTGTCACATCCGACGCAACCCCGATGTATCGAATCACCTCGCCGCGCTCGTTGAGGAATGCCTTCCCTGCGTTTCGTATGTGGACCACGTCCTGATCTCCCCGTTCCACACGGGCCACGAACTCGACGTTCCGAGCCTTCATCAATCCCTGGTCGATAGTTCGGATCACCCGGTTCATATCGTCCTCGTGGATTCGCCCTATCCAGCCTTGATAGCTTGGAGAAAACTCCCCGCGGCGGCAGCCATACAGCTCGTGCATGTAGTCGTCCCACACCAAACGGTCGTTTTTCACATCCCAATCCCAGATGGCGATGTTGGCGCTTTCGGTCGCCAAGGCGAAGCGCTTGGAGATCTCCTCGAACTCCGTCTGAGCGTTTCGCGTCTCCGTGGAGTCGATCAAAACGCCGAAGAACCGGGCATCGCTGGGAGTCGATCCCTGCAGCGGCTTCAGGCTCAGGGACACCCATCGCGTCTCTCCGTCCGCCCGCTGGCAGGCCAAGGTCAACTGCGTGGCGTGCCGTTTGTCCAAGGCCGCGTTGAGACGCATGTGGTCCAGCGGGTCGTTGAGCGCGTGGTTGAGAAAATCCAGCTTGGCCCGCTTCGCCAGATCCTGGAAGGGGCGTCCCGTCAATTCTTCCGTGGCTCCGTTCACCCACAGAACGCGACCTTCCTCGTCGCACAGGAAGAGCCCCAGATCCGCGCCGCGACAGGCATCGACCAAAGGCGTGGCGAACGCCAGCTTGGAGCGCTGCTCGTTCTCCCGCTCCCGAAGCTCGCGCCCCCAGCGCTCAAGCCGTTCTCCAGCGGTGAGCCCCTCCGGCAAAACCACCTCGGAGCGCGTCGCCTCCAGCTCGATGCGACGCGACCAATCTCGGTCGTTTCGCCCGGTCAGGGCGCGGGCGAAGCCCCAAAGCAATGCGCAGTTTCCAAAGCCGATTCCGATGAAAATCGCAAAGGCCGGGACCTGGCTCGCCGTGTCCCCCGCCGCGGGCAACCAGCGGGACGCCGCCAGATAGCCGAGAGCGCAGAGCAGCAACGCCCCGCTCGCCCAGATAAGATACATCCGACTGCGAACCTTTTTATTTTCAAACATTTAGAAGATCAAGGCGACGAAAACAACCCGCCGCCCATGCAGGCGGAACGAGTAGAATACCCTAGCCCTTATCGGCGCTAGCATTCATCGGTTCAGCTAAAAGCATGAAAAATTTGCGATTTGGCACATCCGCTGTTCGTATTTTTCCGAAGATCTCCATATCGGGCTCGCTTTTTGCATGAGAACTTAGAAAGAACCTGTGAAAAAGATCTTCTAAAGGAACGCAGACTGGAAGTTTTCGTTCTACTAGACGATACAACATAAACCACCTTCTCACCCTAGTGAAACCACCATACGAAGACAAAATGCCAGCCTTTCACCCCCTTTTGGGAGTGAAGGAACTCGTCGCATTCGATCTCGAGACCACTGGTTTGCGCTACAAGCAGGAGGAGATTACTCAAATCGCTGGGGTAAGGCTCGGAGGCATCCTGATGGAAATCGAGGACTCCTTTTCGACCTACGTCGATCCGGGCAAGCCCATTCCGAGCGAAATCCAAGAACTGACTCGCGTGCGCGACCACGATGTGGCCGGAGCCCCGAAACCGCTGGAGGCGCTGACCGCGTTTTCCGAGTACGTCGGCGACGCCACGCTCTTCGGGCACGACATCTATCGGTTCGATTTCAATTTCATCCGGAAGTACACCAAGCGCGACGACGTGGAGACACGCTCCGTGCGCTTCATCGATACCATGGATATCTTCGAGGTGCTCTGGCGCGACTTCTCTCGCCTGAGAAACTCCTTGGACGATATCGCGGAACGCCTTTCGGCTGGGCTCTCGTCCATGCGTCGCCACGACGCCATGAGCGACGCGATCCTCCTGGCCCACGTGTTCCAACGGATTCAGGATCACCCGGAACTGGAGCGGCTTTGCTCCCGCATCCCGGTGCACGAGGAGCTTCTCCCAGCCGTCCCGGTCAAAAAGAAGAGCCTCGACAGCGATCGCTTCACCCAACCTGCCAGCAAGCGCTTCAACTACATGGCCTACTCCTTCTAGAGCGGCCGCCTCGAAGCATCGTTTTGCACACGCAGCAGCCAGCCGAAACGCTCGCTGCTTTTTACGTCCAAAGGCCGGGACGCGCCGCCAAAAAAAAAGACGCCTCCCAGAGGGAACGGCGTCCTTCGACTTCTCGATTCTTCGTCTCCAACCGAGTCGGAGAGTCCTAGCGGCGATAGGCTTCCTGCACCGCTAGACAGATCAGACCGATGAATACGATCGTTGTGATTAGAAATAGGCTCATATTGGTTCTCTCCTCCATTGGGCTTCGCTCAGCGAAAGCATACCACTGACTACCCTGCCCCCAGGTCGCGGTTACAGGGAGCGGCGCAGCGGCGAGGGCGGCCGTATTGGTTTGACGCGGTCCGACCACCTTCCTCCAATCCTCCCGATGTCCCTATCCGCCAAAATGATCCAAGCCGCCGAAGCCCTTTCGGAGGCGGTCGACGCGCTGCGTTTCGCTCCACCCGTCGCATACGTGTACAACCCCATAAAGTACGCCTGGCAGCCCCATCGCGAGTACTTGAGGCGCTACGCGGACACGCCCAAACGCGTCGTCTTTCTCGGCATGAACCCCGGGCCGTGGGGCATGGCTCAAACCGGCGTGCCCTTTGGCGAGATCGATGCGGTCAAAAACTGGATGGGCATAGAGAAACCGGTCGACATCCCCTTCCCCGAGCATCCCAAGCGGCCCATCCTGGGCTTCGCCTGCGAAAAGTCCGAAGTCTCCGGACGTCGCCTCTGGGGCCTCTTCGCGGAAGCCTTTCCCAACGCTGCCGACTTCTTCGCCGATCACTTCGTGCTCAACTATTGCCCACTGGTGTTCATGGAAGAGAGCTCGCGCAACCGCACTCCGGACAAGCTGCCAGCGGCCGAGAGCGCTGCGCTCTTCGCGGCCTGCGATCTGCACCTACGGCGCTGCATCGAAACCCTGCAGCCCGAATGGATCGTCGGAGTGGGAGGCTTCGCCCAGGCTCGAGCCAAGGCCGCTCTGGACGGGATCGACATCCAGCACGGCAAGGTCCTGCATCCCTCGCCCGCCAGTCCCGCCGCCAATCGAGGCTGGAGCGAGGCCGCCAGCAAGCAGCTGGCCGTGCAAGGCATCTGGCAAAAGTGAGGCAAGGCGCTCCGCCTCGACGGAGTACCACTCCTCGGGGTCCGGGCACGAAAAAAGCCACCGCAAGATCGCGGTGGCCGACAATGACTTCCCTCAGCTCCGTCCCGAGCCTACTTGCTCCAGTCGATGCTATCGAAATTGCTTCGATAGGTATCGCTGAAGCAGTTGCGGGGAGCGTCCCCCTTGCCATTTCGACTGGCGTCAGAAGATCCGGTCGATTTCTCCGGAGCGCTCGAGCTGGGTTGGGTTGCAGTACTCTTCTTTTCCTCTGCCATGGTGTGCGAATCAGTTAGTAACGAAGCGGCTTAAAAATAGCAGGAAATTCCCCTGTCAATTCCAATTTGCTAGCAGAGATCGCGCAAATCGAAGCAAACCTGAGCGGTTTTTAAGCTCCCGCCTGTCAAAGCCTTGTAAAGCGGCGACGCCGCGCTTTCGAAATCTGAATCCAAGCTGGCGCCCCTTTTCGTATCCAGATTGTAGAACATCGCTCCGTCGAGCGACGATTCGACACCCAACAGGATAAAGGAGGAAAACATGAAACACACTCGATCTTTACTCGCGATAGGCTCGGCCATCGCCCTTTCCTTAGCGAATTTCGGACACGCGATCACCACCGACGCCGCGAACAGCGCCGTCCAAGTCGTCTTCACGAACAGCGACAACTACCGCGACATCCGCACCAGCTCCTTCAAAAGCTCCAAGCAGGAGAAGGCCGTGCTGCGCGAGGTGGAAGCGGTCTTCGTCAAGCAAGGCCAGAAGTATCTGCCAGCTGGATACACGCTCCGAGTCGAAGTCTCCGACATCGACCTGGCAGGCGACCAGTCCACGCTGACTTCGCCCTTCGGCGAATACCGGGTCATGACGGATCTCTACCCGCCACGCATCGCTTTCGCCTACTCGGTGATCGCCCCGGACGAAACGGTGGTGAGCTCCGGCGACGCCAGCCTGACGGACCTCAGCTATTTGCACACGCTTAAGGCGAACCTGCGTCTCTCCGACTCGCGGGCGCCGTACGTCTCGAAGCTGATCGAGGATTGGTCATCTAAGGACCTTCGACGAGCCCTCGAGACGAAGATGTAGGCGCGATGATGCCGATCAGGCCCCGTTAGCGCAAACCGCGCTTGCATTGCTACCCAGCCGCCGAGCTTTCGAGCTCGGCGGCTCGATTTTGCGTTCTCTACCCGCGCCCTTCCGCCGTCGAAACTCAATCGGAATAATCCCCCGGCCGTTTCCCTCTCTGCGAATAGCGACCCGCATTCGGAAACGATCCGGAATACGCCCCATTCGCAACCCAACGCCCAGAACCATGAAACCGTTCGCAGCCGCCCTAACCACCACCCTTTTCACCACACTTGCCATGGCAGACGACAACGCATCCACACACTCCCAGAAGACGAACTTGAAAGAGCAGGATCTGGCCGCCTGCGCCGTGCCTTCCGAAGCGGAGACCACCGCCCTCGACGCCTTCCGCAAGACCGACGAGGAGTGGAAGAAGGTCCTTTCGCCGGAGCAGTTTCGCGTCCTGCGCCAGCAAGGCACAGAGCGCAGCTTCCAGAACGCCTACTGGAACAACAAGGAGAAGGGCCTCTACCTTTGCGCCGCCTGCGAAGCTCCGCTTTTCGCCAGCGCCCAGAAGTACGACTCCGGCACCGGCTGGCCCAGCTTCTGGGAAAGCATCGCTCCGGAAAACGTGGGCGAAACCCGAGACACCAGCTACGGCATGGTGCGCACCGAGGTGCACTGCTCGCGCTGCGGCGGCCACCTGGGACACGTTTTCGAAGACGGCCCCAAGCCTACCCACCTGCG
This sequence comes from Pelagicoccus sp. SDUM812003, assembly GCF_031127815.1. Classification (NCBI taxonomy): domain Bacteria; kingdom Pseudomonadati; phylum Verrucomicrobiota; class Opitutia; order Puniceicoccales; family Pelagicoccaceae; genus Pelagicoccus; species Pelagicoccus sp. SDUM812003. The sequence continues at coordinate 245,180 of NZ_JARXHY010000003.1, read as the reverse complement.
CTACTGCATCAACTCCGCCTCGCTGGAGTTCGTGAAGAAAAACGAGATCGAAGAACGCGATCTACAGGCCTACGCAGAACACGCCCGCTGAGCGGAGCCATTCCGCATCGGCGCGACCGACCGCGGAAGGGCCCGACGCCCCGCTGCGGCCGCCAGCAGCGACAGGCTGTTCCAACTCGACAAGCAAGGGCGAAGCGAAAAAGCTGCCCTGCATGTCAGCCTCACTTCAGCAGCTCCTTTCCCAGCAGCCGCCCACGACCTCCGGCATTCACGAAGCCGTAGCCCTGCACAGCGAAGCCATCTTCAAGCAGTTTCGCGGCATCCTGCCCTTCTTCCTGGGAAAGCGCGAATCGGGCCCCTTCATCAACCTGACCCTACCCAACAGCGTCATCCAAAGCAGCGACGCCCTGCTGCAAACGCTTTCCGACCTCATCTGGGTCTATAAGCTAAAAACCGTTTCCTTCGTCTCGGCCCTTCGCGTGAAGGAAACGGAAGACGGCGAAGCGGCAATGAAAGCGCTGCTGATCACCGCCGACTCCAAAAGCGCCTACTTTCAGCTGCTGTGGGACTTGGACTTCGACGAGCACGCGGACATCACCGCCTCCCGCCGCAGCGAGCGCGACATCGAAGTGCTGCCCAAGGAACTCTGGAGTCAGATCTTCTCCATGAAGGTGCCCGCGGACGCTCGCACCCTCTCCTACGACCGACTGGCCGAGCGCTTCGGCGGAGAGGAGGAGATCCCCCAGCCGTGAGGCCCTCTCCCAAAACGCCCGCCAATCCGAGCTAGCCACCCCGCGCCGTGCCCATTTTCCGATTGCCGAGGGAAATCGCCTTTCCCGATCCGGAACTTGCCGAAGACGAAGGCATCATCGCCATCGGCGGCGACCTCAGTCCTCAACGCCTCGTAGCCGCCTACTCCTGCGGCATCTTCCCTTGGTACAGCGAAGGCGACCCCATTCTCTGGTTTTCCCCGGACCCGCGCATGGCCCTGCACCTGGAAAACTTCAAGTATCGCGAGTCGCTTCGACGCGTGGTGCAGTCGGGAAAATTCGAGCTGCGCATCGACACCGCCTTTCCCGAGGTCATCAAATCCTGCGCCAAGGCGCCGCGTCCCGGCCAGAGCGGGACCTGGATCACCGCGGACATGCAAAACGCCTACGTCGAGCTCCACCGCCTCGGACTGGCCCATTCCTTCGAGACCTACCTGGACGGCCGACTGGTAGGCGGCCTATACGGCGTTTCCATCGGAGCGGCCTTCTTCGGCGAGTCCATGTTTCACCACGAACGCGACGCCTCGAAGGTGGCCTTCCACGCCTTGGTCGCCTTCGCTCGCAAGCACCGATTCCATTTCATCGACGCCCAGCAGCCGACCAAGCACCTGGCGAGCCTCGGAGCCCGCGAACTTTCGCGCCGCGATTTCCTCAAACAGCTGGCCGACTCGCAGCAGCAGCCTACGCTGCAGGGCAAATGGACCGATCTCGCCTGAGCGAGCTTTACTCGACGGAACTAGTTAAGCTATTTCTAACAAACCTTAACCAGAGCCTTCCGTTCCATGCCGTTCCTCATCGCAGTCTCCTTCATCTGGGCCTTCTCCTTCGGGATCATCGGCTCGCGCCTATCCGGTCTCGACTCGACCTTCGTGGCGACGGCCCGCCTCTCGATCGCTTGGCTCTGTTTCGCCCCCTTCTTTCGGCTCGCCGGCCTGGGGAGAGGCGACCTGATCGCCTTGGTCGGCATCGGATCCCTACAGTTTGGAGCCATGTACGTGGCCTACATCCGAGCCTTCGCTTTCCTGCCCTCGCATCTGGTCGCCCTGTTTTCGGTGCTCACTCCGCTCTACATCGCCCTCGCCTACGACCTGATGCGGCGACGCTGGCAATGGAGCCTGATCGCCTGCGCCTTGCTCTCGGTGGCGGGCGCCGCGGTGATAAAGTTTAGCCAGCCCAGCGGCGACATCTGGGCCGGTTTCGCCCTCATGCAGGTCGCCAATCTCTCCTTCGGTCTAGGACAGCTGATGTATCGCGAGTGGCGACTCAAACGGCCCGGGATCAACGACTCGCAGGTGATGGCGGCGCTTTACGCCGGTGGAGCCGCCTTCGCAGGCTTCGCTTTTCTCATCTGGGGAGACTGGCGAACGATCGCCCCAAGCGGCGAACAGGCCCTGGCCATCCTCTACCTAGGAGCGGTGGCGTCGGGGCTTGGCTTTTACCTCTGGAACAAAGGAGCCGCCCGCAGCAGCGCCGGCGCCCTGGCCGCAGCCAACAACGCGGTGGTGCCGCTCGCCATGGCGGCGTCCCTCTTCCTCTTCGGCGAATCGAGCGCGATCGCCGCCGCTTCCGTAAGCAAACTGCTGGCAGGAGCGGCCCTCATCTTCGGAGCCATGCTTTGGGGCCAACGCATCGGTCGCGTCACGCGATAGGAAACGGCCGTCGCCCGCACCGCCAGCGTCGGCAGTGGCCGCCGGCAAATCCAAGCAGCCCCCTCCGGTCTGCCGCCGCCTTCCCTCGACTGCCCGCCTGGCACAGCCGGGCCTCCCTTCCCAGGCCCTCCCATGCTCTGACCGCTAAACGCAAAAGGGGCGGGACCCGAAGGCCCCGCCCCACCCTGTTCCATTCGACTGAGATCAGGCGCCTCGCGGCAGCCTCTCCCAGTGAAAGACGCGGTATCTTACCAATCTAAAATTCGCTACCAGCTCCAGCGGGCGCCCACGCTGGTCTGGCGTCCGCGGCCGGGCGTTCCCGGGATCTCCTGGAAGTCGTCCTGCCAAAGGTTCTCCACAGAAGCGTTCAGCTCCAGACCCTGCAGCTCCGGAAAGGAGTAGTAGACGCCGAGGTGGGTGAAGACGGCGCTGTCGTCGCCCTCGCGCAAAACGTTTTCCCGCTGCTTGCGGTACTCGTTGTCCATGCGGACCTGCAGGCGCTCCAACGGCGACCAGACCACCGCCCCGGTCAGGCGGGTTTCGGCGAAATTGAGGGCGTAGAAACTGGCGTCCACCGAAGCGTCGCCGTAGTCCTCGTCCTTATCGAGCAAGGTGGCGCTGCCCAGCAGCTCCCACTGTCCGATGCGACGGGAGGCCACGAGCTCCAGTCCGTAAGTGTCGATATCGACATTGCGGGCCGAGCGCGCGCTGGTGCGATCGTAGGAGAAGGTCCAGTCGACGAGGTCGGCGTCTTCGCGGGCGAACGCCGCCGCTTTCAGGCTCCACTCGCCCCTGCTCAGGACCGCGCCGAGCTCGAGGTTGCGGCTCACCTCGCGATCGAGATCCGGGTTGCTGGCGAAAAGGCCGCCGGTGGATCCGCCGATGGCGGTGTAGCCCGCGACCTGGGTCGATTGGGCCATAGAAAGGTAGTAGCGATCGTCGCCGCGAGCATAGGTCAGATCCGCAATAGGGGAAAGCTTGGAAGGATCGCGGTTCGTATCATCGTAGCTGCCGCCCGCGCGCAGGGTGAGGGATTCCTCTCCGCTTTCATACAAGAGAAACTCCGGCAGCACCGCCACCTTGGTATAGCTGCGGCTGGTGAAGTTGTTCTCCAGCGTGGAGGATTCGATTTCATCCGCGGTGAGCTGCGCGGTGTAGTTGATGGCGAATCGCCCGCTCAATCGGTGCGCCCCAGTGACCGCGGCCCCCGCCACCTCGGTCTGGTGCAGAAACGCCAGGCTATCCGAAAAGCGGTTGAAGAGATAGTGGTCATGGTGCCGGCGGAAGTAGGCGGTGGCTTCCCACCTATCGTCGTCGCCGTAGGCCTGAGCATGGTTGACCATCAGCAAGGTCGTGCGAACGCTGTCCGACTCGTTGGAGCCGTAGGGAGCAGCGTAGAGCTCGGGCCAAGCGAGGTACTTCGATTGATAGCCTGCAAAGAAATCGGTCTGTCCCGCATCGCTCTTCCGCTGCAATCTCCCGCTGTAGCGAACGAAATTGTGATCTCCGTTTTCGATCGTGCCAGCGCTTTCGGAGCGCGAGATCTCCATTTCCGCCGCCCACGAGTCCTCGCCATGCGCCGCGAAGGTCCGCCCTTGGTGCAGACGCTGGTAGTTGAGGCTGTTGTCTCCGAAGCCCACCGCAGCGCTGCCGCCGTCGCGAATCTCCGTCCACGCGTAGTCGACCGTGCCTACGGTGCTGTTGAAGCCACCGAACGCGTTGTCAGCCGCAACCAGCAATCCAGGCCCCTCCAGCATCTCCGGAGCGATAGGGATCTCCGAAAAATAATGCCCCGTCTGCGGGTCGATCAAAGTCGCGGCTCCCACCCGAAAACCGGTGTTTTCGAAAATGCCGCCGCGAATGCTCACGTCGCCCTGCGCCTCAGCGAGGTTGCGCACCTGCAGATCGAACTGGGGATTGAGCTCCAATCGCGAGACCGGCGCCCCGTAGGTCGAGGCCGGCTCCACGATAGCGGTGTGCGAACTGGTCACGTAAAGCTCAGGCAGTTCCACGGTCGGCGGCACGCCGTTTCCCGCGAACGCCATTCCAGCGCCTGCAAGCCCTGCTACCGTCGAGACGGCGGCCAATGCGGTCGATTTCGAAGCAGTGAAAGTCTTCATAACGCCCCCTAGCTCATAAAAACCGGGAGCTTAGTAAACCTTAAAATGCGTTTACTTAACAAATACCAACAACCAGCTTAACAAGCAAGGGACCGCGCGGCTTCGCCGAGCTGTCCGTCCGGTTCATCCGGCTTTTTTCGCCAGCGCGAGCAATTGATCCGCGTGGGCGGCGGAATCGACTTTTTCGATCAGTCCTAAAACCGCGCCGGAGGGATCGATCAGGTAGGCGGCCCGCACCGGCCCCCAGAACGTCTTTCCGTACATCTTTTTCTCCACCAACGAATCGGTCGCCTTGGCGAAGCGATGATCCGGATCGGAGACCAAGGGGAACTCAAGCTCCAGCTTGCAGGCGTATTTGCTGTGTGAGCCTACGGTATCCTTGCTCACGCCGATCAGGGCCACTCCCATGGCGTCCAGCTGTGGCGCGATCTCCTTCATCTGCTGGATCTGGCGGTCGCAGCTGCTGGTATTGTTGCGCATGTAGACCGAGACGATGGTGGGGCGCGTCACCAGTTCGCGAAAGGATCCGGTGCGGGTCTCGTCGCCATGGGCCGACTTGACGGTGAAATTGAGTTCGAGCTGATCGCCAATTGATACCATGCCTCTAGCTTTCGGAGGAGCGGGAGCGTTGTCGAGCCGAGTCCTCCAACAGAACGGCCGCCCACAGGGCGAACAGCATCAGGAGATTCTGAGCGATCTTCCAGGCGTAATCGAAGGCGCTCTCCAGACGGTTCGCGCCAAAGCAGCCGCAATCCAGAGCCAGGCCGCGCAGCCGGCCCTGCGCCACAAGGATGATGAAGAGGATCAGCATCAATCCGGTCAACCAACTGGCGCCGCGCCTCAGGAAGCCGCTCGCCAGGCAGACCGCCACGACCAGCTCCAGCATGGGAGCGAACCAGGCGAGCCCCACGGCCAGAGCGTAGGGGAAAAGCTCGTAGGTGAGCAGCGAAGACAGGAAGGCTTCCGGATCCAGGATCTTCGCCACCGCGGCGTAGCCGAAGAGAGCCCCCACTACGAGATAGAGCAGCTGACTGACGGTTCGCTTCATCTCCTCCCCCTCATCGATCGATTAGCCCCGCGTCCACCATGGCTTCCCAGCCGCCAGCGAGGCTGTACACGTTTTCCACTCCCAGTTCAGAGCGCAGGCGCCGGGCGACGCTGTCGGATCGCAGGCAGGATTGGCTCGAACAAAAAACCACCACCGGTCGCTCCGGCGTCCACTGATCGAGGAAAGGCGCCAAGCCGCTCTCCCAGTTTTCCTCGTTCATAGGCAAAGCCCCTTGATAGCTGCCTCGCCGGAAGTCCTCCTCCACTCGGGCGTCCAGCCATATGGCCTGCTCCCATCCCAAGGCCTCCTCCAGCTCGACCTCCAGCTCTCCCCGATCCCACGGCAGGACCTCTGGCCGGGCGAGGTAGCTGGCAGCCGCGAGAACGGCTGAAAGAGCCAAGATGATACCTGCCTGGGCGAACGCCTTCATCGCTGACCATCAAGTCCGCTGAGCCGGGCCAAGTCGAGCCCTTAGCCGATGCCATCGGCGACGCTTGGCATGCGGACGCCAAAGAGGCGACCCCGCGAAGGGTCGCCTCTTTTCAGGCTAACGTCCTTTTTTCGGCTCGTCCGCCTAACGGCTTATCGAAGCCAGCGGGGGATACTTGCTGACCACCGCGTCGATGCTCTGCTTGAAGTAGGCCATGGCCTTTTCCAGGCTTTCGCTCACATCGTCCGAGGCAATGGTGCCGATGTCGTCCTCGATGTGAGCCAGCAGGTTCGCAACCTGGGTAAATCCGAAGTTGCTCGCCGAGCCTTTCAGCTTGTGAGACTCCTTCGCGATGAACTCCTTTTGTTCAGGGAAGCTCGCATCCTTGATGGCATCGAAACGGGCGTTGCCGTCTTCGATGAATTCCTGGAATAGTTCCGCCATATCTTCGTCGAACTCCTCATCGTCTTCGCCAAAGATCATCGAAAGCTGTTCCCAATCGATTAGTTCTGAATCGCTCATTTTGAGTATTTTGAGGGTGTGGTCTCTGTGGGTTACGAGATTGCTGAAATAAATAGCATCCCCTCTAAAGTCGCAAGGTTAACTGAAGGTTCTACAAACGAATCCGACGCTGGCCGTAGCCGAGCTTGGACTCCATGGCTTTCTTGGTGACGACCTTTCCGGGGCTCACGTCGCCCACCAGGCCTTGGGCCTTGGTAAAGCTGTCGCGCAGGGCGAGCACCACCTTCTGGTACTCCTCCTTGCTGAGGTGCAGCAAGGCGATCAGCAAGGGATCCGGACCGGGCTGAGCCACCGCTCCTGCCTCGTCGTTGATGATCGTGCCAATCATGCGCTTGGCGAAGGAGATCAAACAGGCCATGCGCTCGTAGTTTCCGGCCTCGGACGGCTCGAATTGGCAGTAGACAGGCACCACGATCTCGTCCGAGAAGCCCCACTGGCGCATGACGGATGCCCCCGCCTTGGCGTGGTTGAGGCCGAAAATCTCCATCTCCTCGGAGGCGATGGCCACGTCCTCGGGCAGAGCGTTCTGAAAGACCACTCGCTTTTCGCGCTGCATCAGCTCGCGCTCGATGAACACCATGCCGATCCCGTGCAGCAGTCCGATGGTATAGGCTACGCCGGGATCCTCGCCGTACTTGCGAGCGAGTCGCTCCATGGCCAAGGCGCACGCCACGGAGCGACGCCAGAACTGTCCCGCGCTCAGGGCGTAGGTCTCCAGCGGCTTGGCCATCACATCGGAGAAGGCCAACATGGTCACGATTTGATAAACGTCGCTGAATCCGAGCTGCATGATGGCGTCATCGATGGAGTCGATGTGGTAGCCCGGATTGAAGAAGGCGCTGTTGGCGGTCTTCAGGATCATCGAACTGAGAGCCGGATCCATGCGAATCATGTCGCGAATGTCGTCCGGGTTGGTGTTGCAGTCCGATACCATCGCCTGCAGGCGGGGTAAAATTTGCGGGGCCACAGACATCTCGTCGAGGTCGCTCAGGATGTCGTCTTCGTTTATCGGGTGAGTGATCATATGGCTAAAAGAAAGTCTTCCCCAGCTTCATCGGACGCGTTTCCGCCAAGTTGAGCGATAAGAGCCCCTCGCTCCACTCAGCAGCGGCCCTCATAGGCGCCATTCCCCTGAGGCTCCCTCTGGAGCGGCGGGCGCTACTCAGCGAAAAAATAGTGTAAACTACCCAGCAAGCGCGGCCCGCGCCTTAAGGCCATCCCGCCCCGTGACGATTTACAAGAGCATGAATAACTCTATACGAATCCCCCTCAGCGAAGACGAATGGTCCATGCTCAACGCAGCGGCCGACAGCATCCACTCCACCCCCGAAGAGCTGGCCCGCATCTCGCTCATGCAGCGCTGCATCGTCATGTCCGAGGACAACGAGGTCTGCGACCGCACCCGAGGCCTGCTCGGCGTGGCCTTCGATCTCAACTAAACCATTTCTTCCGCTCGAGTCGCTTGTCGCCAAGGCTTTTGGCTTGCAGCCACATACGCGCTCGGGCAGGTGCTAGGCTCGCTTGCGAGCTCGACTTCCATATCTCATTTGCGCGCTCTTCCTTCTCGGGTTGCTCCTGGGAAAGTTCTCCGCTCGGCACGGCCTGAGCGAACTCGCCGGCTTCGGAGCCGACCACCATCGACCGACCCTCGACGCGATCGAATCGCTCGACGTCTACCGGAAGCCCGACTCCACCGGCTACGACGGGCAGTACTACCTGCAGATCGCTCTCGACCCCAGCCTTTCCGACCCCCAGCTGGTCGAGGCCATCGACCACCCCTCCTATCGAGCGCGACGCATCGCCTTGCCAGCCCTAAGCTACGCGCTCGGACTGGGAAAACCGGCGTTGATCCTGCAGGTTCACAGCGCGCTCAACATCGCCTGCCTCGGACTATTCGCCTGGCTGCTGCTGCGATGGATTCCGGTCGGCAGCCTCGAAAGCTTCGGGCGCTGGTTCTTCTGCGTCTTTTCCATGGGCGCCCTCGAGAGCGTCCGCTACTCGCTCGCCGATCTGCCCTCCCTCCTGCTAGGGCTCATCGTCATCGCGGCCCTGGAAGACCGTCGAAGCCTGAGCCCCTACCTCGCAAACACGCTCGCCGCTCTGACCAAGGAAACCGCGTTGCTCAACTCCGCGGCCTTTCTGGCGGCAAAGCGAAACAAGTCTTGGCCCAGCCGATCGACCCTCCTGGCCTTTTCAGTAGCCTTCTTCGCCGCGGCGATTCCGCTCGGACTTTGGATGGCCAAGGTCGCCGCCGCCTTTCCCCTGACCTTGAACGCCCATGACAACATCGTGCTTCCCTTCAGCGGTCTGTATCATGGCTTGGTCGACGCCATCCGCCAACTGGCCGCCAGCGAAACCGACGAGCCCGATCGCTACTGGTTTCGCATCGTCGCTCTGCTCGGCCTCTCCTTCCAGTTCGCCTACCTCATCCTCAAGCCGCGTCCGCAAAGCCGCATCTGGACACTGGGCATGGTCTACGGACTGCTTTTCCTCTGCCTCGGAGATGCGGTCTGGCGCGGCTACTGGGCAGGCTGCCGCATCGCCTTGCCCATGACGGTGGCCTTCAACCTCCTGCTCGAGGAAAAGCGCAAAGGCGTCTTCTGGATCGCTCTCTGCCTGTCGAATCTCACCAGTCTGCACGCCATCGTGCGCTGGCTCTAGGCGAGCGGAAAGCGGGAATCATCTAGGCGATTCCCTCTCTTGATTTCGCAGGCGAAGCGGCTAGGGTGCCCACATGCCGGACAAGATCTCGAAGCTGCATCGCTCATGGATCATGTCCCGCGTCGCCGGGCGAAACACCAAGCCCGAGCGACTGGTCCGCAGCCTGCTGCACCGCATTGGCTATCGCTTCACCGTCAATGGTCCCAAGAACAAAAAACTGCCCGGGCGTCCCGACATCGTTCTCCCCGCTCGCAAGACGGTCATCTTCGTGCACGGCTGCTTCTGGCACCGCCATGCCGGCTGCAAGCACGCCACCACGCCCAAGTCGAACACCGCCTACTGGCAGGCCAAATTTCGGCGAAACGTCGAGCGGGATCGCGAAACCATGCAGGCCCTGCAACGGCTCGGCTGGCGCTGCATGGTCATCTGGGAATGCGAGCTCAAGGACATCGAAGCCATGACAGCCCGGCTGGTGAGCGAACTGCCGCGAGCGGACGGACTCGAGCTGCCCGACACGCTCGACGACCAGCAACTGGTCGCCGAAACCCAAGCTCTCTATGGAAAACGCTAAGCAAAGCCTCCCTTCGTGGTGGCTCCGGGCCCCGACCCCGCCCGAAACAACCCAGTCCGGCCCTCGCGGCCCCGCCATGAATCATCCTCCCAATCCCGAAGACGAGCGCCAACGCCTCGAAGCGCTGGAGCGCTACCAGATTCTCGACACCGAAGCGGAAGCCCTTTTCGACAGCATCGCCAAGCTGGCCGCGACCATCTGCGACGTCCCGATCGCCTTGATCAGCCTAGTCGACGCCGAGCGGCAATGGTTCAAGGCTCGAATCGGGCTGGACGCTCAGCAAACCCACCGCGACCACGCTTTCTGCAGCTACGCCGTACTGGATCCGGATCAGGTCATGATCGTGCCCGACGCCCTGCTCGACGATCGATTTCGCGACAACCCGCTCGTCAACGGGGAACCGGAAATCCGTTTCTACGCTGGAGCGCCCATCGTCACCGTGGACAAGCAAGCCCTAGGCACCTTGTGCGTGATCGACAAAAAGCCCCGCCAGCTCGAGCCCTCGCAAATCGAAGCCCTACGGCACCTCTCCCGCCAAGTCTGCGCCAACCTCGATCTGCGCATCCGCAACAAGCGGTTGGAGGAGCTCAACAAAGCGAACAACAAGCTCTTTTCGGTCCTCGCTCACGACATCCGCTCCCCCCTGCTCTCCATCCTCTCGGCAGGCGATCTTCTGCGAGACGAGGAGGATCCTCTCAGCCCGGCCGAACAAAAGGAACTCCTCGAAAACGTGAACACCAGCGCCAACTCGGCTCTGCAGATCGCGGAGAACCTGCTGCAAAAGAAGGAGTTCGAGCTGGGGCATTTCTCCTTCAAACCAAGCGAAACCTCGATTTCCGAAACGCTGGAGACCGCGCTGCTCAGCCTCACCGGAACCTTCAAGCGCAAAGCGCTGCGCTTCGAAGCCAATGTCCCGAGCGACGCCTCCGTCTGGTGCGACCGAGCCATGCTCCATTCCATCCTGCTAAACCTCCTCTCCAACGCCGCCAAGTTCACCCCACGAGGCGGGACCATCACCCTCTCGCTCCGCCAGACGGACGCAGCCACCGAAATCGCGATCGCCGACACGGGGGCAGGGATCAAGCCGGAGGTCCTGCAATCGCTTTTCAAACCCGGAGCTCACCACACCTCCTACGGCACCGATGGCGAAAAAGGCTCCGGACTTGGGCTTGCCCTCTGCCGCGACTTCGCCGCAAAGAACAAGGGAAATCTTGTATTGAAATCCGAATACGGAAACGGCACCACCGCTATCCTCACGATACCGAGCAGGAAGCCGGCATGACGGACCTGCGCGACGCGTGGCCTCTCAAAGGGGGAGCGTCCTAGCCCCGACTCGAAAACTCCTTCGCCAGCGTCAAGCGATGGATCTTCGCGTTGTGACGCACGTCGACCGGAAAAGACCGATGCACGAAGAAGCGCTCGATCCCCGCAGTCTCTTCGCACCCATTCGCCAGAGAACGCACTTCAGCAAGCAAAGCCGCCTCTTCCGTATCATTCTTTGGATACGCACCGCCTACCGGCTCCACCACCAAAGCAGGCTGCACGCCTTCCCCGGAACTCAAAGCGATCAAGGCCGAGCGCAAGACCTTTGGATGCGGATTGATCACCCCCTCGCATCGATCGGTGTAGTAGACCCGATCCCCTGTCACCACGCGCTCCACCTTGCGCCCGCAGAACCATAGATAGCCATCCGTATCCAAATACCCGAGATCGCCCATGCGGTGCCATATCCGACCGCTTTCATCCACGATCTTGGAAAGCCGTGTGGCATCCGGCAAGCGGTCGTATGCCTTGGTCACGCTAGGACCGGTCACCACGATTTCGCCAATTTCGCCCGTGGGAAGAGCGTTCTCCAAATCTCGAGCCGCGAGGGCCTCATCGCTCAGAGGCAAGATCCTCGCTTGCACGCTTGGCAGCAGCTTGCCAACGCAGGTCCCGGCTCCGCGCTCGGTCTTCGCTTGAGCGCGCTCCAGTATTTCCTCATCGGATACAGAAGACACAGGCAGCACCTCCGTCGCTCCGTAGGGAGAATGCACCTGACCTTTGGTGAGGATGGACTGAAAGCGTTTCATCAAGGCCGGCGGCACCGGAGCTCCCGCCATAAGGATTCGCTTCATGGTCGGCAGAGTGATACCGCGTTCCGCGCAATGGGCGCCGATTTTCGCCCAGAGGGCGGGCGACCCGAAGGAGTTGCTCACCGAACACTGCTGAATCGCCTGCACGATCTTTTCCGGCTCCACCGTGGCGGGCTTGCTCGGATTGATCTCCGGCACCACCGTGGTCATGCCGAGGGCGGGATTGAACAGGGCGAAGATCGGCAGCATGGGCAGATCCACCTCTCCCGGCTCGATGCCGTACTGGCTTCGGATGGCAGCGACCTGAGCCTCGAACATGCCATGCTCGTAGCAGACGCCTTTCGGAGCTCCGGTGGAGCCGGAAGTGAACAGCACCGCCGCCAGGTCGTCCGCCTGCGTCGGCTGCGGGACTTCCTCGGAAAACGCGCTCGCCACTCGATCGAGCGGACCTCCCACCTTGACCCTGCCGCGCACGCTGCGAAAGGAGGGACGGAAGAGACGCGACGCCCAAATTGCCAAGGAGATGCCGACCAGAAACTCGGGTTGCGAGCGACGCACGCAGGCCAAGAAGCTCTTCAGTCCCATGCCCGGATCGATCACGATGGGCACCGCTCCGATCTTGAACAGCGCGAAACAGATCGCGATGAGCGGAAGGCCGGGCTTCACCATGAGCAGCACCCGCGAGCCTTTGCCAATCCCTCGGCCGCGGAAACGGCAGGCCCATTCGTTTTGCTCCGCCGCCAGCTCGCGGAAACTGAGCTCCAGGTAGTCGATGCTGCCGTCGCCCGCTCGACCGCGGGGTACCAGGAGCGAAGCGACTTCAGGCTGGCTGCGAGCCTTTTCGTCGAGAAACCGCGATACGTTTACCATCGTCATTGCAATTCAACTACAGCATTTCGAAACGGCAGGCAGGCATCACGTCGTGAAGCTCAACCGCGCAGCGGGGCGAGGCACGGCTCCAGCTGCTCCTTCTGCCAATCCAGAAATCCGCTCGTGTCGTTGGGATCGCGCGCCAGCTGGGCTACTTGACTGCGCGTCGCGATAAGGGTCGGGTCGATGCCGTATTCCTTGGCGAGCTTGTCGCGGTGCCCCTTGATGGCATCCTGCCGATCGAGCTCCTGCTGCGAAAGCGGCGCCCGGCGGTCGGGACGTGGCGGTCGCTGCGGCAAGGTCTTCACATCGCGGCTGACGCCGCGCTTCAAAGCGTCGGTCAATCCCTGGCGCGAGCGGCGCTGTATGCCCATGGGCAAGCTTTCGAAAACGTACTCCCAGTTTCCTTCGGAAATGCCTTCCGCCAAGGTGATGATGTAGTCGTTGCCGAGGATCTTGAAAGGCGGCCGGTCTAAGCGTTTGGCGAGATTCTGACGCCAGTACCAGAGCTCGTACACGCCCGCCTGACCGCGCTCGTCGAGCCGGTCCGATCGAGCGATGCGCCAGGAGTTTTCATCGCTGCGCGGGAAGCCCGTTTTGGCGATGCGAATTTGGTTGTCGCAGCGCTGACGAAGCCACTCGCCGCGCTGCTTGTCGTCGATGCGAGCCATCAGCTTGTCGCGCAAATCATGCAGATAAAGCACGTCGGTGGCCGCGTACTTGAGCATCTTGGGAGTGAGCGGACGCTGCGACCAGTCGCTCTTCTGGCTGTCCTTGGGGATCTTCACCTTGAAGTTTTCCTCCAGCAAGGCCGCCAGCCCGATGCGCTTGATGCCCAGCAGCTGGGATGCGAGCATGGAGTCGAAGATGCTCTTGGCGGTGAAGCCGCAAAACTCGTGAAAGAGCCGCAAGTCGAAATCGCTGCCATGCATGATCAGATGCAACTCGGAAAGCAGCTCCCAGAAGCGGTCCAGATTCAGATCGGCGGTGACGTCCAGCAGGGCGATGCTCCCGTTGAAGCGCATTTGCAGGAGACAGAGCTTGGTCTCGAAGTGGTGCAGGTTATCGGCTTCGCTGTCCAAGGCGATCTCCGTCTGGTCCTGCAGTTGCTCGCAGAGCTCGTCGAGCTCCTTTTGCTTGTCGATGTAGGTGAAATTGATTTCGTCCATGCGCGATTCGTTATTCGTGCCAGCCTCCTTTCGGGAGGTCCACGAGATTCCGAACAGCTTCGCTAAAAACGGATTCAAGCGGGCGACGAAACCAGTTCGTCGAAACGCTGCCGCAACGCATCGAAAGCTTGAAAGTCATTAGTTCGCAAAGACATCCGGATAAAGGAGAGCGTTACTAGCCTCTCTCCCCCGCGGATTCAAGCACGAGTTCCACCCAGACGGCATCGCCGGACGCTCCTGCTTCGCTTCGACTAGACTGAGTGTCTCGATTTGACCGTGCCGGAGACGAACCAGTCGCTGACGTTTCAATCAGGCCAAAGCCGGATCCCGGATGGCGATCGCCTCTACTTCCACCAGCAATTCCCGATCCGCCAGCGAAGCGACCCCGACGCCGGTCACCGCCGGTCGAGACTCGCCTAGAAAGGCGGCAAGGATCGGCGCGGCCATTTCCATGTAGTCGGCCAGTTCGCCTCGAACGAAGATTCGCACCTGCAGCAAACCTTTCACGGACGCGTTAGCCTCGCGCAAAACAATTTCCAGGTTCCTCAAAGCGCTCTTCAGCTGACCTTCGAAACTTGTTTCCGTGATCTGGAAATCGCGGTTCCAGTCGACTTGGCCCGACACAAAGACTAAGCCATGCTTTTCGAGGACTACGGCTTGGGACATGCCAAAACTCGATCCGTCGTAGAGTTCAGATGGATTAATAAGCGTCTTCATAAGTTGAGTATTTCACAGTGTTCACTCTCTAAAAATACCGACTAAGCGAAACCTGCAGATAGCTGTCCTCTCGTAGCGGATACAAGACGTCCGCTTCATCGAGGCTGGCTAGCTTCTGCAGCTCGATCTCCAGCTTGTAGCTGTCACCGATACGGCGCTCGAATTCCAGGCGGACCATGCTGGAGCCATTGTTTCCATCAATGAACAATCCCGCAACCATGCTGGTATCCGCTTCGTCATTCCACGCGAAGCGTCCGCCGAGAAAAAGATCACGATTGAACACCACGGGCGCGGCTTCACCTCGGGAATCGAGATGGACTTCCGCCAGCAGGCCAAGGTCGACAACGGAATCCATGATCCCATAAAGCGTGTATTCAAAACCTCCTACCATCGCGGAATATCGATCGCGACTCGTCTCGCGAGCGATCGCCTCAAGCTTCCATAACCAAGCCCCCTTGGTCATCTGCACGTCAAGCCCGACCTGATCCATCAGCTCATAGTACGGAATCACCCTCCTCGGTAAGCCACCGATCCGCTCGATCGGTATTAGAATCGGATCTCGATTGGTACCGCTGAAATAGTGAAGCCCGAGATCGAAATCTCCGATGTAATGCTTCCACCTCAAAGCGAAATCGACTCGCTCATCCTCACCCAAAGATTCGTAACGTGTTCGACTTGTATCCACATGGGAGGACGCTCGCAAGCGCCCCTGCCTGCCTGGAAAGGTGCGTTCGCGAAAGCCTGGCAGGGCAAAGAAACTGAAGTCCCCGAAGTCGCTAACGTAAACGATCTGCACCATTGGCTGCCCTAGTTTATCCTCTCCATCCGGATTGGCCGCGAGATCGGTCTGATTGATGGTGTCCACCAGGTGTTGCGATTCCGCCACGCCCCAAAACACTTTGGAGTAACCGATTTTGGTCTCCCAGTTCCCCGAGATCCACAGCAGCGAGAGCTCGCGGACATCGAAAAGATCGCGCTCCGGGTCGGCGGAATCCTCTCGAAAATAGGGTGTAAACTCGAACGCCAAATCCCCGTTGCCCCAACTCTGATACAATTCAGGTTCGAAGATGACCGCTCCCGTGGCTCGATTGTCCTGACCGGCATAAGCAGGACCATCCTCAAATGCTCTTCCCTCCAGAGTCAGGTGCCCGGAAACCTCCATCCCGTGGGCTAGATTCGAGCCAACGAGAGCGGCCACAGACAAGAGTAGGAATCGCACCTTCATAACGCGTAATCAGCGGGTGGATACAACTTTAGCGCGTCGTCTGCAGGCTTCGTCGATCGAAATCTCGCTCGGAATAGCCGTTTCCAAACTGATAGTCTTTCCATTCCAGCGTAGTCGCCTTGCCGGTTTGGTGATTGACCATAGTCATTTGGTGAGACCTCCAGTACCGGCCATCATACTGCCGGTATTTTGAAAAAGTCAGCGTCTTGAGCAGCGAGTCCTTCCGGTCGTAAAAGACCATCTTGCGGGAAATGTATTCCGACTGGTCGACCCAGACGATTTGACGCGTGTATCCGGATTTCGGATCGACGGGATAGCGTTCCACCACGAAACATGGCTCGCCGTCGAGGTCTTCATCTCTCAAATAACGGTAGGTGTATTTCTCCACCTCCTGAGAACTCAGGTCCTCGTAGGCGAATTCGCTACCTACGAAGGGACCAGATTTGTTGCTTGAGGAGATCCGCTTGACCCGCTCCAGAGCCGGCAGAAAGAGCCATTGATCGTCAGGCCCGACCTTTTTTGTGTATGAAAGAAACGCGGTGCCTTTCACGTCACGAGGCTCATCGAAAACGATCAACGACTTGTCGCCCTCCCCGATTCCTTCCAAGGTGCGCATGCTCATTTCGCGAGAGCTGGTTTCTCCTTGCTTGTTCCTCAGCTCCATCAGGAGCTCCGCACTGGTATCGCCGAAGCCCGAGTCGCGTCGGTCCATCTCCTCCGCGATCTGCAAACCACGCTCCTCCGCAGTGAGTCCATAAAGCGACCCGCTTGAGAGAGCCAGGAACGCGGTGATCTTTAGCAAAACGTTCTTTCTGATGTACGTATTCATTTTCTTTCTACGCTTTGAGGTTCTACACGAGAGCGGGCTCCGCTTCGCGTGATTCCACCGCTTTCGTTCGAGCGCAACGCGCCCGTTTCTTGTCGAGAGAGAGCAGTACCGCGGGGAGCAGCACGAAGTCCGCGATGAGCGCGAACACGATCACGATGGCCGTGAGCTGTCCCATCCAATTGTTCAGCCGGAAGCTTGAGAGACCCAGGATGCTGAAACCGACTGAAAGGATGAGAGTCGTCACCACCAAAGCCTTGCCAACCGTTCGAAACGCGGAACGAACTGCGGCCTCGCCGCTTAGTCCCTTCTCCCTGCGAGCGCGGATGTATTTTGAGAGAAAGTGCACCGTATCGTCGACCACGATCCCGAGCGTCATTCCCGTGATCACCGATACAGACATGCCCATCTCTCCGTAGAGCACGCTCCAGGTTCCGATGCCAAGGATCGCAGGCACCACGTTGGGGATGATGCTCACCAAGCCGTACTTCACGCTTCGCAGGGCGAACATAAGTATCAACGATATCGATACAAACGCAAGGATCGTTCCCGTGAGCATGCTATTGATGTTGCGTTCGGAAATGTAGGCGAACATCACCGTGGGACTTGCGGCCTTCACATGCATGTAGGCCGGAGCGTTTTGTTCCAGCCACTGCTCGCCTTGGGCGATGAGTTCCCGCAGCTCCTTCGTGCGCAAATCGGCAGCGGTGACAGTCACGCGGCTCGCTGACTTGTCCACATTGATCTGGTTGTTCAGGTCTAAGCCATACGGCAGCGAAAACTCGTACATCAACAGATACTGGGCCGCCAGATCGCGCTCTTCGGGGATGCGGTAGAACGCCGGATCGTCGCCGTGCATGTTCTTGTTCAATCGCTTCATGGTATCCGCGATGGAGTTCACCTGCAGCACGTCGGGATTGCTTCGGTACCATTCGCTGAATTCGTCCAGCAGACGCAAATACTCCGGATTGCTGATGCCGCCACTCTCGCCAGCGGGAAGCGAGAATTCGAGGTTGGACATCCCAGTCAGGTTTTCTTCCGCATAGTCCATATCCACCCGGACATCTAGCGAGGTATCGAAGTATTTGGTCCACTGGTCGTTGAGTTCGATGCGCGGGATCATGAGGGCCATCAAGGCCACCACTGCAGTCGAACCGGCCAGGAAAAGACCTCGATGCTTCTGAAGCAATTCCACCCACTTATCGAACAGATGCGTTTCACCTTCCGCGAAACGCTTCACTCGTAGCGGAATCACGGATACAAGAGCAGGCAAAGTCACGATTGAGAATCCACAAGCGGCCATCACGCCTATCGCCACCACATTTCCGAGATCGCGAAAAGGAGGCGCGTCGCTGAAGTTCATGCTCAGAAACCCGATGGCGGTAGTGACGCTGGTCAATAGGACTGGAGCGAAGTTGATGCGAACGCTTTCTACTAGAGCCGATCTCTTTTCGCGCCCATGACGCATCTCATTGAGCATTGTCACCAGAATATGGACACAATCGGCCACCGCTAGCGTCATAATCATGATGGGCATCGTGCCAAGTGGAGTACTCATATTGATCCCTACCCAGCCCATGAGTCCGAAGGATGTCATCAAGGTGAGCACCAGCACCAGCCCGGTAGCCAACGTCCCCCAGAAGGAGCGAAGCAGAATCGCCATGACCACGAAGAGTGCGAAAAACATCGGCATCACGATGGTCTTCAGGTCGTTAACCGTGGACTCCACGAACGCGTTGTCCATGATGACCATGCCCGCAAGGTGTGTCTGGATTTCTGGATACCGTTCGTTGAACCGGCGCTCCAGGTCGCGAGCTGCCGCGGCAGTCTCGGGCGTTTCATTCAGATCCAGTTCCGGAAGCGAAACCGTGACTGTCACTCCGGTGGCATAACCATCCGAATTGATGATTCGATTGTAGAGGAGCGGCTCGTTCAGAGCGACCTGTTCCATGTAGGCCAAACGGGCCGCGTCCAACTCCTTTTCCTCGGGAGCTAAGTCCTCTACGAAAATGTCGTCCTCGACAGCGACCGAATTCTGGAAGTTGGTGATGGAATCAACGCGCCGCGAATACGGCAATTGCCAGGCCTCTTCGGTCAGCCATCGCACAGCCTCCATAAACTTTGCCTCGTAGATGCTATCCTCTGGGGCGGTGAGCACGAAGAGAATGTTGTCATCCTTGGTGTAGACGTTCTGCAACGCCTCGAAAGCTTGCAGCTGAGGATTCTCCTCCGAGAAGAAGATGCGGTAGCTGTTTTCGAACTCGATCGTTCGCGCTCCGAAAAAGCAGGCGGCGGCAAAAAGGAGGGAACCTAGCAGGACCTTCCAGCGGTGGGCGATGAGTCCCTGAGCGTAGCGTTCCACGCGACCGGGAGCGGGGTCTTGGCGTTTTTCAGACATGGCAAAAGCTGAATCGTTGGATTTTGAGCGTGGCGATTGCTCGGCAACCCCTAAAGGTACCGACCAGTTGGTTTGTTAGTTGACGAAATAAAAGGCCGCCTAGGGGCGCAGGCCCTCGAGGAAGACAGGAATGCCTTTGGCGAGGTGGTCCATGAACTCCAGCGTCTGGTGGACCTTGATCAAGCCGACCGACCCTTCGAAAATGGCTACGATGGTGGCGGCTACCGAGCTTGGAGAAATGTCGCTGCGCACGGTTCCCGCTTCGATGCCGATGCGCAGAGCGTTTTCGATGGCGCCGATCCAATCCGCGTAGACCGTCTGCAGCTTTTGGCGAAAGGTGTCGTCGATGGAGGACATCTCCTGGGTCAGGTTGTTGACCGGGCAGCCGCAGCAAAGCATCTCGGGCGACTCCCTCATTTCGTCCGCGAAGCCGCGCAGAATCTCACGCAGACGAGTGATGGGATCATCGGTGTTCTTGAGCTTTTCATCCCAGGACAGGCGTATCTCCTCGCGCAGCAGTTCGTCGACCACCGCGTAGCCCAGTTCCAGCTTGCCCTTGAAATGATGAAAGAGGGCACCCTTGGTGATGCCCGCCTTCTCCACGATCTCGTTTACGCTAGTGCCGCTGAAGGTGCGCTGATGGAACAGCTCGAAGGCGGTCTGCAGGATCTTGGCCCGGGTGGCCTCTGGTTGACGGACGGGAGACATTGGCGACATCTAAAACCGACCAGTTGGTATGCTGTCAAGGAAAAGGTGACGCCAGCAAGCGATCAGGGCCGCCGCGAGCCCTCCTGCCAGGTGAGCCTCCACCGCCACATGGAATCCCCCGCCCCCGCCGGAAACGAACATCGACTGCCCAAGAGCGAGCTCGTATCCGACCTTCCCGATCACCAGAAACGCTCCGAGGACGCCGATTGCCAGCCGCCCATGATCGCCCCTTTCGAGCCCGCCTCGAACGAGCTTCGCCAGCAGGCCGACGAAGAGGGCCAGGGCGTAGCCGGACAGACCACGGTAGAGATCGAAACGATCGGAGCACCGAAGAAACACATCCGTCAATAGCGTGGTCCCTGCCAGCATGAGCAACATGTGGATACGTTTTCCCGCAATCTCGTATCCAGCTCCCAGACCGACGAACACGGCCAGATCCCACACCAGGTGATCCCATGACCAATGGCAGAGATGACCCGTCACCAGGCGCCACACCTCCGAGCTTGCCCACGCATCGCTCCTCCATTGCCAAGTCTGCAATCGGGCCTCGCCCAGCGTCTGGAGCCCCAGGGCCAGCGAACCCATCAGGAGCGTCACCCAAGGAACGGTTTTACGTATTGATCTCATAAGCCAGATCTCGGAAGGGCCAGCCCCTCGTTCGACGAGAGCCGGCCCCAGGAGCTCGCTTTCGCTGTCTCACTTGCGACCGGAAAAACGGTCATCGACGTTTTCGGAATCGTTTCCCCATACGAAACCGATGATCGGCAGCCGATCGAAAAGGGTCAGGCCGAAACGTCCACGATCGCTCCGAGTGTGACGACGCTGATCCAAGCTCATCGTATCGTTCTTTTCACTACATTCTCGAGAACTTGATTCGCTCCTTCGACCATCGGTCTGGGACTCCGTCACCAAAGCCGCTCTGGGAGCGGGTTCATCGACACGGGCCTCCGCTTCGCTCACGCTCCAGAACTCCTCGATGGAGCGATCGATGCTGCTCGACGGGAGCGACGAGCGCCGCATCGCATGCTCTGCGCTATCGGTCGCATCCGCATGCTGGTACGCGCCAAGCGCCAGTAGGGTCAAGGCGAGCCCCCCAAGTCTACCGGCCGAGCCTGCTGGCTTTCGTCGCGAGAAGAGGAGAAGCGTGGCGCCGGACGCTAGAAGGATCGCGAACCAAGGTCCGACGGAGCCACCTCCGCCCATCGAGTGCGAGCGCTGTTGATACATCGGCTGAGCCGGGCTGTCCACACGCTGGGCGCCCCTCGCGTTCGGGTTGACCTGTCGAGCCGCGCCTTCGCGAGAAACGCGTTCCAGGTTTCGTCTTTGAATTCCATGGCGGTCGAAGCTTTCATCCGCCATGGCGATCATCGAGGTCTCGTTCGTCACAATCTGATAAGCGACGCCGAGACTCCTCACCGCTTCCTTCGCTTCGCCCGTCCGAAGGAGTCCCGCCATCTCATTGAGCTCGATCTTCTGGACCTGGTCCATCGCCCACAGTCTCTCGATTTCGGGATGCGAAGTGTCCGTATCCGGAAAAGTGATATGCGTCTCGTAGATCCTTTCTTCACCCGAGATTCTCGTCTTGAGACGCACTCGAGCCTCGCCCCCCGCCTCGTATCTGCCGAAGAGCGTCAGCTGGTCTCCATAGTGGATCTTTCCGATCTTGAAGTCGGTGACATCGAAGACGCGTGTCCCGTCGATCGAAAGTTCCGCGTGGTGCATGCTCTGATAAGCGATCTTGTTTTTGGCCAGAAGGATCTCCCCAATGATATCGTCGCTGTTGGAAACCGCTCGATACGCACCGCCGCTCGCTTCGCACATCAGACGCATCAAGGGCCAGTTGCTGCTATTGCCCAGCAAGTATCCATAAAATCTGACATCCTGACCATGCAGCAGCTTGTAAAACGCCGCCGGATCGACGATGCCTTCGTTCGTAACTCCATCGGTGACCAGTATCAGCGTCGAAACGCGATCGGAATCCAGGCTCCCGAGGCTCCTGCGCACGCCGTCGTAGACATTGGTACCACCGTTGGCGCCTAGCGATTCGAGCTCGACCAAGCTGGCGGCGACGTTCTCTGGAGACGCGGAAATCCAGTCGCGCGTCAAGTCCCAAGCCCGATTGTTGAAAGCCACGATCCTGAATCGATCGTTTGCGTTCAATTGCTGCAGCGCCTTCTTCACACCCGACACCAAGGTTTGCAGCTTGCCGCTCATGCTGCCCGAAACATCCAAGGCGAAAACGTAGTCCGACCCGCCCTCCAACGGGGCCAGATCCACACCCGGCGTCATCACCATCATAAAAGCGCCAGGCTTGTCATCAGTTTCCCGATACGTCACCATTTCCAACCTGCCGGGCAGTCCTTCCTCCAGCATGTAGTAGAAAACGAAGTCCTGATCGAGACGCCCGCCAGCGTCGGCATAGGTATAGCGAAGCGTTCTCTCGTCGATCGCTTCAACCGATCCGGCGAAGTGAGGCGTTCGCGTCTTGCTCACCGGCCAGGCGGACTTCAATAGGACCTCGATACTGACGTCTTTGTTGACCGAGTCCTGGAGCGTCCAAAAGGAAGCTGCCGCTTCGTCCGTGCCGCCTTCCTCCAGCCGATAGGTGTAGCGCCCCACCCCGGTATCGATGGGAAGCGGCTCGTAGTAGACGTAGCGCATGCGGGCGCTTCCTTTCGCGGGAACGGAGGCGACCATGAATTCGAAGCGTTGATACGCATCCTGAGAGGCTTTCGCCACCTCGTTTCCTTGCTCCTTCTCCTCTTGATAAATGCGATCCGCCTCGTCCTTGGAGACCACCTCCCCCTGCAGGACAGTCTCACCCGCCCAAATGGTGAGCTCGGACAAGGCCCCCTTTTCAGGCACCGGAGCCTGGTAGATGGCCTCGATCGGAAAGGCGTTCGGATTTAAGAAGGTCTGCTCGACCTCGGTGCGAGCGAAGCCGTTGTTGATCACCACGCGCACGTGATGCGATTCCAGCTGGACCGGCAGGTCGCTGGAGTTCACTGGCGTCAAGATCCCGGCAGCCTGGGCCGCTGCCGAAAGCGTAAGCAGACCGAGCAAAGAAGCCGCCCGGCCCGCGAATGAAAATGGAAATCCTAGCTGAATACGTTTCATGATCTCTTGGGTTGAGGTTCGCTTCATGAAAATGCACAGCTAGCGCCAGAGCGCTTAAGACTAGTCGTTAGTCACTACCAATCAGTTATTTACGTTTTTATCCGATCAAGCGGACCAGTCGCGGTGTACACAAATTGTTCACCATTGTCCGGACATTTTCCGTCACGCCGCGAGCGACCGGACGGAAAAAGCCCGACGCAAAACGGCGTCGGGCTGAAAGATGAGAGGCTTGTTGGCTCGCTGGAGCGGACTAGTAGACGTCGCGTCCGTAGCGGCGCTCCTTGGTCATTTGTTTGACGTAGGCTTCGGCCTCGTCGACCGGCTTGTTGCCATGCTCGGCCACGATGTCGATCAGGGCCTGGTTCACGTCCTTGGCCATGCGGGAGGCGTCGCCGCAGACGTAGAAGTAAGCGCCCTTGTCGAGCCAGGCCCAGAGCTCCTTGCCGTTTTCGCGCATGCGATCCTGCACGTAGATCTTCTCCGGCTGGTCGCGGCTGAAAGCCAGGTCCATCTTGGTGAGCACGCCCTTCTTGAGGTAGTCCTGCCACTCGGTCTGGTAGAGGAAATCGTAGGTGTAGCGCTGGTCGCCAAAGAAGAGCCAGTTCTCGCCAGTGGCGCCGGTGGCGGCCCGTTCCTCCACAAAGGCGCGGAACGGGGCGATGCCGGTGCCGGGGCCGACCATGATGATGGGGGTGGAAGGATCCTGCGGCAGCTTGAAGTTCTTGTTGTGGTGGAAATACACGCCAGCGGTCTCCCCTTCCTCCCAGATATCGGCGATGAAGGTCGAGCAGACGCCTTTTTTCATGCGGCCGAAGGACTCGTAGCGTACGGCACCCACCGTGAGGTGCACCTCGTTCGGATGAGCCTTGATGGAGGAGGCGATCGAGTAGAGGCGCGGGGAGAGCGGACGCAGCAAGCGCACCCAGTCGCCAGCTCGCAGCGAGGAGGGATACTCCTTGAGCACGTCGACCAGGTCGCGGCCCCAGGTCCATTCCTTGGCCTTTTCGCGGTCCTCCGCCAGCTCGAGCAGCTTCTTGTGGTCGCACTGCTTGGCGTACTGCTTGAGGATGGTGGTGTTGAGGGTGCGCAGGTCGAAGGTGGAGCGAAGCAGATCCTGAAACGGCACGGAAAGCTCCTCCTTGAAGGCCACGTTCTCGCGACCGTCGATGCGGGCCGTCTTGAGAAACTCCTCGATGAGATCGGGCGAATTCTGCGGCACCACGCCCAAGGCATCGCCTGGCTCGTAGCTGAGTCCGGAACCCTCGAGGGAAATCTCCGCGTGGATGGTTTCCTTGGCGGATCCGGTGCCGTTGAGATTGATCTTCTTGAGCAACGGAGCTGGGAAGGGGTTGGCCTTGCCGTAGGAAACGGCGGGGGCGGCCGGGGCCGCAGGCGCCACGCCACCGCCGACAGGAGCAGCGCCCGCCACCGGCTTGGCGATTTCCTTCAGCTTCTCCAGCACCGCGTTGGCCCAGCTGGTGTACTCCGCTTCGAACTCCACGTCGCAGGGCACGAAATCGTGGATACGAGTGGCTCCAAGCGCTTCAAGGCGCTTGTCGAAGTCCTTGCCCATCTGGTTGAAATAGGTGTAGGAGCTGTCGCCGAGACCGAGCACGGAAAAGTTCACGCCCTCCAGCTTAGGCGCGTTTTCGCCCATGAACGCGTCGTAGAAATCCTCCGCTCGCGAAGGCGGCTCGCCTTCCCCCCAGGTGCTCACCAGCACCAGCAGATTCTCCACCTTGGGCAGATCGGTGAGCTTGGCCTCGGCCATGTCCACCACCTTGGCCGCGAAGCCGATTTCGCTGGCGCTTTCCTTCAGCCGGTCGGCCAAGCCCTCGGCGTTGCCCGACTCCGATCCGAACAGGATGGTCAGGGGAGCGGAGCTCGCTGCGGCGGCCGGGGCCGCGGCGGCGCCTTGCCCGAAACCACGTTCGCCAGCCGCGAGACCGGCGAAAAATCCTTTCAGCCAAGCGGCCTGCTGCGCGTTCGCCGATCCGAGGAGCGCGTTCAAGGCAGCGATCTGCTCCGGAGCAAAGGGAGCATCGCTTGGTACGATTTGATTAGGCGTGTTGCTCATAAGCGTAGAAAACCGTCGGTGAGACGGGGCGACCTGGCGCCACAGTTGGTTAGGACAATCCTGCCGAAAGCCAGTTTTGCGCCGACATGAAGTCACGATGGCTAACAAACGACAGGGAGGGGAGTAAAAAAGGCGCGCGCCGAGGTTTGGCAAGCTTCTAATAGGTACCCAAGAAACACATGAATCAGATTGGACTCAACGATTAGCTCAGGTTCCAGAAAGCTCCGTTTAGCATAAGAAAACGCCATAGGAACAGGGCGGCGAAGCGCTTCGCCAGCGGCTCCAGTCCGGATTCGTCGCAGGGCCTTCGATCGGGCGCGCAAGCGACGGCTTCTAAAGCTCCAGGTCGTGCCAGTTCTTGGCCAGAAAGAGGTGGCCCTGGATCTTGGAAACCAGCGGTTCGTAGCTCGAAAGCGGTCCGGCAGCCTCCTCCAAAGTGCGCACCGACACGCCTACGAAGGTCGCCGTGGAGAGCTGGCTCTCCTTGGCGATCGCCATCAATGGCGGCTCCTCGGAGACCACGATCACCGGCTCCACCTCGATGCGCGAATCCTTCATCAGCTCCTTCATGCCCTCCTCCGCCGCCTGGCGTCCGCTCTCGTCGCGAATGATGCGCAGGATGCGGATCCGGGCGTCGCGCCAAGCCCGGTTGCTTTGCATCAGATGAGCCAGCGTGATCATCATGGTCCCGTTGGCCCGGGCGGACCACCAGACGTCGATGACCGAATAGAGCTGCGCCTCGGGACGCTTGGCCTTGGAGTAGACGATCAGGTTGGTCTCCATCTCCAAAGCCTGGTGCACGGTGCGAGGAAAGTCGTTGTCGCGCAGCCAGCCGCTGCCCCACTCGATCATCAGCGTGTTGGGCTGCAGGTTGCCCAGTCCCGCCCCTTGCAGCAGAGAGGTGATTCCCTGCTCGAAGTCCCTGGCGATCACTACCTTGGAAAAGGCCGACATGCGCTCTTCGCGGATGCGGTCGTCGATCTGCCGGGTGAGGGCCTTCTGGCGATCGGCGGAGGTTTTCCAATCGCCGAGAATGATGTGGGAGAGAAACAGCACGCCCTTGTTCGCCTCGAGGTAGCGACCGAAGCGCAGCAGCTGGCTATTTTCCTTCAAATTGCTCATCAGCAACAGGATGGCCGGGCGCCAATTGCGCTGGTGCAGGCGGGACTTGTACAGCTTGAGCAAGCCCATGCGGGCCACCGCGAACCAGAAGCCGCTGCGCATGTCGCCCCAAGCGGTGCGGTAGGAGCGGCGTGTCAACACGATGTAGGTCACCACGATCAGGATCACCGCGAGCGCCGTGGCCAGCGGGTCGAGCAGCAGCATGATGCCGAAACAGGCCGTCGCCCCCACCAGCGAGATCAGCCAATGCACGCGGAAGGTCGGTCGATAGGTGGGGTTGCCAGTCCAGCTCTCCAGAGCCGCCACCAGATTCACCGCTCCGTAAGTGGCCAGAAAAAACATGGAGATGAGCGGGGCGATCATGTTCAGATCCCCGGCCCACACACAGACCAACGCGACCAAGGCGCTCAGGATCAGGGCCAGGCGCGGCTCCTTGGACGGGCCATGCCCCTTGGCCAGAAAACGCGGCAGCACGCGGTCCTTCGCCAGAGCCTGCAAGGTACGTGGGGCCGCCACCAAACTCGCCAGAGCGGAAGAAAGCGTGGCCGCCCAAAGTCCGGCGATGATGGTGGGTGGCCAGATGGAAAGCGTCTGCATGGCCAGCTTGTTTTCCACCAGCTCGCCGCGCTCCAGGCCCGCAGCCATCCAAACCAGCTGGGAGAGGTAGATGACAAACGCCACGCCCACCGCCCAGAGCGTGCCCTTGGGAATGGCCCGCGTCGGGTTCTTCAAATCGCCCGACATGCTGACTCCCGACATGATGCCCGTCACCGCCGGGAAGAAGATGGCGAAGACGGTCCAAAAGCTGTGCCCCTCGGTGTAGGCTGGCTCCAGATTGCCCTCCCACCCCTCGATCACGCGAAACCCGGCGAAGAAGCACACCAGCGAGACCGCCAGCGTCGCCAGGATGAGGTACTGGGCCTTCACCGCCACGCTGGCCCCGATCCAAGCCACCAGGAAAATCACCGCCAAGGTGCCGAGGGAAAACAGACGCGTATCCAACGCCGGATACAGAAACTGCACCGACTCGGTGAAACCGACCACGTAGAAGGCCACGGAAATCGACTGGGCCAGATAAAGCGGCAGGCCGATCGATCCGCCAAACTCCAGGCCGAGGCTGCGCGAGATCAGAAAGTACGCCCCTCCGCCCTGGGCCTTGGTGTTGGTGGCGATGGCGGACAAGGAAAGCGCGGAGAGAAAGGTCACCCCGTTGGCCAGCAGCAGCATCGCGACGGCCCCGCTCAAGCCGGCGTTTCCGACGACCCAACCCGCTCTCAGAAAGAGGATTACCCCGAGAATCGTCAGGATGTTAGGGACGAATACTCCTCCGAACGTACCGAATTTCTGAGCTTCTTTTGCCATGCGATTCGAGCAGCAGTCCATTGCGCAATGGCTGGCTCAAATCAAGTCCCGTCCCACCGGGCCGCGAAACGATTCCACTTCCAAGGCTGGCGTCCGCGTTTCGTACGTGTATTCACTAGCAAGACTTTGCGTCGCGGGCGATCCGTTCCCCCCGATGCCGGGGCTGCATTTTTGCGCGATTTCTCGTTGCCTTCGCTCTCGAGGCTGACTTCTCCTCTTGCCCGCTGACCGTTATGGTCTGCGCTCCCTCCCGTAAACACATAGCCAGACATGTACGACACATTCCTGCTCCTCGCCCAGGTGCTTGGCTCCTTGGGCATTTTCATTTTCGGCATGAAGCTGATGAGCGAGTCGATCCTCAAGCTCTCCGGAGAGCGATTGCGGTCGATCATGAGCTCCATGACGACCAACCGCTTCGCGGGCGTTTTGACCGGTCTGTTCATCACCAGCCTGGTGCAGTCCTCCTCGGCCACCACCGTGATGGTGGTGAGCTTCGTGCACGCCCAACTGCTCAACCTAACTCAGGCCATCGGGGTGATCATGGGGGCCAATCTCGGCACCACCATCACCGCGTGGATCGTGAGCGCCGGTTTCAAGTTCAGCCTAGGCTCCGTCTCCATCCCCATCATCGGGGTGGGCGTCGCCCTGAGCTTCCTCAAGGGATCGAAGTTTCGCAACTTCGGAAACTTCCTGACCGGCTTCGGCCTGCTCTTCCTCGGACTGAGCGAGCTGAAGGGCTCGGTGCCGGACGTCAAAGGCAACACCGAGATGCTGCAGTGGATCGCCAGCTTCTCCGAATACGGCTTCTTCTCCATCATCATCTTCATCGTCATCGGCACCTTGCTCACCGTGATCGTGCAGTCCTCCTCCGCTGCCATGGCCATCACCCTCACCATGGCGAGCCTGGGCTGGCTAAACTTCGAGCAAAGCGCCGCCATCATCCTCGGTGAAAACATCGGCACCACCATCACCGCCTACCTGGCCGCGATCCCAGCCAACGTCGCCGCCAAGCGAGCCGCCCGGGCCCACCTGACCTTCAACCTGATCGGAGTGACCTGGATGCTGGTCCTGATCAATCCCTTCTCCAACTTCGTGCTCTGGGTCTACGGTTCGGTCTCCGACGCCCTTCCCGGACTGATCCTCAAGGACAGCGCCCTGACCACCCAGCTGGCCCTGTTCCACACCCTTTTCAATCTCTTCAACATCTGCCTGCTGATCGGCTTCGTGCCCTTCATCGCCAAGCTGGTGACGCGCATGGTCAAGGACCGTCCGAGCAGCGAGCACCAGACCACCTTCCGCTACCTGCGGGCCATCACCCTCGGCACCGGCGAACTCAATTTCGAGGAAGCGACCCGAGCGACCGAGCGCCTAGGCAGGCTCACCCAGCAGATGTTCCGCAAGTTCATCGAGGTCTACGAAAACCCGGACAAGGACATGTCCAGCCAAGTCAAGGAACTGGACAAGCTGGAAAAGGAGAGCAACGACCTGACCAACGAGCTCACCGAATACCTCATCCGCTGCACCTCCGACGAAGTTTCCGAAGAAACGCGCCAACGCGCCTACTCCTACCTGCGCGTGGCCGCGGAGCTCGAGGAAATCGGAGACTGCTGCCACCGCATGACCTCTCGGGCCGTGCGGCGCTACAAGAAGAAACGATTGGTGACCGAAGTGGCGGAAAAGGAGGTCATCCAATTCGGCAAGCTGGTCGAGCGCTTCATCGAACTCTATAGCTCCAAGCTTTCCAAAGAAGTCTCAGCCTCCGACATGGAAATGACCATCGACTTCGAAAAAGCCATCAACGAAAAGCGCAAGGAGCTGCGCAAGCGCTCGGTCAACCGCATGATGGATTCCGCCGACAACGTTAAGCCGGAACTGCTGTATATCGATATCGTGAATACGTTCGAGCGCATCGCCAACCACGCTCGCAACATCATGCAAAGCCTTCCCAAGGCGGATACCTGAAGCTCGCCTACCTTTTGCTAGGAGAAGCCCCTGCCGCCCTGCGCGACAGGGGCTTTT
Source organism: Pelagicoccus sp. SDUM812003 (assembly GCF_031127815.1). Lineage (NCBI taxonomy): Bacteria > Pseudomonadati > Verrucomicrobiota > Opitutia > Puniceicoccales > Pelagicoccaceae > Pelagicoccus > Pelagicoccus sp. SDUM812003. Next base: position 215,724 of record NZ_JARXHY010000003.1, on the reverse strand, counting down.
TTAGAAAAAACACCTGGACCGCTCAGCGAGCGATCACTTGGACTCCAGCAAGACCACCCGAGCGTTCTCTTCGGCGAACACCCGGTCGATCAGAGCCTGAAACGCGGCGAACGAGGCGCGCGGCACGCTCTTGATCTGCTCCATCGAGCACTTGAAGGCGCTGGGCTTTCCTTGCGACTGATCGAAAAGCGCCACCAGCAATGTATCCGAATCCAGGATATGCTGCTTGCCGACCCAGAAGGAACGCACCGCCGCTTCGAGCAGCCTTTCGCTTACGAACTCCGAGAATCCGGCGCCCGCCTCCAACGCCAGCTCGTTGAGCCGCTCCAAACTCGCATCAGAGCTGGTCAACTCCAGGCGGACGGCGCTTGACCCAGGCACCATGCGATGCCCCAAGGCCTCGACCGAAGACGAAGCGATTTCCTTGGCATGGGCTTCGGCAAAGCGCTCGACATGCTCTGCGAAAAGCAGTTTGAGGACGGAGCGGATCACCTCGTCGTCGCAAGTATCCGAATACGGGATCGGCCACATCACCGTCGCGACGGAGCGCTCCCCTAGGGAGTCGTATTCAATCCGCTGCACGCCTGGCTCCGGAAGGACCGCGGGCTTTCCATGCCTCGGCTGGATCACCTTGCCGGAGCGATCCGGAGCCGATCCAAGGGTCTTGCGCACATCCCTCAAAACGGTCCGGGACGAGATATCGCCCACCACCGTGAGCTCCAAGTAGCCGGTTTCACGCACGCTCTTGAGCCAGTCCTTGAACTCCGTATAGCTGAAGGACTCGATCTCTTCCTTCGAAAAGCTGCGACGCAACCGGCTGTCGGAGCCAAACAGCGCCTCATCCATTTTCGAGAAGTATCCGAGGTTCGAATCGCGCGTGGCGACGGATACGACCGACTCCAACCGCTTGTCGAAGTCTTCCTCCTCGATCGTGCCGGTGACCATCCAGATGGTGAGCGCCGAGAGAAACTCGAAAACGTGTTCCGGCTTGCTGCCGCGAGCGGTCCAATACAGCTGTTCGAGATTCACCCCGGAGTCGATGCTCGTCATCCCCTTCGATTCGAGCACCTCGACCAGGTCAGGCGCCTGCGGACCTTGCCCGATCTTCATGTTCGGCAAAACGTCCCTCACGAGGGAATCGAAGCCTGGGGTCACCTGCTCCAAGCCGGAGAGCCCGTTCCCGATGCTCACCCGTATCCAGAATTTACCCGGAAACGTATCCGTCTCCACGATATTGAGGCGCAGCTTATTCTTAAAAACGTATTGAAACCCCGAATACTTTCCGAGCTCGATTCGGCTCGACGACTCCACCATGCCCGACTCCGTGAAACCGGAAGAGAGCCCCCAGTCCATATCGATCTCTCCAGCCTGAGCCCACGTGAAGTCGTATCCTTTTCGCATCGACTTCAGCCGCTTGCTGATCACGCGCTCGGACAGACCGAGGGCTTTGGGGATCTCTATCAGGTAGTGCATGCGCTTGACGTTGAAAACGTCCCGGGACAGGGTCTTCACCTCCTCCACGCTCAACGCCGAGATCACGGAGCGGATGTAGGCCTCCAATGCTTCGCCGCTGCGAAAGGGAACTCGACTGGTCTGGCAGAGCACCAGTCGATCTGCTAGCAAACCAGCGGTGTCGCGCCGGCTCAGCTCCAAATCGTATCCATCGATCAATGCCAGGTAGCTGGCCTTTCGCTCCGCTAGATCCTGTGGAAGAATTCCGTATTCATGAACTCGATGCACCGCCTTGTCTATCGATATCAGGCGCTCCTGCAATTGCATCACGCTGGTTCTGCCTGTTAGCGAAACCACCATGCGATCGCGAAAGAGCGACACCGCGTCGCGGGTGAAGGTCTTGGAATTGTCCGCGAGGGACTGAGCGTAGCGGCCGAGAAAGTCCAACGCCCAGTAGCGCCGCTCGACGCCGGGCTGATAGAGGTCCACTGGTTCGGAAACGTAGCTGGCGGCCACGCTGGCGAAGGCGTCGTTTGCCCAGACGACTTCCAGATCTCCAGAGCTGCGCAGCTTCCCCCCGCTCTTGTCGGTGGACTTCGCCCCGTCCACCGAGCCGACTAGGCCGCTGAATCGCTCTCGGACGAGCTCGTCGACCGCCGTCGAATCGATGTTGCCCGTGATGTAGAGCGTCATGTTGTCAGGCCGATAGAGGCGCTTCCAGTAGGCTTCGACTTTTTCCAACGTCAGCCGATCCAAGGCCTCCAGCAGATAATCATCCCCCATCGATCCGTAAGGGCTTTTCTGATACAAGAGACTTTCCGTGACGCCGTCCGGAGTTTTGAGCCGATCGCCCAAGCGACTCGCTTCGTCGCGCAGGGCGCGCTTTCCCGATTCGAATGCAGCGGAGTCGAACGACATATTTCCCGCCACATCCTGCAGGTACCGCATGGCCCCGGTCACGCTGCCTGAGCGCGGATTGAAAAGGTCGAAGGCGTAGACGGAATGGAAGAGCTCCGCCACGCGAGCAGGCTTGTCCTGGGCCTGCATGCCGTTTTCCAGCAAATAGGCCAGCAGCTCGTCGCGATCGAAATGGGGCGTACTGCGCGAGGCCATCTCCTGCAGCAGGAACGCGGCGCCGCGCTGATCGCTCGTTTCGTGGGCCAGGCCCGCTCCCACCACCAAGCGCACGCTGATGTGGGGACGATCGAGTGATCCCGGCACGATGGCATAGCGAAATCCGTTTTCTAGCTCACCCCAGATCTGCCCCTCCGGCGGGCTTAGATCAGTCGGCAGCATCGGCCACGGGGACCTCTCTGCGGCGTCAGCGACGGAAAGAGACGTCAGGATCAGAAGAATCGGGGTTAACAGAATGGTGGGTAGAAACTGGGTAAACGGTGTTCGATGCATGGGATTTGCCTAGACGATTGGGGAACGAGCTAAGAAGACAACCCGTAAACGCATCTGCTCCCTCTAGGCTGAACCCGTCATCCCAAAAGCCGGGGAGCGATAGCCTCACCGGATCTTGTCGCGCCAGCTTCCGAGGCGCTTCTGGTTGCGTCGCTGCTTCTTGAATACCGGCAGCAGCCGCTCCTCCATGTAGTCAAAGGCGGCCTGCAGCCCCTCGCGTTCGTAGACCATGCCGATGTCCGCCTCCACCTGCGTAGGCTGCCCCATGGCGGAGAGAAACTGGTTGCTAGTCATGCTCTTGAAAACGGCCGCTCGATCAGCGACCGCGATGTCGGTCTGAGCCAAAATCCACTCTCTGGCATACAGGGCCAGCACCGCGTCTCCCACCCAAGCCTTGGTTTTCTTTTCCAGTTCGTCCATGATCACACTTTCACCAAAAGATCCGCCAAGCCCTCCGCCGCGGCGAAGCGCTCGCTCACCGACTCGAAGGCCGCCAGCAGGGAGCCCGCTGTGACCAGCTTGCCGAAGCGCACTTCCAAAATCGCTCCATCGAGAAAAATCTCCGCCGCCACTCCGTCGATGGCCACCGTGCAATGCCGGCAATCCGAAGGATAGTCCACCGACAGGTCGCCGCTTTCCTCCTCTTCCACCGCGTCGATCACCGACTCCACCGAAACCTTTCCGCTCAGCCCGCAGCGCAAGCGATCGAAGCGCGACCCCACCGCCGCAGCGAAGGCCTCCGACTCCAGCAGATCCCGACTGGCCAGCGGAGTCACGCTAGTCTCCAGCGAGTAGCGAGACGGATCCTCCTCATCCAGCTCATAGCGCAGCTCCAACAGAAAATCCTTGCACTCCAGCCGACCGTAGCCAGCCCCCACGTCCAGCGAGATTTCCTTTCGCTTGTATCCAAACTGCTGGCGCGCCGCCTGAAAGAGCTCCTCCGCGTCCTCCGTCAGTTCCTCTTCGCAAAGCCGCTCCAGAAAGCCCTGCGTCACCGGCGTCACCTTGTCCGGCACGGTGTGGCGCTTCTTGTCGAAAGCCGACAGACGACGCAGCTCCCCCCAGACCTTGCCTACCAAAGTCAGGGAAACCAACGCTCGCTGCTGCCGCTTTTCGCTCACACTATGGAACTCGCGCGAACGCCCCCGCGGGGGCAAATAAAAACGTCTCCCACCGCTCCCCTCGCTTTCCGCTTTCCCTCCGCCGCCTCTCTCCTAAGCTGCCTCATTGCATATGCCCGACCTTCCCGAACCGCCCGTTTTGCCTGCCCGCTCCGTCCTCGTCACCGGCGTTAGCGGCTTCGTGGGATTGCGCCTAGCCAAGCGTCTGCTCGCCCAGGGCTGCTCCGTGCGCGGACTCTGTCGCCGCAGCCGCCCCGATCTCGAAGCCCTGGGCATCGAGATGGTCTACGCCGACCTTTCCGACGCCGCCCAAGCCCGCTCCGCCTGCGAAGGCATGGATACCGTTTTCCACGTGGCCGCCAAGGTGGGGGTGTGGGGCAAGCTGGCCGACTACCAAAAAGCCAACGTCGAAGGCACCCAGGCCATCATCAACGGCTGCCGCGACTTCGAGGTGAAAAAACTGATCTACACCAGCACTCCCAGCGTGGTCTACAATGGCAAGGACCTGACCGGAGCAGACGAGTCCCTGCCCTACGGCACCGACATTCCCAGCCCCTACCCGACCACCAAAGTCATCGCCGAAAAGGCTGTGCTGGCCGCTCACAACCAACCGCCTGGCTATCTGAAAACCGTGGCCCTGCGTCCCCACCTCATCTGGGGAGCGGGCGATCCCAACCTCATCCCCCGCGTGCTGGACCGAGCCCGAGCCGGCCGCCTGCGCATCGTAGGCGATGGAAAAAACCGCGTCGACCTCACCCACGTGGAAAACGTGGTGGACGCCCACCTCCTGGCGGAAATCGCCCTCGATCGCCCGGAAAACAATCCCGGCGGAAAAGCGTATTTCATTTCCAACGACGAGCCGGTGGTCCTCTGGGACTGGATCAACGAGCTTTTGGAAAACCACGAACTGCCGCCCCTCTCCAGCCGCATGAGCCTCTCCGCCGCCCGCCGAGCCGGAGCCATCCTGGAGTTCATCTGGAAAACCTTCCGCCTCAAAGGCGAGCCCCTCATGACCCGCTTCGTAGCCAGCGAACTGGCCAAAGACCACTGGTTCGACATCTCCGCCGCCAAACGCGACCTCGGCTACTCCCCCCGCATCTCCATGTCCCAAGGCATGCAAGAACTCCTCGAAAGGTAGCGTCCGCCGTCCCAGCGGATACCCCACTCCAAAATGCTCCAACACCTCTATCTCGTCCGCCACGCCCACGCTCTCGACGACGCTCCTAGCGACGCCCTTCGCCCGCTCAGCCCCAAAGGCGAAAAGCAATGCCGTCGCCTAGTCAGCGGCCTGAGCTCTCTCGAACCCAGCATCGACTGCATCTGGCAAAGCGGCCTGGTCCGAGCCGAAGAAACCGCCCGTCTCATCGCGGACGGTCTGGAGCTCTCCCATCCCCTCACCCAGAAAAACGGCCTTGCTCCCTTCGACTCCCCCGCCGGCATCGCCGCCCAGGCCCACGAGCTCAGCCTCAGCTGCATGATCGTAGGCCACGAGCCAAACCTCTCCTGCCTCGCTTCGCTGCTGCTTTCCGGACACGACGGTTTTCAACGCGTGGTCTTCCCCAAGGCCTCCGTCCTCTGCCTCTCTCGTCTGAAAGCCGGCCCCCAAGCCACCCCCTGGCAAATCGAGTGGCACCTCAACCACAAGATGTTCAAGTAACCCCTTCTTCTCCCTCCCTTTTCCTAAATGAAAATCCTTCTCACCGGCGCCTCAGGACTTCTCGGATCCGCCTTCGCTCGCTCCGCTAAGCGACGCGGTCACCACGTATTGGGAATCGTAGGACAATTCTCCGGCTCCGTCGACGGCCTGGCTAGCCAGCGCCAGCTCGACCTGCGCGACCTCAACGCCCTGGAAAGCCTCGTCCTGGAAACCTTTCCCGACGCCATCGTGAACTGCGCCGCTATCACCGAGATTCCCAGCTGCGAGTCCGACCCCGAGACAAGCGCCCAGCTAAACGTGGCCCTGCCTGAGAAACTGGCCTTGCTGGCTCGCCACCTTTTCGCCACTTTCATCCACATCTCCTCCGAACAGGTCTTCGATGGGAAGCAGTCGCTCTACCGCCGGGATTCCACCCCGAATCCAATCAATGAATACGCTCGCCAAAAGCTTGAATCCGAAAAACGGGTACACGATCTGGCCACCGAGTTCGCCACCACCCTGCGCCTGCCGTTGCTCAACGGAAACAGCCCCAGCGGCACCCGCAGCCTGCATGAGCGTCTGTTTCAAACCTGGTCCCGGGGCCAGACCGCAACCCTCTTCACCGACGAGTTCCGCCAGCCTTGCCTGGTCGACAACGCCGCCGACGCCATGGTGGAGCTCTGCGAGCGCAGCGACCTAAAAGGCGTCTACAGCTGGGGCGGCGACAAGCCGCTCTCCCGCTTCGAAATGGGCCAAGCCATCTGCAAGCACTTCGGCCTGCCCGAGTCGCTCATCGCCCCTGCGGAACGCGGCGACGATCCGCGCTTCGCCAATCGCCAGGCCAGCCTGGCCTTCGACCTCACCCCGCTGAGCGGAAAACTCAAAACCCAGCCCCAAGCCTTCGTCGACCAGCTCGACTCTCTCATCGTGCCCAAACCCTTTCGGGCCTGGTACAACTCTCTCTAGAACGCGCCGGGCCCGCATCTCCTCCGACTACGCGCTTCCGTCTTGTCGCGCTGCGAGGAATACGTAATAAAGCCCCTGTGATACGCCTCCTCTCTCCTCTTTTCCCCGCTCTTCTTTTCAGTCTCTTCGCTTTCTCCTCCGCCTCCCACGGCCAGGATTTCGACTACGGCGATATGGAGCTGACCGCCCCCGAGCGCTACGACAAAGCCCTCCGCCTGCTCTACGGGATCGACGGCGAGACAAAAAACCGCATGGGCGCCATGTCCCAGCTCAAGAAAGCGGCCGCTCAAGATTTCGCCCCTGCTCACAACATCCTTGGCCTACTGCACTTGGAAGGAAACGGACTCTTCACCAGCCCGCGCAAAGCCCTGCACAGCTTCGAAGCGGCCGCTGACTTAGGCGACGCCCTAGGAGCCTACAACTCCGGCTACTCCTACCTCGTGGGCCGCGGCACCCGGCACGACCTCGACAAAGCCGCCAGCTATTTTCAAAGAGTGGTCGACGCTAAAAACGCCACCAACCTCAGCCCCGAAGACTTCGGCACCGTGCGCAACGCCCGGGCTCAAGCCTACCTGCTTCTGTCCTTCATCTACGATGACGATAGCTACTCCCGCCACGACGAGGAAAAAGCGGTGCAAATGCTGCTGAAAGCGAACGAGCTCAACCAGCCGCGTGCCGCCATGCTGCTAGCCATCCGCTACGCCAAGGGAGAAGGTGTAGGACAAGACCAGCAGCGCTCCCTCGAACTCCTCGAACGCTACAAGCTGGCGTCCGTCAACGAACTGCACAACTCCTTCAACCCCGTGCTCTTCCAAGGCATGCACCGCGAGTCCCTGCGCGAGGCCGTCAAAAGCCTGGTCACCCTCTACGAAGACGAGATGTCAGAGCAAATCGTCAAGATGCAGACCAACTTCGGAATGACCCTGCTGGACGACGAAAAGCTCTACGACCCAGAGCAAGCCTTCACCTGGCTGCGTCCCGTCGCCACTCCCGACAATCCAGCCGCTTGCGCTCGCCTGGCAAACCTCTACTACCTCGGGCTGGGCACCTCGCAAGACCATGCCGCCGCTCGCGAACTATACGAGAGCGCCTACCGCCGCAGCAGCCTGGCTTGCTTCAATCTGGCAGTCATGCTGGCCCAAGGACAGGGAGGACCCGCCGATCCCGAACGGGCCGAAAAACTGTGTGAGCAAGCTGCCAACGACAGCTGGTATCCAGCGATCTACCACAAAGGGAAACTTGAGAAGGCCCAGATCTACTCGGCCAAAGCCGCCTTGGAGCTAGTGAAGGAAAAAGCGGACCAAGTCGACCCCGACGCGCTCTATTGCCTGGGTCGACGCACCCTCTTCGGCTTCGGCGTGGAGCGAAACTATACTGTCGCCAAAAATATGATACAACGGGCGGCCGATCTGGGCAACGTGCAGGCTCGCTTCTTCTACGGCGTCTACATCGCCAACGATACCCGACTGCTCTGGGAAGCGACCGAGGAGGACAAGGCCATCCAAGCCGCCGCCGATAGCGGCTACCCGCCCGCCATCCACTACCAAGGAAAAAAGGCCGAGAGCTCCAGCCGCTACAATCTGGCCTTAGAGCGCTATCAGCAAGCCGCCGCCCTCGAGCACTTGCCCGCGATCAACAAGCTGGGAGAATTCTACCGCGACGGCCACGCGGTGCCAGTCGACTACGCCCAAGCCGTTTCCTACTTTCGACAAGCGGCCGAGCAAGAAGATGCCATCGGCACCCTGAACCTTGGCATGGCCTACGAGTTCGGTCTAGGCGTAGAGTCCGATCCCGCCGAAGCCTACCGACTCTACCAGAAGGCGGACGAATACGGATCCCTCTACGCGAGCTACTGCATCGGCAACGTGCTGGCCAGCGGCAAGCTCGGCCAAGCCGCCTGGGAAGAGGCCATCCCCTACTGGGAAGAAGCCGGAGACAACAAGGTTTCCGACGCCCTGCTGCAAATCGGCGACTGCTATCGAGAAGGCAAAGGGGTGGAGAAAAACCTCACCCTCGCCATGGCCTACTACTCGCGTTCCAACGAACTGTTCTACTACGGCGACGACGATACCAACTACCGCCTCGCCCAGCTGCATCTCGATCCGAAGAGCGAGCTCTACAATCCCAACCGCGGCCTGTCGCTTCTCAGAAATCTCGAGATATCCGGCTCGTACCCACTCGCCGGATACCAGCTCGGCATCCTCAACATGGAAGGACGCGGCTTGAAGCAAAACCCGAAAAAGGCCTACGCTAAATTCCTCCGGGCCGCTCAGGAAATCGGAGCTCCCCTCAAGCGCGGCCTCGGAGCGGACTTCGATCGCTACTACAACAGCGAAACCGTCAAACTCTCCTCAGCCCCTATCACCAGCTACAGCGAGGAGTTCACCCGAGACGGAGCCTACGACGCCTGCTTCCAGATCGCCCGTATCCTTCTCAAGGGCGACCTCATTCGAAAGACTAGCCCTGAGGACGGCATCGTCTGGCTGCAAATCGCGGCTGAGGGAAACCATGCGGAAGCTCAGCTCGAGCTGGGAAAACGACTGGTCAAAGGCCAAAACGTCGCCCCGAACCCGGAGGCGGGCTGGCAATGGATTCTCAAAAGCGCTCGACGACTGGACGAAGCCCGCTACCTGGCCGCTTCCCAGTATTTCGATGGCAACTACGAGCCGCTCGGCCGGGAAAAGGCTATCGAACTGCTGAAGCAAGCCGCCGCGGATGGTCACTTGCCCTCGCTCAATCTGCTAAAGGAACAGGGAGAATCGCTGGACGGCACGGACAGCAAGCCCGCTACAATCCCTGGAAAAGAAAAGCGCGGCGAGGACGACGGCTTCGACTCGCCTATCGATCTCGACCTCGCGTAGTACGTTCTCCAACGGCAAAGGGCCAGCGCCTGACGCTCGGGCCGAGCAGCCTACTGAAAGGTCTGCTCGATGCGGGTGATACGGATCTGTCCACCGCGAGCGATCAAGGTGTCCCACCACTCCGATCCATCGAAGCGATAGCGAATCTGCAGCCCAAGCAAAGCTCCCGACTCCAGTAGCGACTTGCCTAGTCTCAAATCCACCTCCTGCGGCGCCACGTAGCCCTGGCCCATTTTGGGAATCACCGCGAAAATCTCCGCGCAGGCTTCCAAGTCGCGAAAGTACGCGGCCAGCGTTTCCGAGTCCATGTGGCTTTGATGCAGTTCCGGCAGCGGGGTCGTTTCGCTCATAGAAAATCCTTCTTTCCGTTTCGTATTGGTTATTTGACGACGCAGCCTTTTAGGCCACGGCCGGCTTTCTGGTCAGCAAGATCGCGTTGCGCGGGGCGGGACACACCTGGCTACAAACGCCGCAACCAGTGCAAGCGTCGGCCACCACTCGCGGGATGCCGCGCTCGCTGATCATCGCCCCTGGCTCGGGACAGCGCTCCACGCACACCGAGCAAAAGCTGTGTTGGTAGGCTAGACAGAAGCGCCCTTGCACGATGGCCACCCGATCCACGTTCGAGTCCTGCTCGGACTGTTCGCAGTCCTTCTCCTCCTCAAGCTCTGGCTGAGAGAAGCGCAGGATCGACGAGAAAAAATCTCGCCGCGAATAGATTTTCGAAGCGCCTGTCATCGTTTTCTCCCTACGACTCCGGTTCGCCCTCCGATAGCTTTTGATAAAAAGGAAATGGCGATTCGGAGAAATTTCGTTTATCCACATCGCTCCCCGGCACGTGGCACTGGGTACAGCTTTGACGTTCCGGGTGACTGGTGCGGATAGGGCTCGTACCCATTTCTCCATGACAGCTCATACAGCTTTGTCGCATGTGCACCTGATGCGGAATGGTCGGCGGGGCGTCCGGATAAGCTCGCTCGCCTTTCACCGGCTGATGATAGCCGCCAAAGCCGTTGCCAGTATGCATATCGAAGGTAGACGCGTTCCAGCGCGAGCCAAGTCCTTTGCCGGAGACATGGCACTGGGTGCAGCTGGTGTACTCGGGGTGGCTGATGGCAGGGGCTACCACGCTGCCGATCTGCAAGGCCTTGCTATGGCACTGCAGGCAGCTTTCGGCAGTATGCTGATCGATAGGGTGCGGCACCACCGGCGGAGCCCCGTCGTAGGCCCGACGCTCTTGGCGACGCAGGCGCAGGAGCTGCTCGTCATAAGGCTGGCGATTGGCGAGATTGCCACTGGAGTCCAAGGAGCTGAGCCGGCTCTTCCATTCCTGGTTCACCTTGAACTTGCTGTCGCGTATCTCCCAATAGCTGGGAGCGCTCAGAGCTTGGCTCTCGCTTTGCTCGTGGTCGCCATGGGCAGGGACGATCTTCGGCTGCTCGTTCGAAACGCCGGACTCGTGCACCGTCTGTCGCAATCCCATGAAGAAGCCGCTGACCGATACGGTGAAGACCACCGCGACCACTAGACTCGTCGCCTTGGTCGACCGCGCTTTCAGTTTTGGCGAATCGCTCATGACAGGCTAGAGGGTTGGCGAAGAAGCGGGTGCTTTGCTTGAATTGGGTTTGTAGACCATCGCGGCGCATTTCTTGTAGTCTGGCTCTTTGGAAATCGGATCGATGTCGCCGAGCGTCAGCTCGTTTATAAGCAAATTTTCGTCGAAGAAGGGCACGAAAAGAGTGCCACGCGGGGGACGTCCTCGTCCATTCAGCCAGACCGGCAGCTCGATGCGGCCGCGACGCGTTTCCACCACCGCCAAATCGCCGTTGGCCAGTCCCTGGGCCGCGGCATCGTCGGGATGCATCTCCACGTAGGCGTGCGGCATGGCGTTTCGCAGCTGCGGGATGCGACGCGTCATGGTGCCGGTGTGCCAATGCTCGAGCACGCGACCAGTGCAGAGCCACATGGGATAAGCGCTGTCGGGCTCTTCGGTAGCCGGCTCGTAGGGACAGAACCAGATCTGAGCCCGATCGTCCTTGGTCACCGAATGGTAGAACTGCAGCTCCTTGCCTTTCTCCACATAGCTGTCGCTAAACTCCATGAAGCGGAACGGCGTCTCCTGCCAGCTTCCGTCCTCCTTTTGCACCACCGGCCAGCGCAGGCCGCGGGCTTTGACCAGCTCGTCGTAAGGAGCCACGTCCTTGTGCTTGAGAAAGGTAAGCTGGCGGTACTCCTCGAAAAGGACCTTGTCCACGTTTAGGTCGTAATAATGCTCCCACTGCCAGATGGGGACTTCCGCTCCGGACTCGTCCTTGACGCTGAAGATGAACTCTCCGTCCTTGTCCTTCATGCCTTCGTGACCGAGCTCGAAAAGTCGGCGGGCCACCGCGATCGTCATCCAAGTATCGTCGCGGGCCTCGCCGGGCGGATTGACCATCTTAAACCACTGCTGGGTGCGGCGTTCGCTGTTTCCATAAATGCCATTTTTCTCTACCCACATAGCGGCTGGCAGCACTAGGTCGGCCAGCTCTGTAGTGGCAGTTGGATACACTTCCGAGACGATGAGAAACTTGTCCTCGAGGTCCCGCTTTCCCGTGAAGAGCTTCTTCAAGTTCGGCAGCGTATGGCCGGGATTAGTCACTTGTACCCAGATTGTGCTTACGTCACCTCCTTCGCTGCTAGGTGTGCAAAACTTCTCCCACATCAGCACCGTGTGGTAGCCGGGCTTGGGATTGATGCGGCCTTCGGGCAAGTTCCAAACCGCTTCGCAATCCTTGCGGTGGGACTCGTTTGCCACCACGCGTCCACCGGGCAGAGCGTGGGCCAAGGTGCCCACTTCGCGGGCGGTGCCACAGGCCGAAGGCTGGCCAGTCAAGCTGGTGGGGGCGTCGCCGGGCTTGCCGAAATGTCCGCTCAGCATGTGGATGCCATGCAATAGACGGTTCATGTTGGTGCCGCGGGTGTGCTGGTTCACGCCCATGCACCAGAGGCTGGTGATGCGCAGGTCGCGGCGACCGAAGAGGTCGGCCAGCAGACGAATTTTTTCCGCCGGCACGCCGGAAATCTTCTCCACGTATTCGGGAGTGTAGGGCTTGAGCAGCTCGGCGTACTCTTCGAAGGTGCTAGCCTGTCCCATGAGGGACGCCTTCTCCGTATCCTTTCTGAAATTACAAAAACGCTCAACGAACTCCTTGTCATAGGTGCCGCGTTCGATGAGCAAGTGGGCAATGCCGTTGGCGATGGCGAGGTCCGAGTTGGGACGAAACTCCATGTACTCGTCGCAATACTCCGTGGTGCGGGTACGGCGGGTGCCGATGTCGATCAGCATGACCTTTTCCCCTTTGGAGCGACGGTCGATCACCCTCGAGAAAAGCACCGGGTGCATCTCTGCCGGATTGTTGCCCCACATGATGAGCACATCGCACTCGTCCAGGTCGGTGTAGCAGCCGGCCGGTTCGTCCACCCCATGCGTCGAGAGATAGCCTGTCACCGCGGAGGCCATGCAAAGCCGGGCGTTGGGATCAATGTGGTTGTTGGAAAGTCCGCCTTTGATCAGCTTCTGAGCCGCGTAGCCTTCGGGGATGGTCCACTGTCCGCTGCCGTAGATGGCGAACTCGATCGGATTTTCCTGTATCCGCTCAGCAATGACATCGATGGCCTCGTCCCAGGAGATCGGCTCCAGTTTTCCGTTTTTGCGCAGCATGGGCTGCTTCAGACGATCCTTGCCATAGAGAATGCCGCCCACGTGGTAGCCTTTCACGCAAAGCAGGCCTTTGTTCACCTCCGCCAGCTGCTCGCCTTGGATGGCGACCACCTTATCGTCCTTCACCCCGACGCGGACATGGCAGCCGGTGCCACAAAAGCGACAGGGAGCCTTGTCCCACACCACTCCGTCTCCGGAAGCAGTCGCGTCCAACTCGGTGTTCTCATATTTGCCGAAGGCCCGTTGCCGAGCCGCGGCGACCGCGGCCGCCATAGCGGAAGTTTTCAGGAAGTGACGTCTATCGATGCTCATGGGCAGCTGGGGATTAGGGGTTGATATGAGCGGACTCGGAGTCGAAAGCGCAGAAAACCACGTCCACATTCTCCACCCCCGGCAGGGCTTCCAGCCAGCGATGGATCGGGCGGGCGTCCGCGTCTTCTATTACGAGAGGCAGGTACTGCCCTTCCAGCTCGCCAAGCGTCAGGCCCCGCTTGTCGCGAATGCGATCAAGCGCCAAACGGGCCAGATCCGGGTCGCGGGACAGGGTAACGACCAAGCTGCTGAGAGGGGTTTGCCAAGGGCGAGAGCTCATGTTCATAGGCCATCAAAGCGAGGAAATCCAAGAAATCAATATTTAAATACCTTTTAGTCTTGAATTCCTTTTCGATGCTCGCATCTATCACAGTGAGACATGAATACCTCTCGCTTTATCGCGGCCGCTGCGGCCTGCATTGGCGTCACGATTGTCGCCCTCGGCTGGTGGATCTACCAACAATCGTTCGCCTCATTTCATGACGCAGTCGCGGCCGAACACCCCCGCCTTTCCCCCGACCCCGCCGATCAGCACCCTGTGGAAATCCTGGGAGCTCCTCGCACCCCGACCGTGCTGGCCGACCTCGACCAGAGCGGCAAGCCGGTGGAGATCGCCTGCTCCACTTGCCACAGCACGCGGGAGCCGGAGCTGTTTCAACAAAGCGCGAGCGGATTGGATGAATTTCACCAAGGCCTGCAAAAGCAGCATGGCGAGCTGAGCTGCCTGAGCTGCCACAATGCCGACAACTACGACGAGCTGCGTCTGGCGGACGGGCGCTCTGTGCCTTTCGAAAACGCCATGCAGCTCTGCGCCCAATGCCACGGGCCTCAGTATCGCGACTACAAAAACGGCTCTCACGGCGGCATGAACGGCTACTGGGATCTCAGCCGCGGACCGCGCACGCGAAACGCCTGCACCGTTTGCCACGACGCCCACTCGCCCGCTTATCCCCAGCTGATGCCGGTCTTCCCGCCTCTCGACCTGATCAAAAAAGCCCAGTCAACCCGCCCCTCGAGCGCTCACCCCTAATCTCCCAAACGGCATGACAGATCAAAAGAAATCCTCCGGCATCAGTCGCCGGACCGCGGTCAAAGGCATCGGAGCCACTTTGGGAGCGGCCGCCTTCGCCAAGGCCATCGCCCCCATCACCACCTGGACTGCCGAGCAATCGGTGGACGAATTTCTGCAAAAGCACTACCAGGAGCTCACTCCCGAGCAGATGCAAAAAATCCTGGCCCGCCTGCAGGCGGAAACCAAGGAGCAGTACGGGGCCGAGGTGGAGATCTCCGACCCGAAACCGCAGGAAGGCGTGAAGTTCGCCTACGCCTTGAACCTCTCCATCTGCGTGGGCTGCCGAAAGTGCGCCCAAGCCTGCCATCTGGAAAACAATCACGACCGCCCGAGCGGCAACTCCTACATTCGCGTGCTGGAGATGAAAAAGGGCTCGCTGGACATGGAGCAGGGCAAGGTCGACTACAAGGGCCCGGTACCCAAGTCCGACTCCTTCTACATGCCAGTGCAATGCCAGCAGTGCGACGCCCCGCCTTGCGTGGACGTTTGCCCCGTGGAGGCAACCTGGAAGGAAAAGGACGGCATCGTGGCGGTGGACTACAACTGGTGCATCGGCTGCCGCTATTGCGAAGCCGCCTGCCCCTACCACGCCCGCCGCTTCAACTGGACCAAGCCCCAGATTCCCGCGGAAGAGATCAACCCGCAGCAGGGCTACCTCTCCAACCGCATTCGCCCGCAAGGCGTGATGGAAAAGTGCACCTTCTGCCTGCACCGCACCCGCGAAGGCCGCTTGCCAGCCTGCCTGGAGGCCTGCCCCACCGGAGCCCGCGTCTTCGGCAACATTCTCGACCCCGATTCCGAGATCCGCTGGGTGCTCGAAAACAAACGCGTTTTCGTGCTCAAGGAAGAACTCGGCACCAAACCCAGCTTCTACTATTTCTTCGATGAGTAAGACCGCACCCTCCCCCGCCTCCGCCGGAGAAAGGCACCTCGTCAGCTACCCGCGATTCCTCTGGCGCATCGCCGTCATGAGCACCGAGGGCAACTGGCTCTTCTACGCCTGGATGATCTTCCTCTCCGCGGTCGCCCTCGTCGGCCTCAACGCCTGGGCGACTCAAGTTTCCCAAGGCATGGTGGTGACCAACATGTCCGACCATGTCTCCTGGGGCCTCTACATCGCCAACTTCACCTTCATGGTGGGACTGGCCGCAGGCGGCGTCATGATGGTCATCCCCGCCTACCTCTATCATGACGACGACATGCACGACGTGGTTATCATCGGGGAACTGCTAGCCATCGCCGCCATCTTCATGTGCATCGCCTTCGTGGTGGTCGATCTCGGTCGCCCGGATCGCTTCTGGCACATGATCCCGGGCATCGGAAAGTTTCATTTCCCCATCTCCATGCTGACCTGGGACGTCATCGTGCTCAACGGCTACCTGCTGATCAACCTGCACATCTGCGGCTATCTGCTCTATCAACGCTATCGCGGCCGCCGCCCCAATCCCAAGTTCTACATCCCCTTCGTCTTCCTCTCCATCGGCTGGGCCATCTCCATCCACACCGTCACCGCCTTCCTCTACCAGGGCCTCGGAGGACGCCCCTTCTGGAACACCGCCCTGCTCGCCCCGCGCTTCCTCACCTCCGCCTTCGTTTCCGGTCCCGCCTTCATCATCCTGGCCCTGGAAGCCATTCGCTACCTCAGCTCCTACAAGGTGGGCGACGGAGCCATCCGCATCCTGGTAAACATCATGCGGATCACCATCCTGATAAATCTTCTCATGCTGGCCTCGGAGATCTTCACCGAATTCTACACCGGCGGGGCTCACACCGCCTCTGCCCGCTACCTCTACTTCGGACTGCACGGGCACAACGCCCTAGTGCCCTGGATCTGGTCCTCCATAGCCATCACCGTGGTGGCGGCCCTGCTGCTGCTTTGCCCCAAGGTCACCAAGCACCCGATCATGCTTACCACCGCCTGCGCCCTGGCCTTCGCCGGCATCTGGATAGAAAAAGGCATGGGGCTGATCATCCCAGGCTTCATTCCCTCCACTCTGCACGAGATCGTCGAATACACGCCCAACGGCATCGAATGGCGCATCTCGGCTGGCATCTGGGCTGCTGGGCTCATGATCTACACCTTGGCGATCCGCGTCGCCATGCCGATTTTCTCCGGCGAGGTGTCGCTAGCAAAGGACAAAGACAACAGTGCTTAAATACGGAAGAACCTCCCAAAACGCCATCATGGCCATGAGCCGCCTCGCAGAAGTCTACGACGGCGGCGAAACTCGTCTCTCCTCCAAGGATATCGCCAAAGCCCGCGACCTGCCGCAGCCCAACGTGGCCAAGCTGCTGGTATCCCTGTCCCAATGCGACCTGGTCAAAGGCGCCCCGGGGCCCACTGGCGGCTACTGGCTGGCCCGCCCTCCGCAGGAAATCTCCCTCTACGAGATCGTCTGCCAGTTCGAGAAGCTCACCGAGCGCGTCTATTGTCCCTTCGGAAAAAACAGCTGCGACTCCGCCGCCCCCTGCCCGCTGCACCAGCGCCTGGTAGAGCTCGACCAGCAGCTGATCGACTTTCTTCAAGAAAGCTCCTTGGATGTCTTCGTCGGCTTCCAACGCGCTCCAACTAAGTAGCTTTCGCGCCATGGCTGGGCCCGGCGCCCCCTCACTCCTAGCATTGACCTCTCTGCAGTTTCCTTAACTGTACCGCAATCGAGATGGCGCATCCTTTCCACGTAATCCCCGACTCCACCGCAACGGCCGCCCAAAACATGGCCTTCGACTTCCTGCTGCTGCAACGCTACCAGCCCGCCGAAGCCATCCGTTTTCGCCACTACAACTGGACCCGCCCGTCCTACACCTTCGGCTTGAGCCAGCGCATGTCCTACGTCAGCTCCGAGGTACAGGACCTGAGCGCCGACGTCATCCGCCGTCCGACCGGCGGCGGGGTGGTGAACCATATCGAAGACTGGACCTACACGCTGGTCATCCCAGGTAGCCATCCACTCGCCAAAGGCCAGCCCATCGACACCTACCGCGATGTTCATCAATGCATCGTGAACGCCATGACGGCCCAAGGCATGAACGTGGAGCTCAACCTCAACACCCCGGACGACAACGCCCCGAGCGTCTGCTTCAACAAAGCCGAACTCTACGACGTGGTGCTGAAAAACCTGCCGAGCAAGATCGCCGGAGCCGCCCAGAAGCGCACCAAAAACGGCTTTCTCATGCAGGGCTCGATCTGGAAGCCCCTGGTGCCCAACCTTTCATGGGATCGCTTCTACAACGATCTGGTGATCGAACTGGCGACCCTGATGGGAGCGGAAGTCGAATACGTCAGCTCGCCCAGCTGGGCTCCCAGCGAAGAGGAAGCCCTCACCGACCAGTTCGACTCCGAAGACTGGAACCACCGCCGCTGAGCGACTCCCTTCGGCGTCCCGCCACGGGAAAGCAAACCGAGGCCAGATCTCCTTTTACCGTAAAATTTTGGCGTCTTTGACCTCCGTCCCACTCCCCCAAGAGTGTCGACACCCAATTACTAACCAACCCCTTCGCCCCATGAAGTCTTCCATCCTACGCTCCGCGGCGCTGTCGGCCGCCCTTTCCCTCGGCATGGCTTCCTTGCCTGCCGAATCGATCACCCTCGAAAGCCCGAACGGCCAGATCGACTGCGTGGTCACCCTCGAAGAGGGACTCCTATCCTACACGATCGAAGTGGACGGCGTCCAGGTCCTCGAGCCCTCCGATCTCGGAGTGATTCTGCAGGAGGGCGACTTCTCCCGCGATCTCTCGCTGATATCGAGCGGCGTCTCCGAAACGGTCAAAGACAGCTATCGTCTCAAGCACGGCAAGCAATCGAGCATCGACTACCTAGCGAACCGTCGAGCGCTCGCTTTGGAAAACGCCCAGGGCGAGGCCCTGCAGGTGGTTTTCCAGATCTCCGACGATGGCGTCGCCTTCCGCTACGTTTTTCCGGACGAATCCGCTCCCCTGCGTCACATGACGGAGGAGGTGACGTCCTTCAACTTTCCGACGCATGCCCGAGCGTGGATGCAGCCCATGTCCCTCGCCAAGACCGGTTTCGCTCGCACCAACCCGTCCTACGAAGAGCACTACCAGATGGATATCCCCGTCGGTACGCCCGCTCCTTGGGAGTCCGGCTGGGTCTACCCGGCTCTGTTCAAGGTGGGCGAGATCTGGGTCTCCATCAGCGAATCCGACCTCGGACCGGACTATTGCGGCACCCGACTTCGCCAGCACGCGCCCGACGGCGAATACAAAGTGGGCTTTCCCCAAAGCGAAGAGATCATCAGAAACGGCGAGCTCAATCCCCAAGGCGCCGGCCTTTGGAAATCGCCTTGGCGCGTCATCGCGCTGGGAAATCTGGATACGCTGATCGAATCCACTCTGGTGACCGACCTCGCCTCGCCCGCCATCGAGGGAGATTTCTCCTGGGTCGAGCCGGGACGGGCCTCCTGGAGTTGGGTGTTGCTCAAGGACGACTTCACGGTCTACCCGACGCAAGTCGAGTTCATCGACTACGCAGCCGAAATGGGCTGGGAGTACTGCCTGATCGATTCCGGCTGGGACCATCGGATCGGATACGAGAAGATAGAGGAACTCGTCGACTACGCGGCCGGCAAAGGGGTGAAGATCCTCCTGTGGTACAACTCCGCCGGCAGCTGGAACGATTCCACCCACATGACTCCCGCCTTCCAGATGATCGATCGCGAAACCCGCAGAAAGGAGCTCGCGCGCATCAGCGCCATGGGAGTGGCTGGGGTCAAGGTGGACTTTTTCGGCGGCGACGGACAATCCAATATCCAGTACTACCACGAGATCCTCCAGGATACCGCGGAAGCGCGGATCGCGGTGAACTTCCACGGCTGCACACTGCCGCGCGGCTGGCACCGTACCTACCCGCACTTGATGACCATGGAGTCCATCAAGGGACAGGAGTTCATCACCTTCGACCAAGGAAACGCCGATCTTCAGCCCAGCCACAGCGCTCTGATCCCGTTCACCCGCAATCTCTTCGATCCGATGGACTTCACCCCAACCGTGCTGGGGGAAATCCCAAACATCGAGCGTCGCACCACAGACACATTCGAGCTCGCCCTGCCGGTGCTCTTTCTCAGTGGCATCCAGCACTACGCGGAGACGCCCGAAGGCATGTCACAGGTTCCTGAATACGCCAAGCAATACCTTCGCGAAGTGCCAGTCTCCTGGGACGAGAGCCAGCTGCTGCTGGGCGATCCCGGCAAGACCGTGGTCATCGCCCGCCGAGCCGGCGAAAGCTGGTACATCGGCGCCATCAACGGCGAGGACCAGGAAAAGACCATTTCCGTAACGCTGCCTGGGACCGGAACGGGCACCCTCATCACCGACGCCGTCGAGGGCGACGAGATGGAAAGGCGCGATCTTTCCGGAAAGCAGCTCACCATAACGCTGCGAGCGAACGGCGGATTCGCGGCGAAGGTGAAGGCGAAGTAACCCGGCACCGAGCTAGCGATTGCCATTTCCCCCCAGCGCGGCCTGTCTCAGGTCGCGCTTTTCTTGTAGCCGCCTCCTCGAGCTAGCCAGTCCGCAGCGCCTTCGGATTTCCGAGGGCGGAGCGACTTCAGCGCTCCAGCTCGACGTTCCAGTAGGCGACGTCGAGGAAATGCTTCCAGGCTTCCTTCTTGCGACCGCGGGCCGCCAAGCTGATCACCGGTCGCCACTTCGGCACCGAGGGCTTGCGGATCAGGTGCATCTTGGCTTCGTGCGGCAGGCGGTTGGACTTGCGCGAGTTGCAGCTCACGCAGGAACAGACGATGTTTTCCCAAGTGGTCTTGCCGCCGTAGTGGCGCGGGATCACGTGGTCTAGGTTGAGGTCCTCCGAAGGCAGTTTCTTGGCGCAATACTGACAGGTGTACTTGTCGCGTTCGAAGACGTTTCTCCGGGTGAGCTTGATCTCCTTCTTGGGAACGCGATCGAACACAGAGAGCAAAATCACCTTCGGCACACGGATCGGGTGCCGGATGGTTCTGACAACTTCCAGTTCGCTGGCAGGTGGATTGTGGCGCGAAAAATCGACCCAATCCATCATGCTGAAGACTTCGAAACTCTCGTCTTCGGCATGGACGACTTGCGCGTGGCCGCTCGAGATGAGCGAAAAGGCCCGCTTAGCGGCGATCACATTCACCGCTTGCCATAACCGGTTTAAAACAAGCACCGGCTCCGTGAGGGCAGCTTCCATGGAAGCTTACTTTCTACGAGCGAGCCTTCCGCTGTCAAGGTGCGATCCCCAGCTCCCTCGCCCATTTCACCCTGATGTCACAGAAAAACCCGGTATCCACGAACTGGATAACGGGTCGCAAAACGAGGTCTTTTCGAAATGCCGCTTGGATTTCCGGCGAGCAAAGCGAGCGGGCGCTAGGCGACTAGTCCGCGTCGAACACCCGAACCTGGGCGAAAAACTGCTTCTGATTGGCGATGAAACGATGATGCGTGGGGTGGTCCTGATAAACGTCATGGGCCGCCACGTCTTTGAGGATAACGGTCAGCATGTAGTCCCAATCCGTCTGCACCACCGGGCGCTTGGCCGTGTCGGCCACCTTGCCGACGTAGCATTGATCCGCCGCCTCGATGGTCGCGAGGGCGTTGAGGTCCTTTTCGAAAGCAGCCACCTGCTCCTCGGACATTCCTGGGGTGAGATTGAATAATACAGTGTGTACGAGCATATGCGTTTTACGTTTCCCACTATTGTTCGCCGATGGAGCGAAAGCGGTCAAGCGCCGCGTCCATAGCCTCCTGATTCCGGACGTAAAAATCGAAGGAGCCACTCCGCTCCAGGATCTCGATGGCCTTGATGAGCTGCCGAATTCCCTGAGCGGCCGAGCTCAGCTCCTCGTCTTCCGGCCGATCCTTCAAACGTCCCTCCAGCCATCGCAGGTTTTCGCGCAAGCCTTCCGTCTCGCCCCGCTGGTCGCTAAACTCTCTCAGAAAGGTCAGCTTCATGGTCACCGCCAGCACGTCTTCCCCGTTGAGCTCAGCGTCCTTCCAAACCGCATTTCGCTGGGCAGCCGCGACGGGATCGTCGGACGACTGAATGCTGGACCAGATCTCAGGGTGATTCGGGACGACGCCTTGCAGACGGTCCATCGCCTGCTGCAGATAATCCAATTCGTATTCTGTGACTGGATACTCGATCACGCGATACACGACCGAAGCGTCTGCGTTTTCGTCCGACAAGGCCTCCGCTCCGCCGACCTCGTAGTCCTTCTTCATCCCGCAGGCGGATAGAAAACCTGCGAGCAGCAGGAAACACAAAACCCAGATCCGTCTCGACGCGTTCATCATGCAGAAACTATCAACTAGGACCAATCGAGCAAGAAATAGGTGCAACAACCATTCGACCTCCGCGCCGCAAGCAGCGGGGCGTTCAATTGCTCATTCAAAACGAGCGACCTCCTGTAGGGCGGGTCGCTGACCCGCCATCATGGCGTGTTGCCTCGACGCGGCGACCTTCAATACGCCGAAAGCGGCCGGATACGGGCCGCTAAACCAATCAGCTCCGCAGGGCGGCGACAAAAAACCGCTGCCTCGACAGCAGCGGTTTGAGAATTCGTCCGGCTTGGAAAACGGTCTAGCGCTTCAGACTGACCTTGCCGCTTCCCTTCACTGCCTGGCCGATCGCCACCGCATCGCAGCCGTTGGCCTGGCAATAGGCCAGCACCTCGTCGGCCTGCTTCTTGTCCACCATCAGCGTCATGCCGATGCCCATGTTGAAGACCTCGTACATCTCCTCGAAGTCGATGCCGCCCTGTTCCTCGATGAGCTTGAAGATCGGCAGGGGCTCCCAGGTGGTGGTGTCGATTTCGATGTCCACCTTGTCCGGCAGGATGCGCGGGATGTTTCCGGTGAAGCCTCCGCCAGTGATGTGGGCGATGCCGAAAACCGCGTTGCCCTTGCGCACCTTCGATGAGGCGCCGGCGTTGAACTTGGCCAGCAGGGGCTGAAGCAAGGGAGCGTAGTTGGTATGCGGAGCCATCAACGCCTTCTCTATGGACTGACGCGTTCCCGGCACCTTGTCCTTCAGACCAAGCTTGGCCTTCTCGAAAATGACCTTGCGAGCCAAGGTGTAGCCGTTGGTGTGCAGTCCATTGGACGGCAACCCGATCACCACGTCGCCCGGGCGAATGGTGGATCCAGAGAGCATCTTCTTCTTCTCGGCGATGCCGATGATCACGCCAGCAATATCGTATTCACCCACAGAATACATATCGGGCAGCTGTGCGGTTTCCCCGCCGATCAAAGCGCAGTTCGCCCCGGCGCACGCTTCGGAAATGCCAGCGAGGATCTGCTTGAAGACCTTTGGCTCGAGTTTTCCCAGCCCCAGGTAGTCCAGGAAGAACAAAGGCTCCGCCCCGATAACGGAAATGTCGTCGATGCAGTGGTTTACGATATCCATGCCCACGCTCTTGTGCTTGCCGGATTCGAAAGCGATTTTGAGCTTCGTACCCACTCCGTCGATACTGCTTACAAGAACAGGCTCCTTGTACTTAGACTTCGAAAGGTCGAACAACCCGCCAAAGCCGCCGACAGCGCCGAGCACTTCCGGACGCGAGGCGCTTTTCAGTGATTCCTTCAAACCGCCTTTCATGCGGTCCGCTAGGTCGATATTCACGCCTGCTTGAGCGTAGGCTTTGGTCTTCTTTTTTGCTGCCATGTGAGAAACAGAATGGAGTGTATTGGCTTTTTGTGGACGGAGGAAAGGAGGGCTCCTAGCAGGCGGCTAATAAGAGCGGCCCTTGGATTTTTCGTAGTAGTTGATGAAGGCGCGGTTCACCACCTGATAGCCTCCGGGAGTGGGGAAATTTCCAGTGAAGTACCAGTCGCCCTTGTGGTTGGGCAAGGCCTTTTGCAGGTTGTCCACCGTCTGGTAGATCACCTGCAGCTCGCCGTTCCAATCCACGTCCTGCGGATACACCAATTGAGCGATCTTGGCCGAAATCTCCTCGTCGGCGAAGGGCTTATAGATCTCCTGAACGTAGTTGACGTTGGCCGGGGCGAGCCCTTTTTCGCTGTCGATGCACTTGCGGTAGACCTCGGCGATCAGATCAGCCTTGCCCTTTTCCTTCAGCAAGGAAATGGCTGCCTCGAAGGCGATGAACTTGCCGAGCTCGGACATATCGATGCCGTAGCAGTCCGGGTAGCGAATCTGCGGGGCGGTGGAGGCGATGATGATCTTCTTGGGATCCAAGCTGCTGAGGATTTTCAGCACCGACTTGCGCAGAGTGGTGCCGCGAACGATGGAATCGTCGATGCAGACCAGATTGTCTTTCGGGGTCACGATGCCGTAGGTCACGTCGTACACGTGCGATGCCATTTCGTTGCGCGAGTCCTCGGTCGATATGAAGGTGCGCAGCTTCTGGTCCTTGTGAGCGATCTTCTCGCCGCGCGGCCAGTTGCGCATCACCAGATCGTCGAGCTTCGCCTGGTCAAGCTCGCCCTTGGCCACCGCGGCCAGGATCTCGTCCTTGACCTCCTGGCGACGGATCATGCGAAGCTCCTCCAGCACACCGAAGTACGCCACTTCGGAGGTGTTCGGCACGAAGCTGATCACGGTGTTTTCCAGATCGCGATCGATCCCCTTCATGATCTGCTCGCACAAGCCAGCTCCCAAGGCCTTGCGCTCGCGGTAGATGTCCGCGTCGTTGCCACGGGAGAAGTAGATGCGCTCGAAGGAGCATTGAGCCCGTTCGGGTTCGGGCTCGCGAAACGCCTCGTTGAGCACATCGCCGTTTTTCTTCATCACGATGATATGGCCCGGCGGCACTTCTTTGATGTCGTCGATCGCCTTGTCGAAGATGGTCATCAGCGGAGCGCGTTCCGACGCGGCGGCGAATACCTCGTCGTCCTCGAAATAGTGAGCCGGGCGAATGCCCAACGGGTCGCGCAGGATGAAGCTGTCCCCGTTTCCGATCGCTCCGATCAGGGCGTATCCACCATCCCAGGACTCGGCCGACTTGCGGAAGACCTTGGGCAGGTCGATGCCGGTCAAGATGCGCTCGGAAATCTCCTCGTTGCTGAAGCCCTCGTCGCGCAGGTAGCGGTAGAGGTTGTCGTGAGCCTCGTCGAGATGGAAGCCGACCTTCTCTAGCAAGGCCTGAGTATCGGTGGCGAAAATCGGGTGCTGGCCAATGGCGATCAAGCTCTCGTTGAGCTCGTTGGTATTGGTCATGTTGAAGTTGCCCGCGAGGATCAGATTCTTGGTGGGCCAGCTGCTGCGGCGGAAAAACGGATGGCATACGCTGAGCGAGTAGCCGCCCGAGGTGCCGTAGCGCAGGTGCCCCATGTAGAGCTCGGCGCAGAAGTCGAACTTCTGTTTGATGGAGGGAACGTAGTCCGGAAGGATGTCGCTGTTGCGGATCAGCTTCTGGTACTGCTTGATGGTGTCCTTGAAGATCTTGTCCAGAGCGTTGCTCTTCACGCTGCGCTCGCGAAACATGTAAGGCTCGCCGGCGGGCATGTCGAACTTGACCGCGGCTACGCCCGCTCCGTCCTGTCCTCTGTTACGCTGCTTCTCCATGAGAAGAAACAGCTTATAAAACCCCCAGAGCGGCGTGCCGTATTTTTCCTGGTAGTATTCCAGCGGTTTTTTCAACCGTACTTGGGCAATGCCGCACTCGTGCCTGATAGGATCGCTCATCTTTGGTGCCTCTTTAAGTCGAAGAACGGTCTTTCCGTTCGGATCGATCTGCGCGCTCGGCCGCCAAACGCCCGGTTCGCGATCGAACAAAGCGTAAACTCATCTGCAAAACAGGGTGGAGGTTATTCAAAGGAAGCGGAGCGTAAGGTTGATAGTCGATAGTTCGCTCGTCCCAAAGGCTCAGGACAGGCGAAAATTTGAGACACCACCTACGGGAAAAGTTTACGCCCTTGCAACAAATCATTGCGCCTTTTCCACTTTGATCCAGCCAGCCATAAAAATCCTTTCAAAGCGCAGCTCCAAGCTCCGCAGCAACGCCTAGCGATTTCCACCATGGACAGCCTTTCACCCTTGCAGCCGATCCCTTCCCTGCCCGCGCCCGAGCCGGAAATGAGCTGGCGCTCGCTCAACCGATTTCGCCAGGACCAGCGCCGCGAAGCCTTCTACCTCACCTGCCTTCGGTACGGACAACACCTTTGGCTGCAACGCCTTCCAGCGCGGGCGATCCTCTGCCTCGACCGGGCCTGGGGAGCCGAGCTGCAAGGCCATGAAGCGGTCCTGCGCAAATGGCCCCTGCCCTACCTCGCCCTGCTCCAGCTGCTCAAAGCCGCCCCCGCCGACGCTTTTCTGGGCAATCCGCGAGTGCACTTCCAACACTACGCCGACCGCTTGGGAGCGCCGCGCATCGAGCAACGCAAGTGGCGCTCCTGGGCATGCTGGGCCCTCACTCGGGCCGCCTTGCCGGATCTGCCTGGAGATCCGAAACACCAGGTCGAGGAGCCGACGCTGGAAACGATAGCCCGGATGCTCGACCTGCACGGCCATCCCGGCGAGACCCAGCTCTGGCAATCTACGCTCGCCCAAACCTGAAGCCTAAAACTCCCGCAAACCGCCCCCGTAGCGACTGGCCAGACGAGTCAACCCCTCCCGCTCCGTCTCGCCCAGGGCGAAACCGATAAAATGCAGACGCGGGTTCAAACCGGAGGCGACCAGAGCCTCATCCACGAAACGAGCCAGAGCGTCGAAAGAGATCTTGGGATAGCGAAATCCCCCTCCGACCTTCCGCTCCCGGCGATTTAGGGAACCGTCAGTGACGAAGAAAATCAGATCCGGACGCATCTCCAAAGCGGCGGCGAAAGCCGCTTCGTGCCCCAGCAGGCGATCATCTTCAATTGGCGGGTTGCCCACCATTTCGGCTCGAATCCAGTCGGCGGCAAGGGTTCGATTGCCTCCGATGGCAGGCGCCAGGTGAGGCGAAAAGGACCTCACCCCCTGGCTGAACTGCACGATGCCAAACAGCGTGCCCGCCTCCAGCCCCTCCACCAGACTGGCCGCCTCGTCTTGAATCCGTTCGATCGAAACCCCACGCTGCCGAGCCTTGCCCAAAACCGAGGCCGAAGTATTGACCACGATGACGATGCGTCGCCCCTGATCCCGAACCCCAAAGAACTCCGCCGAAGAAACGCCCGACTCCAATCCCGTGGCGAACTCCATCAATCCCGAATCCGCCATCTCCGCCACCGCGTCACGCATCAGATCCGAGTTTTCGATTGGAGAGTCGAAAACACCCGCCGGCAAAACAGGCGCCAAAGGCAGGTCCGAACGCATTTCCGCCTCCACCGCCAGACGCTGAAAGGTCTTGGGTCGCGACATCCGGCGCTTGAGCTCGCGGACTCGCTGCTCGCGCCGAGGAGCCTCGGCCGAAGCCGAAACCGCTCGCTCGCCCTGGAAAACCGCGGCTTCGCCCGGAGCTTCGTCGCTAACGATGACGAAAACGCTCGCCAACAGCAGAACGCACTGCACGCCAAGGGCGATCACAAACGCGCTGCGTCGACGGTCCGTCGTTCCCGTCGACAAACGGGTCTTAAGCTGGGAGATCAAAACAAGAGGAGGGTAACGGAGCTCAGCTTCCCGAAGCCCGTTCGCGAGTCAACCCTCCAGCACGCCTGACGAAAACGAAAAAACGCCTGACGCGCAGGCGTCAGACGCTTTGAAGTTTCTCGACCTCAGTCAAGCGATGCTAGCTCTGAAACCGTCGGCGAATGCCAACCAGGGCCAGCAACGAAACACCGAGCAGCGAAATCGTCGCTCCCGCATCGGGAACCGCCTTGGTGACCACGCGAATCCAGTCGCCGGGCTGGTCTACGATCATGGTCACTTCGAGCGTCTTGCCTGAAACGCTTAGGGAATCGTTCGACTCCAAACCGCGAGAGTCGTACGCGGGGGACGGGTACACCGTCGATACCAAGCCGAGAATCGGGGTCGAATTGAATTCATCGACACCGTTTTGATCATACATGATGCCGAGGATATCGCCATCGAACGTCCAGGTAGCTGTCGTGATCGAATTCGCGGTCGAATCAGTTTCACGATTGCGGAAGATCATGTGGCTACTGACTCGAGTACCCGCCGAGATGACTCCTCCGGTGAAATACAGGTCGGCCGCCAGAAGCACATTCTGCAGCTCTTCGAAGCCTTGCTGCTGACGATTGGTCGCTTCCCCGTCGAGCACCTTAGACGGCGGAGCAATCTTATCACCCTGTCCCGACACCGAGACAATCAACGCGTAGCTTGGGGTAACGGAAACGATAGCGACGAGGGCGGCTAAGCCCGCGGTAAACTTAGGCAATATTTTCATACTTCGATTATTCTAATAGGTTGAAAGTAGCGAACCCTCCTCGCTTTTAGCGGGAACGATCCGCGGTTCAGTTATCCCTATATAAGCACCCGAAGTACCAAAAACCTCCCACTCATCCACTAGCACATGCATCACCTTGCCAATGCGATACTTACAACCCAATAGAGATTATTACTCACACTGCTATGCATACCGTGAAAACTGTTAGCGATTCAGACAACCTTACACGCTTTTACATTATATAACAGCAGAACGCTGAAATTGCTATCAAGCCGACCCAAAGATCGCTATATAGAGTAACATCCCTAGTCGTCACTTTCAGTATTAGCTATTCTGCGCAGCGAGAGACGCCTCATCGAGACGCGATCGAGTCGTCCCGACAGTCCGAGCCGAGCCGCCCGATCAGGGCATTGCTCTTCCCGTTTCCGAGCGATCGCAGCCCTTTAGACCGTCCACTTGCCCGGCGTATACGAGCTCGCCGCCACGGGTGCCGCCGCCTGGACCGAGATCGATCACCCAATCCGCCAAGCCGATGAAATCGAGATGGTGCTCGATCACCACCACGGTGTTTCCCTGATCGCGTAGCTTGAAAAGCAGGTCCGCGAGGCGCTGGATATCCGCCCAGTGCAAACCAGTGGTCGGTTCGTCCAGGATGTAGAGATTTCGGCCATTGTTTCGCTTGGATAGCTCAAGGGACAATTTGAGTCGTTGAGCTTCGCCGCCGCTAAGGGTGTTGGCAGCCTGCCCCAGCTTCAAGTAGCCCAGCCCTACCGCGTCGAGCGTATTCAGTTTTTCCATAACGCGGGGCACGTTCTTAAACTGCTCCATAGCGTCGCTGACCGACAGGTCCAAGGCTTGGGCGATGTTGAGCCCACCGAATTTCGCCTCCAGCGTCTCTCGATTGTAGCGACGTCCTCCACAGCTTGGACACTCCACGTAGGCGTCGCTCATGAAAAGCATATCGAGCTTGATAGAGCCCTGCCCCTGACATCTCTCGCAGCGACCGCCTCGAGCGTTGAAGCTGAATCTCCCCGGCTTGTATCCACGCATTCGCGACAACGGCACCTTGGTGTAGAGCTCGCGCAACAGATCGAAGAGCTTGGTGTAGGTGGCTGGATTCGAGCGCGGACTCTGCCCGATGGGCTCTTGACTCACCCGCACCACGCGATCGAAGTGCTGCAGCCCCTCGATTCCTTTGTGAGCGCCTGGGATGTCCTTGGAACGGTTCAGCTTTCGGGCCGCAGCCTTAGCGAGAATCTCATTCACCAAGGTAGACTTTCCGGATCCCGAAACACCGGTCACACAGGTCAGCAGACCTACCGGCAAGCGAGCAGTCACCGACTTCAAGTTGTGGTGCGAAGCTTCTTTTATCTCCAGCCAAGCCTCGCCCGGCTTCAACGTTTCGGCGGGTTTTCCCAACGTTTCGACGCCACTCAGATATGCGCCCGTGGACTGGGTCCGCTGGCTCGCGGGGCCACAGGCCTCTGGCGGACCTTCGAACAAAACCTGACCGCCTTGGGCCCCCGCTCCTGGTCCGATTTCGATGAGATGGTCGGCCGCACGCATCATCTCCTCGTCGTGCTCCACCACGATGACGGAGTTCCCGCGATCCCGCAGCTCCTTCAGCGTCTCCACCAGCTTCTTGTTGTCCTTGGCGTGCAGACCGATGCTGGGTTCGTCGAGCACATAGACCACGCCGACCAAACTCATACCGAGCTGCGTCGCGAGCCGCACCCGCTGCGACTCTCCTCCGCTAAGCGTGCTGTATCCACGATCCAATGTCAGGTAGTCCAGACCGACTTCCTTCAGAAACTTCAAGCGAAACGAGATCCCTTCCACCACTTCTCCATAGCTCGAAACATCGGAGGCAGTTCGATCCAGGGCGGAGACAAACGCGAACGCCCGCTCAACGTCCATAGCCAGAAACTCAGGCAAGCTCACTCCCTCCACGAACACGTTGGCGCTGCGCGGGCTGAAGCGATGCCCATGGCAGCAAGGGCAATCCTGCTCCGTCTGATAGGTCATCAATCGAGCCCGATAGCCATCGCTCTTGGTTTCGCGAGCGGCCTTTTGCAGAAGCGGAACAACTCCTTCGAAACGCGTCGGCATCGGCTTGGTTTTGCGACGCGTCAGCTTGAAGGCGAATTCGCGATCCGGCACGCCATGGAGGATATGCCGCCGCGTTTCCTCAGGAAGCTCCTGCCATGGCATCGTGGGATCGAACGGCAACTGCTCGGCCAGCTGACGCAGCAAAGCGTTGTGCCGGATGATCAACTGCTTTCCGCCGATACGCAAAGGTTTCAACGCTCCCCCCTTGACGCTCTTGCTTGGGTCAGGAACCACCAGCTCGTCCAAAAAGCGTCTCGTCTCGCCTAAGCCTCCGCACTCCGGACAGGATCCTTCCGCTGTATTGAAAGAAAAATGACGCGGCGTCACAGGCTCGTACACTTCCCCGCATTCGGAGCAGGCGAGGTTGCGGCTCAAGGAGAGCTCCTGCCAATCCGCGTCACGGCTTTCCTGATACAGAACCGTCGCTCGATCCTTACCTTCGCTAAACGCCAGCTCCAGCGAGTCCGCGACTCGGCTCTTTTGATCGGGACCGATCATCACGCGATCCACCACGATCTCCACCACGATATCGCCCCTGCCAGCGGGCACGGCGGACTCGTCGTCCACATCGATCACTTCGCCGTTGAGACGCACCCGTTGAAATCCTTTTTGCCGCAGCCGCGGCAGTTCCTCCTTCACCACCGCAGCCTTCGCTTTCATGTGAGGCGCCAGCACCATGGCTCGCGATCGTTCCGGCAGCGACAGCACCTGGTCCACAGCGTCGTCCAGCGTTTGACGCGTGATCAGCCCGCCGTCCTTGGGACAGCGTTGCTCGCCGCGAATCACCCACAAGAGCCGCGCGTAGTCCGCGATCTCCGTCACCGTGGCGATGGTGCTGCGCGGTGAGGCGTTGGACGCTCTCTGCTCAATGGCCAGAACCGGCGAAAGCCCATGGATGAAATCCACGTCCGGCCGCTTCAGCTGGTCCATGACCTGCCTCGCCTGAGTGGAAAGCGACTCCACGTACTTGCGGTAGCCCTCGGCGTAGAGGGTATCGAAGGCCAGCGAAGATTTTCCAGAGCCCGACACGCCAGTGATCACCACCAGCTGGTTGCGCGGGATGCGCAGCTCCACGTTTTGCAGGTTATGCTCCCGGGCTCCTTTTATGTGAATGTACTCGTTCTGACTCAAAATCGCTCCAATCAACTCAACGCCACGCAGCTTCAAAGCTTTCAGACAAAGGTCAACCTCAGCCCCCTAATCCGGCCCAATCCACCTAGAGGGTACAGTCTAGGTCTATCCACCGATGTAAACCTCCGTAAACTCTGTAAATTTCGCTTACAAGCCACGCCTTGGAATCGCAAAGTCAGAACACAAGCCTAGGTCTCCTTTCCTATTCATTTTCAGCAGGTTACGGAGCAAAGCGGTGCACTCAGGAAAAAATTGGCGCGAGGAGTGCAAGGGAAAGCGACTCCCTTCCCTCAAGCAACCACTCAACAACCTTACGCCATGAACCTGAAACCCCTCCCGCTCGCAGCCGCTATCGTCTGCTTCCTCGCCGCCGCCAACTTCGCCAACGCCATCACCTTCGACTTCCGTACCGGAGGCGCGACCTCCGGCGACTACTGGAGCAACACCCGCACCTTCACCAGCTCCGGCGGCGAACTGACCGTGAGCGTTTCCGCTATCTCTTACGATGGCAACGACTGGATAGACAGCCACCTTGGACAATCTTCATCCTACGGGCTCTACAACAAGAATCGGGAAGGCTGGGATTCGCACCTCTTCGACAACAGGAAATGGACCGACTACGCCGTTTTCGAATTTAGCCGCACAGTGAGCTTGAAAAGCATCATGCTCTGGATCCCATGGTCGAAGCAGGGTGATTTCGAGTATTGGTCCGGAGATACATCCGACGCACCGGAATCGGGAGGTATCGCAAGCAGCCCCAATTTCTTAGGAATGGCGTGGGCCGGTTGGTTTTCAAATGGCTGGTGGGGCAAGTCCGAGCTCGAAGGCACAACCACCAAGCTCCTGCTCGGAGCCGAATACGTGGCCGACATCCTTTCCACCGCTAACAACTCTTGCGGTCACCACCATTGCGGACCGAGCTATTGCGATCGGCCCGACGACGTCGGGTTCAAGATCAAGAAGCTCAGCGTGGACATCGTGCCCGACTCCGGCGCCACGTTGGCACTGCTCGGACTCTCCCTCGCGGGACTCGGTTTTTTCGCCCGCTGGCGTCGCTTTTAAGGTCTAGGAACAACAACTCTTAAATTCTCACCAAGCTCGCCGCCTCGTCGCGGCGAGCTTTTTTTGGGGCAGTTCCTACAGCTCGAACTCCGCGATGCCGGGCATGGCAGCGTTTCGAGAGCCGTATTCCGCGGCCAGTTTGGCGGCCTTGAGCAGAGCGTATCCGGTCTTGTTATACAAACAGTCGATCAAGGTCGCGAAGACCACGTCTCCGCATCCGGTGGGCGAAACGCAGTCGACCTGACGCGGGGCGAAGCTTTCCGGCTCCGCATCGCCATCCATCACCCAGATCAGCTCCGCCCCATCGGTGATGACCCAGCGCCGACAACCGAAGCGCTCGCGGGCGAGAGCGAGCAACTCGCTCGTCTCGGCGGAACGGCGATCTTTTTCGAAAAGCGTCTCCAGCTCGTCCCGGTTGATCTTTATCAGCTCGGGGTTCTGCTGCACGAACCACGGCAAGCTCGGGCCGTAATTGTCCACCACCAGCGATACGGTTTCCGGACGTTTGGAGATCCACCAGCGCAGCGGCTCCCAGCGGCCGCGATCCCAGTCCTGCACCGACCCGCATATCGCCAGCACAAAGGGCTCCTGGTAGAGCTCCAGAGACTCCACGACCTGCTGTATCGCTTCTTTCGATACGATGGAGTCCGTGCCGAGAAACGTGGTTTCCGGTTGCCCTTGCCCTCGAATCACCGATCCGGAGCGCGTCACGCAGCCTTCGCGAAATGGCAAGGTCGCGATGCTCTTCTCCTCCATCCACCGCTCGCAAGCGGGGCCGAAGATGCCGCCCGGGAAGCACAGGGCCAGGTTGTCCGCGCCTAGCTTGCTGAGCATCTTGCTGACGTTTATCCCCTTGCCTCCGACCTGAAAGCTCTCCGCGATGGCGCGATGCGTTTTTCCAGGAGACCAGCCCGAGTAGGTGTAGGTTGTCTCAGCCAGCAGATTGGCGGTGAAGGTGATGACTTTCGGCATGCTAACTTCCATAACCAGATAATGGCCTCAGGCAACGATTGCCTGCGCATGCGAGCTTGGTTTCTCTATCGCAACAAATGAGCCGAATCCTACCCGCCAGCCAGTTTCGCTCCCGCGACACGGTGCGCCTCGCTCGCTCCTTGATCGGAAAAAAACTCGTCGCCACGCTGCCCGACGGTGTTCGCTCCTGCTTGGCGATCACGGAAACCGAGGCCTACGACGGGCCGGAGGACCTGGCCTGCCACGCCAGCAAGGGCCGCACCACTCGCACCGAAGTGATGTTCGGACCGGCGGGACGCTGGTACGTCTATCTGGTTTATGGCATGCACGAGATGCTGAACCTGGTGACCGGGCCCGAGGGCTATCCAGCCGCCATTCTCATCCGTGGAGTCGAAGGCTTGAGCGGTCCCGGCCGCCTAACCAAGGCCTTAGGCATCGACCGGCGCTTCAACGCCCAACCCGCTTCGCCGGCCACGGGGCTCCACTTGGAAGACGCCACACCGGCGCCGGATGGCGAAGTTATCGCCACCCCTCGCATCGGCGTAGCCTACGCTGGGCCCGACTGGTCCCAGCGACCGTATCGCTTCGTCCTAAAGTCAGCAAAGCCCATACGAAAACGCCCCCGTTAAGGAAACGAGGGCGTCTGCAAAAAGTTTCGAATGGGATGACTCAGGAATCGCGAGCGTACTTGATACCGCAGCCGTAGGGCTTGCTCATGGTCTGCTCCACTTTCTCCCCGGAAAGCACCGCTTCGAGAGCGGCTGTCACATAGTTCGTGGCCTTCTCGATGTCCGAAATGCTCGCGGACGGAATGCTGTCGATGGCCCCATTGTACGCAAGCACGCCTTCCTCGTCGATCACGTACATGTGCGGCGTCACCTTGGCTCCATAGGCCCGGCCCACCTCGCCGGATTCATCGATCAACACCGCGGCGGACTGCACGCCTTTTTCCTTGGTCGTCTCGAGCCACTCGCTCGCCGACATGTGCCCCTGCTTGCCTGGCGCGGAGGAGCAGATGGAGAGCCACACGACCTCCTTGTCCTTGGCCATGCTTTGCAGTTTCTGCATGTTTCCGGAATTGTAGTGTTTCTTCACGAAAGGACAGCCGTAGTTGGTCCATTCCAGGACAACCACTTTGCCCGCGAAGTCGGACAGCGAATGCTCGGTTCCGTCTATTCCGGTCAGGGTGAAGTCGGGGGCCTCTTTGCCCACCTCAGCCGCGAAGCTGGATATTGCGGCAAACAGCGTCAGAGCTGCCGCCAGCGCGGTGAAAAATCGCTTGGTTTTCATAGGCGTAATACAACGTTGGTTTAGCAAGGCGAGCGCAGCCGGCACGAAGGCTCACGCTCCTTCAAAGAAACTATCGAACTCCCGCTTCGATTTCACCCAAAGCATCGAGAAAAAGGTCCGGG
The DNA here is from genome assembly GCF_031127815.1 of Pelagicoccus sp. SDUM812003. Taxonomy (NCBI): domain Bacteria; kingdom Pseudomonadati; phylum Verrucomicrobiota; class Opitutia; order Puniceicoccales; family Pelagicoccaceae; genus Pelagicoccus; species Pelagicoccus sp. SDUM812003. The sequence continues at coordinate 181,234 of NZ_JARXHY010000003.1, read as the reverse complement.
CTGAGAAGCTGCGGCAAAACCCTTGGTTCGGAACCGTCGCCGGCGTAGAGCAAGTACAGCGGCACCCCCGAGCGGCCAAATCGCTCCAAGGCTTTCGTGATCTCCGGGTCGCGCTTGGTCCAGTCCGCCTGCACCAGGGCCACCTCGCGCTCCGCCAAGGCCTCTACGACCCTGTCCGAGCTGAAGACGCGAACCTCGTTGGCCTTGCAGGTCAGACACCAGTCCGCGGTGAAATCCACGAAGACCGGCTTGCCACCGGTTTTCAGACGCTCCACCAAATCCGGCGAATAGGCCTGCCAGCCCATCTCGTCATGTCCGCCCTCGCTCTGGCGAGGAAACATCAGCCAAAGTCCGCCCAGCGTCACCAGAATCGCGACGCCCGTCGCCAAGCGGCGCGTGGGCGTCTTGCGCGACGGCGTGTTCCAGCGCCCGTAGATCCAGGCTCCGATGGATATCACCAGCAAGCCGCCAAGGACCCAAAGGAGCCCATCGTTGCCCAAGTGCCCGCCGAGCAGCCAAATGAGCCAGATGCAGGTCGCGAACATGGGAAAGGCCATCACCTGCTTGAAGGTCTCCATCCACGGACCGGGCCGCGGCAGCTTGTTGATCAGCTTGGGATTCGCCGAGAGCACCAGGTAGGGCGTGGCCATTCCCAGAGCCAGCAAGGTGAAGATGCTCAAGGACTGCGCCGCCGACAAAGTGAGGGCGAAACCGAGAGCCTGACCCATGAAGGGGCCGGTGCAGGGAGTGGCCACAGCAGTCGCGATCACGCCGGAAAAGAAGGAGCCGCTGAAGCCCTCGCTCTTCACCTTGCCAGCCAGACTGATGGCCGAGGTGCCCATCTCGAACACGCCCGCCAAGCTCAGGCCGAAGAGAAACATGATCACCAGCAGCACGATCACGAACTCCGGCTGCTGCAGCTGAAAGCCCCAGCCAAGACTCTCGCCCGCGGAGCGCAGGGCGATCAGAGTGCCCGCCAAGGCCCAAAAGGAAACCAGCACTCCCACCGTGAAGGCCAATCCGTGGCTCAGAATCTTGCCCTTGTCCTCGCCGGACTGCTGCACGAAGCCCAGCACCTTGATGGAAAGCACCGGGAAGACGCAGGGCATCAGGTTCAAGATCATGCCGCCGAGAAACGCGTAGAGGAGGGCTTGGGCGAAACCGATCTCAATCACGCCCGCTCCGCCAGCCTCGCCCACGTAGGCCGCCGCCGGCATTTCGCCCTGGACATGAAACCGCACCGCCTTGGCGCCATCCGCAGCCTCGAAGCCGTTTTCGGAAACCAGCAATCCGGTGTAGCGCTGCACGCTGGCATCGAAGAACTCTGATTTCGGCAAAGCCACCCGCAGCTGATCGTCGGCTAGGTCGAAGCGTTGCGGCTTGGCCGAATCGACCACCGACTCCTGCTCGATGAAGAAGTAGGGATCCTGCAGGTTCGCCCCTTCAAACCCCTGCCAAGTCAGCGTGGCGACAATCGTTTCCCCCAAATTCTCGTAAGCGATCGTGCCGCCCTTCGCCTCCGCCGGCAGCTCCTCGCGGGCCTGCGAAATCTTGTCCGCATAGGGAGCGACAGCAAAACTCTCACCTTGCGCGGTGACCGGCAACTCCAGCGCCAGCTTCGCGTCCCCGGGGATGCAGGCTTCCTCGCACACCAGCCAAGAAGCGGCCCCTTCCAGTCGGACCGTTGATCCGACCTCCAGATCTTGCGGGGCGCTCACCGTCGCCAGCAGAAACAGCTCGCCCTCGTAGCCGTACGAAACCAGCGGGGGCCATGGAATCTTGTGAGGGGCAGGAAAGCGAAGCTCCCCCACCTCAAATCCCTCGGGAAGATTCCATTCGATCTGCGGCGCCAGTCCGGTATCGCCGGGATTGATCCAGTACACGTGCCAGTGCGGATCCATCTTCAAGCGCAGCGCCACATCGAAGCTCTGCCCCGGAACGACAGTCGCCACCTCGGAGACCAGCTCCGCCTCGACGTGCTCGGTCTTGACCGTCCCCAGCGAATACTCGCCCTGCCCCATCGCGGAGGTCGCGACCATGCCCAGGCAGAGCATTAGAAGAATAGGAAAACGCTTGAATCGGCTCATTTTGATAATCTATTGGCAAATAGCAACTTGCTCGGACTCCAACCTTAAAGCCCCCTTCGCGATGCTTCACAAGACCACAACGCAGGAACGTCGCATCCTCAGCGTCATCGCCCTGCTCATCCTCATCGGAATCATAGGAACCCTCGTGCTTTAGAACTTATTCAATCAGAAACGTCCACCGCCACCCCACGATTGCGTCCCCGGACAGCCACCTCCCCACCTCCTAGGCCAAGTTTTTTCTACAACGTTGTAGAAAAAACTTTTCCCGCCGCCGCTCTGTTTGGTGAAACGGTCTCGCAGGACATGTGGGAGCAGGGCGGTTTCTGGCATTCGAGAAACAGACTCGGCAGAAGAGAAAAACAAAAAACTGGCCTTGCCCATCGATCTCAGCCAAACCAAGCCCTTTCCCAAGCGGGAATGCAAAACCCGAAAACTCCGAATCCATGATCGTTACACCTAAGATAAAAGGCTTCATCTGCATCACCGCTCACCCGACCGGCTGCGCCGCCAACGTCAAAGAACAGATCGACTACGTAAAGAGCCAGCCCGCCATCGAAAATGGCCCGAAAAACGTGCTGGTGGTCGGCGCCTCTCAGGGCTACGGCTTGGCCTCCCGCATCTCCGCCGCATTCGGAACCGGAGCCAACACCCTGGGCGTCTTCTTCGAGCGTCCCTCCGAGCGCGGCCGTTGCGCCTCCGCTGGCTGGTACAACTCCATCGCTTTCGAAAAGGAGGCCAAAGCCGCCGGCCTCTATGCCAAATCCCTAAATGGCGACGCCTTCTCCGACGAACTCAAAGCCCAAGCCATCGAGCGCATCAAAGAGGACATGGGCGGCAAGATCGACCTGCTGGTCTACTCCATCGGGGCCCCGCGTCGCACCGATCCGAAGACCGGCGAAGTCTACAAGTCCGCCATCAAGCCCATCGGCAAGCCCTTCACCAACAAGTACCTCGATACCGACAAGAAAACCATTCAGTTCGCCACTCTCGAGCCGGGCACCGACGAGGAAATCCGCGGCACCGTGAAGGTCATGGGCGGTGAAGACTGGGAGCTCTGGATCGAAGCCCTCACCGAAGCCGGCGCCCTGGCGGACGGTTTCAAAACCGTGGCCTACGACTACATCGGCCCGAAGTTCACCTGGCCCATCTACAAGGACGGCGCCCTGGGCCAAGCCAAACTCGACGTGCGCCGAGCCAAGGCGGCCATCAACGAAAAGCTCTCCTCCATCGGCGGCTCCGCCTACGTCTCGGTCAACAAGGCTCTGGTGACCCAATCCTCCTCCGCCATTCCGGGCGTCAACCTCTACATCACCGCCCTCTACAAGGTGATGAAGGAAAAAGGCACCCACGAAGGCTGCATCGAGCAGATGTATCGACTTTTCTCCGACAGACTCTATAAAAACGGCGATGTCACCACCGACGAGCTCGATCTCATCCGTCTCGACGACTGGGAAATGCGTCCGGAGATCCAGGACACCATCGCCGAAATCTGGCCCAAGATCGAAACCGACACCATCGACCAGTACACCGACTTCGACGGCTATCAGGAAGAATTCCTGAAGCTCTTCGGCTTCGGAGTAGACGGTGTCGACTACGAAGAGGACGTAGAGATCGAAATCGACTTCGAGTAATCGGAATCTAACTACGACTTTTGTAGGGCGGACCGCTGGTCCGCCTTTTTCATGTCCGCCTAAAGCTTGATGATGTAGTTCACCGCCGCATTGCGAGGTCGCGTTTCGCCGGGCGTAAACGAGTCGCTAGCGTCGATCGTCGAATCGGGAGCAGTGTAGACTCGGTCGCCGGAGTTCAGACGAACATCGAGATAGTTGTCCTCGAAGTCATCATTTCCATTTTCGATCTGCCTGTCGCCCTTAAAATCCAAAATCGTGTACGGCGACTCGTTGATGTGCCACGTTTGCAGATCCGATCCATTCGAGCCCAAGCCCCATGCGTGTCGATGAAGTTTCAGCGAGTCGACCTGCGTAGTGCCTGCGTCACTACTGCTAACCGAACGCGGGCCTTCGTCCGCAAATTCGTCTGAGCGATCGAGATTCGCTCCGCGAAGAAACATGCCGCGCAGATCGGGCAAATTAAAATAGTCGATGGTCGTTTCTCCCGCGCTTTCCTGCCTCCCACCCCAGCTTTTCCCGATAATGTCATAAAGTTCCGGATACGCTGACGCCACCAGTTCGCTACCATCGCAAAGCAGCCATCCATCGGGAACCTTGTCGGAGGACCCGGCAAAGGGGGCGATCATGCCGGCCGGGTTGCGATACTCCACCGGCTGCAACCCGCCGAGGGTTTTCGCGTTGGCTGACTCGAGAGCGTACGGCGTGGAGAGGATCTGTTGGCGCGGCAGAATCGGGTCGCCCCCTGCCACGCTGATTTCCACAAACGCCATATCGCCGCTGAAGGAATCGGAAAGGTAGCGGCCGGCCGTATCCTTCGGACCGAGGATCACATTGAAACGTCCGTTGGCCACCGGCACCTGCTTGGCGTGTCCGTCGCCGCTTCCATCATCGTAATAAAACGGCCCCCAGATCAGCATCCCACCTCCTGTGGCCTCGTCATATATGTTGAACTCCATCTGGTAGGAGCCGGTCGACAGAGGCTGGCCTTCCGCGTCCTTGAGCAAGCCTTGGTAGTTCACGTAGTCGGGCTGAGCGTGGGCGAAGCTCGCCAGAGCGAAGAGCAGAAGGGTATTGATAATGGCTTTCATAGGAAATGATGGAGTTGCGTGCAGCGGCTAGTCGCAGTCGGGAACGACGCGGGAAACGAAGAGGTGGCGGATGTAGATCTCGATGTCGTCGAGCTGGGAGAGATCGAGCGTTCCATCGGGAATGGTCAGCGTAAGGTCAGTGGTGGCTACGCTGCGTTCCTTGAGAAAAGTGTTTTCCAGGGTCGAGTTCGGCACGCCTTGCTCCGGCTCGCCGCTTTGATTGGAAATGACCAGCTTCACCGTATCCTCCTGGCTAGGACGCGTCACCCAGCTGGCTCCATTATCCAGGGTGAAAAAGTAGCGGAACGGAAAGCGGCGGAACTCGCCATCGAGCGAAAACGGATCGGAAGAATCGTAGCAAGGCGGCACGCGATTTCTCACATAGCACGTGCCACCGTATTCAAGAATCGCGGACTTCACGCTGCTCTGCTCGCTGGTGACGGCGTTGAGCTTGATCCACTCGATCTTGTCGAGGTACTTTCCCGCGGAAAGCACCGAACCATCGGAGCGGTAGTCCGGACCGAGAAAAAAGAAGCCGCTGTCGCGATCCATGGAAAAGGTGTCGAGCGTGATCACGATGTTTCCCTCGCCATCCTTCGCTCGCTCCAGCTTGCGGCGCATGAGCTCGACCGGACTTACGATCTCTCCGGTTTCCATGTCGTAGCGTTCGCCATCGTCGGCTCCATCTTTCGGATTGGAAGCCAGCAGCTCCAGCAAGGATATGCGATCCACGAATGGCTCCCGATTGAAGCCGACCAGATTGATGGTGTTAAACTGCTCCATGGCCGCCACCATCTGCTCCAGCTCGCGGAAATTGCGCAGCTTGAAGAGCGTGGAGGTTTCCCAGTCCTTTTCCAGATAGGAGATCTCAAAGTCCTTGTTCCACTTAAACTCCAAGGCCCTCACCGTATAGAAAACCCACTTCTGGGCTTCGCGGAACGCGTTGTCGGCGGTGACCATATCCGACTGCGAGCGCAGGTAGTGGATCGGGTCGGCATAGTAGCGATTGTGCAGACTGGCCACATTCTCATCCAGCTTCTGCTCGATGCGTTCGAGCTCTCGCAGCAACTGATCGCGTTGGCCGATCTCCTGGTTCTGAATGGCTAGGTTGTCGTTGCGGTCCAAAACCAGAGAAACCCGCTCGCGATTCAGCGATGCCAGCTCCAACTCCACTTGGTTCAAGGCGATCTGAGTATCGTTTTCCTCCTGTCGGGCCTCGAACTCCGCAGCCGCTAGATCGAGCTCCTTTTCGGCATTGCCGATGATTCGCCCCGAAGCGTACTGCACCGCGGCATTCGCGACGCCCGTGCCGAAGGTGATGCCAGCGGACCAAGGTCCCAATGCTAGCTTGTCGACGGTGGACATGGCAGCGGTGTCGCTGATGGTGTCGTAGGTGGCCTGCCAAAGAGCGCTGGTAGCGCTCCAGTGAGAGATGATGTCACGCTGCAAGGTGATGGTGTCGAGGTAGGTCTGGTGGGCCTCCTCTAAGTCTCCCTGGATACGCTCCACTTCGCTTTTCGCTCTATAAGCGGTGCCAAAGGAACGGGAAATCTCGCGCGACACGTCGCGGTATTCCTCGTTTTTCTGCCGAGCTCGGTCGATCTTCTGATTGGTCTGCCAGAGCTCGCTGCCGGGCGCTGGATCGACCGCGTGATCCCCAGCGTCGCTCGGATTGTAACCTGTGATTTCGAAATATCGATCCGAGTGGGCTGACTCGAGTTGCGAAAGCTGCTCGTGGACTTGATCCGCGTTTCCTCGATAAGTGTCGTAGCTGTCCTTGGCCCGATCGTAGGTCGTCTCGGCAAATGTCAGCGGGCTTACGTTGGTGTGGCGTATCCAGTTATTCAGTGCGTCGTAGGAGTCGAACTGGTTTCCCGAGTTCTGATCAGGAAACTCCTGAATCAGCACGAGAAAGTTTGGATCGAACCCAAGACTGTTGGCGGAGCCGACGAGAAACGACTCGGTCTGGGTCAATTCAGCGAGCGATGTGCGAGCGCCTTTGAGTGCCGCCGACAACCCCGATGCATCGCCAGGAGACGGCTCGAAGTCGCCAAATAGGGTTCGTAGTGATCTCAGTGATACAGAGACCTCACGCTGCGTCTCAGCGATAAGGTTCAACGCAGTTTGCCGATCGCCCTGCAACCCGCGCATCCCGTACAGCCGAGCCAACTCGGACGACGCATTGGCATAATCGCCCAAGAGCGTAGCGACCATAACGTAATCTTTGTATCCACTGAAGAGGATACGCTCGTCCTGCGAGGCCACGACCTCTTCCGTTTCCGGATCATATTCCGGCACCACCTGACGGCCAGAGGAATCCGCGTAGCTAGCTGCGTACTGATTGCGATAAGGCTGCTCCTCGACGAACAGATAAGCCCCAAACGGAATGCCAGCAGGGGCCGATGCGTCGATATCCGCTACCACGTTTCCAAAATGATTGCTGAACAGCTCGCCATAGGAATCGAGCGAGACGCTGAGCTTATCGAGTACACTCCGATAAACGGAAATCTCCTCGTCGATGATGAACCCGTCGTCGGGCACCGCCCGAAATCCCAGACGCACCTCGGCGACCGATGCGTAATCCTGCTTCACGGATTGCATCTCCGCAAGCGCCAGATCGTAGTAGATATCCAATACGGAGTGACGCAAAGGCACGTCGGTTGGAGCGTGTTTAAGGGCTTGGGAAACGAGAGCCAAGGCATCCCGCGCTCGGGCACGCTCGGCGGCCCCGTAAGCGTCGTTCACCACCTGCGGATCTAGCGAGACCGCGCCCTCTCCATCGCTGTTATACAAAAGCTCTTTGTAGCGGAACGCGGCATCGGAGCCCTCGACTTGTTCGCGGGTGGCGTCGCTGGGCGGATAGAGCAGCTCGCGGGCCTCGTCTACGATCTCGTCTACAAAATCGGGAAACGGAACGCCGGCGCTCAAACTTTGGCCGAAAGAGGACGCCTCGAGTTGATACCCGGTGTCGGCAGCCGTCGGAATGACCGCAGGATCGGCAGAGCCAGCGGGCGCGTAGGCTCCGAATGAACCGGAGAAAAAGGCGACTGAGCTCGCTTGTGAACTCGTGCTGTTCTGGTCGGAAAGCTCGAGGGAGTTTTCGAATTCCGGCACTACTAGGTAGGCGTCTTGAGCGAAAAGCGAACCACTCGCGAAACCGATGGCCGAAAGCGTAAACGCCACAAAAGCTCTTATCCCAAACGAACCGCTTTTCCGCTGCTTGCCGTCCATCAAATCAGTCTCCCTCCACTACCGGGATCACTCCCTTTTCGATGCTCGAAGCGGCACGTATCATGACGAACAAGTGCCGGGTCTCGCTATTCAGATAGGTGGACTCGCCGCCGACCGAAGTTACCTTCTCCACCACTTCGCCGATGATGCGATTTCGCTCCATCAAATAGGCCCGTTCCGGATCTTCCGCATTTAAAGGGGGTGTCGCCTCGAAGCTGAACTGACGCTGCAGCTCGGCGTCGATCAACAGGGAGGAGCCGAGCGGGATCTGTCCGCTCTGAGCGGAAAACTCCGTTTCCGTCCACGTCACATTCAGCGGCCAGTCGCCCTCGGCGAGGCTTCCGCCGAACTCCTTCGCTTCCGCAGCTCCTTCCGACCCGATCAGAATCCCGCTTGCTCCCGAACTGCCCCTTTGCAGCAGGGCGCGCATGGATGTTTCGTTTCCATCCTCGTCCAGCAAGCGCATGACCCAGTAGCTGTCGTTGTCCTGCACCACCACGATCGCCCGCTCCGGATACGCGAGTCGGTACAGCCCCGCCTCACTTGGCACGAGATCGACCACTACCGTCTCGACGTCTTCAACTACTTGGTCATCGGTGAGAATCAGCTCGATGCGGCCAGATCCGTTTTCCAATTCCACAATGCCGCTGAGAGAAGCGTGGTCTCCCGCATCCAAACTGCTAAGCGTCGAGATCTGATAATGAACGATTCCCGAGAAGGCGGAATCGCTGCTGACGAGATCGATAAAGACCGAACCGGCAGACTCGTCGTAGCTCGCGATGTCGTCTGAACTGAACGAAATCGTCGGCAGCACGCTGATGTCCGGCTTCGATTCGGCATCGAGTGGATCCGTCCCGTACTCCACCTCCGTGCCATCGCTGAAGCCGTCACCGTCGGTGTCCGCCACGTAGACATTGGTCCCGAGCTGTTCCTCCTCGGTGTTGGTCAAACCATCGCCATCGATGTCGCTAGCGTCGCCGAACGAGATCACACGAAAGAACCGCTGAGGGTCCGCTTCCAGCGCCACTTCGAAGCGGAAGAAAGTCTCAAACGCTTCCAGCTCCGCGTCTTCCAGCAAACTCCACGCAGCGATCGACGCGCTCAGATCGACCACCGTGAGCAAGGAGTAATTCGAGTTCACCTGGTCGCGATCCACGAAATCGATGCGCATGGTCTCATCTTCCGGAATCGAAACATCCAGGATTTCGATATCGTCCTGAGCCCGCATCAAAGACACGGGGACGAACAGGATAAGCGCAAGCAGACGCAAACGGACTGCTAGCCCCTTATCCGAGGGGCGATGAAGAGTTGGAGGCATCTATCAGTCCCGCAGGAAGCAGGCTACCAAATCAGCAATTAACCTCCCCAGTGTCGACACTTTACTAACAAATTTTTTACTAACCGTCATTAGCCCGGGAAATGGTCACGTTTTCAGTTGCCACTTCCTCTGAAATCGCAGGCTCAAAGGTCCAATCTAAGAACCTCCCAACATGAAAGCCGTCATTCAACGCGTCAGCCAAGCCTCCGTCACCATCGATGGCGTCGTCCATTCCTCCATCGGCCAAGGCCTCCTCGTGCTGCTCGGTATCCACAAGGACGATACGCCGGAAGACATCAAGTGGATGGCCCGCAAGATCGCCGGTCTGCGAATTTTCGAGGACGCGGAGGGAAAGATGAACCAATCGCTAGCCGACATCGACGGCGAGCTTCTCGTGGTCAGTCAATTCACCCTCATCGCCAGCAACAAAAAGGGAAACCGCCCCAGCTTCAACGACGCCGCCCCGCCCGCCAAAGGCAAAGCCGACTACGAGGCGGTCTGCCTGGAGCTGGAGAAGCTCACCGGCAAGCCCGTGCGGACCGGCATCTTCGCCGCAGACATGAAAGTCGATCTGCGCAACGACGGCCCGGTCACCATCCTCTTCGATACTCGAAATAAGGAGTAAGCCCACTCGAAGAGGACCTTGCACCGCGATCCCCTCAGCCGTCATCGGACGGCTCCCTTCAGCGCGGCTCATTCAAGCCTCGCTTCTAGATTCAGACGATTCGTGGGCTAAAACACCCCCTACAGGTCCAGCTTCGCCGCGGCCGCTTCGTCGACCAGCCAGTACGCGCGGTCCGCTACCGCCTTCAGGCTTTGCGAAGGCTTGTTGACCGGGTCGTAGTCGCCTTGCAAGACCGCCTTCAGGGCATCGGCCTTGCCGGCGCCGAGCGTCATCAGGACCACCGTGCCACACTTCGCGAGTCCGTAGGGTGTCAACGTCAAGCGCCAGCCTTTGCCGGGAACTTCCACTGCGGCGAAATTAGCTACGACCGGATTGCTGATGAGAGGGCTGCCTGGAAATAGCGAAAGCGTGTGACAGTCATCGCCCATTCCCACGAAACAAACGTCATAGGTCGCGTCTTTCCCCATGGCCTTGTCCCACTTTTTCGAATACGCTTCCGCAGCGGCGTGCGGTTCGAGTTCGGTCGGCCAAGGGAACTTGCTATCTTCGATGGTTTCCAGCGGTCGCAGCATCAAGCGATCCGCATTGCCGAAGTTGTTTTCTTCGCTTTCCAGCGGAACGGTGCGCTCGTCGCTGGTCGTCCATAGCACGCGGTCGAGTGTTTCGACTGGCAAGCATTCGTTTTCCACCACCCACTTGTAGAAATCCTTGGGGGTCGATCCACCAGTGAGGGCCCAGGAGACGTACTCCTTCTCGAGCGACTCGAAATGCTCGCACGCCAGGGCGAGCGCTTCCTGAAAGAGCTCATCCTTCGGCCCGACCTTCACGGTTCCGTATTCCGTCTGATAAGTATTCATATTGTTCTTACGTATCCTTTGATCTCAGGCACCTACCTGTCATCCGTGAAACAGGGCTTCAGCCAAAGCGGTTTCGGCATCGAGCAGTCGAGCGCCCGTAGTGAGCTCCTGCTTCCCACCTCCCAGATCCGCTTGCACGTGAGACTCGCCCTTTTCGAGGTCTAGGTCAAAAGTGAAGTAGTGATCGTTTTCGTAAATGAAGCTCATGCGGGGCATGGCGTTTTCGCCTTGCGCTTCCTGCTGCTCGAAGCGCAAGGCTTTGCCAGCCGCCTCCGGCGACTCGTAGCAAGCCTTCAACGCGGACGCTACCCAGCTCATCAAAGCTCGGCCTTCGCACTTGAAATCGGGTCCGGAGCTCAACGTTACCTCCTTCAATCCGTCGATGATGGTCTCCACCGGAAAGGCGCTGAGAAACTGGCCGATACTCTGCCGCACCGCTAGCAAGCGAGCGAAGGCGAGATCGTGAATCTTCTCCGGCTTTGGCACGTCGACCTGATCGATCAGAAAGGTCTCCCGAGCGGAATCGAAAACGATGCGGTTCGCTTGCTTGAAGAAGAACTGGTAGTCGGAGAGCAGCTGAGCGGAACCGAAGCGCGTGGGCCAATAGAAGGTCGGCAGATCCGTCTCGATGAAGATGGACACCTGGTTCTCGAGAAAGCGGCGATCGTTGAGCGTGTATCCAAGAATCAACGCTTCGCAGCAGTTCATTCCACCCGATCCGCTACCGATCACGCATTCCGAGAAGATCTTGCAGCTCATGCGGGCCTCGCTCTCCCACGAGTCCGGCTGCGGACAAAGGAAGATGAGGCGACATGGGAAACGGTGCGAAAAACTGATCACCGTCTGAAACAATTCCTTGGCTTCGTCGGTGGAAGCCTCGAACCCGATGTGCACGATCAAGTTCATACGCGAGGCGCGATACTCGCTCTCGTGCTTCTTGCCATCCTCATCGACCGGAGCCCACATGGCGGAGAGTTTGCCCAAGGCGTCCTCCATGGGCACTGATAGACCGGGCAAGGAATCGTAAACTGTACTGGTAGCTGGCATTGCTGCGTCCTTTCGTGTCGTATCCGCCGATTAAGGACGACGCCATTCGTGGTTGTTCTGCCAAAGCATGCGATCCGAGGCGTTGGGTCCCCAAGAGCCCGCCGCATAGGTTTCGATGCCCCGCTGCCCCTCGCTTTTCCAGAAGTCGTGCAAGGGAGTGATCAAATTCCAGGACGCTTCCGTTTCGTCGCCGCGAATGAAGAGCGTGCCATCGCCGATCATGGCATCGAGCACCAAGCGCTCGTAGGCTTCCGGCGTATTCGAACCGAAGGTGGTCGAATAGCGGAAGTGCATCTTCACCGGCTGAGTACGGGTCTGCAGACCAGGGATCTTGCCGTTCAGCAAAATAGTCGATCCTTCGTCAGGCTGGATTTGGAAAACCAATGCGTTGTTGGCGAGATTGAACATCTCGTTCTCGCTGAACAGCGAAGATGGCGGGCGCTTGAACTGTATTGCGATTTCGGTGACGCGACGGGCCATGCGTTTGCCGGAGCGCAGATAGAACGGCACTCCCTGCCAACGCCAGTTGTTGATGGTTAGACGAAGGGCCGCGTAGGTCTCGGTCTCCGACTTTGGAGAAACGCCTTCCTCCTGGCGATAGCCCGGCACCTTTTCGCCGGCGATAAGACCCTCGCCATACTGAGCCCGCACCACGTCGCTATCGCTGTATCCAAGTCTCAATGGCTTGATGGCCTTGAGCAGTTTAACTTTTTCATCGCGAATGGATTCGGCATCGAGCGAAGCGGGCGCCTCCATGGCGGTGAGAGCCAGCAGCTGCATGGTGTGGTTTTGGATCATGTCGCGGGTAGCCCCACTCTGCTCGTAGTAGCCGCCACGCGTACCTACGCCGAGCGATTCGCCCACCGTGATCTGCACGTTGTCCACGTAGTTGCGATTCCACAAGGGCTCGAAAATGGAGTTGGCGAAGCGCTGCACCAAGAGGTCCTGAACCGTTTCCTTGCCCAGGTAGTGGTCGATTCGATACACCTGTCGCTCCTGAAAGACGCCTTGGATCACGCGGTTCAAGTTTCGAGCCGATTCGAGGTCCTTTCCGAAGGGCTTTTCGATGACCACCTTGGTATGCTTGTCGCTGCTCTGGTACTTGGTCGCGAGTCCCGCTTCGCCGAGATTCTTGATGATCGGCTCGAAGACCGACGGCGGCGTGGAGATATAGCACACGCTCTGCATCTCGCGTCCCGCATCCTTCTCGATGGATGCGATCTTGTCGCTCAGCTTCTGGAAGGCTTCCGCTTCGTCGTAGCCGCCGGAGCAATAGAAGGTGTTTTTCTCGATGCGCTCCCAAATCTCCTTGTTCAGCGAGCGACGGGAAAACTTGGAAATCGCATCGGAGGCCACCTCGCGAAACTCCTCATCCGGAATGGGCTTGCGGCCGTAGCCGATCAGGTAGAAATCCGCCGGCAGCAAGTTGTCGACGGCCAGGTTGTAGATAGCTGGCACCAGCTTGCGAGCGCAGAGGTCGCCCGAGGCCCCGAAGATGGTGATGATCGTCGGCTGCACGCCGCGATGCTTGCTCAGGCCTTGGAGAAACGGATGTCGTGATTCTTTTGACATGATGTGTATACGAGCCGTGGATTAGGACTTCGAGACTTTGGCGCCCGATGAGACCATGTAAAGATTGTATCAAGGGAAATTTGAGTTTCACCCCGCAACTATGAATATTTTTCACGCTCACAGCGAGGTCGTTTCAATTCCCTTTCTCTAAAGGACGAATAAGGCGCCCTGCAAGAAGGCAGACTTATTCGCTTCTCGAGTGAAAGAACCTGCCGTTTACGCGTACTACCGGTCCTAGGAGCCCTCAGTTCGACCGGTAGGCCGACTTGGAAAACAGAGGCACATTTTCGAAGTGCCGGCTCGCGATGATGGCGCCCTCCTCGTGCTCCAGCTCCACCACGTCGAAGCGCAGGGTGATGGGCTTGGGTTTCATCTGGGAGAAATAGTTGCGGCAAACCCGGCGCAACGCTTCGCGCTTGCGCTGGTTGATGGAGTCGTAGCCGCTGACCAGGGCTCCCTTGGTGCGCGTCCGCACCTCCACGAAGACCACCGCCTTGCCATCGAGGCAAATCAAGTCGATTTCGTCGCGCCCGCTGCGCCAATTTCGGGCCAGAACCAGATACCCTTTCTTCTTGAGCAGCTTTTCGGCTTCGCGCTCGCCGCGGCGACCGATCACCGCCGTGTCGGCTTCCCTCTTGCCGAGCAGGCGCTGGAACCACGAAATCATAGCAACGTTACAAGCTTGTAACGCGATGATGGTCAAGGGACGAGTGCGGCCCCAGCGATCGCGCCGCTCACTCGAAAAGTCGCGCCTCGATCGAGGCGAGCGATAGGGACAGCTCCTTGTACAATTCCGGCAGCGATCCATCCCACGTATCGACGAGATAATTACGAGCCACGATTCCGCCGGTCGACTCGGGATTGATGCGAAACCCGATCAGCTCACGCTCCAGCACGCTAGCTCGATCAACCTCGCGAAACGCGTAGTTCTTCTCGAAACCGAACACGAACGCGGAAACCGGCACCGTCACACGCAGCCACTTGTCAAAGTCCGTATCGGGATCGAACGCCACCAGCGCCACGGCGTTGAGAGACTCCTCGCTCTGGTCGTTGTAGCCAGCCCCTAGGAACGAAAGCCCCAGGCAAGCGAGACCGCGATCCAGCCCCTCGATCTGCCGCTCGCTAAGAAAGTCGCCATAGTGATCCCGCAGGGTTCGCTCGGACGGGATGCTCGAACCCTCGCGGTGAAACCTCACCACGATGCTCACCGACTCCAGGTCCCCGACTCGAATCGGTCGCCGGTAAAACAGCGGCTCGATACCGTTCGCATGCTGCTGGTCCCAGTCGCTGAGCTTGCGGACCAACACCGTGCGAAACACCTGACGTTGCGGGCAGTCATCCGCTGAAACGAGGGCCGATTCGTCCACCGCGTAGCGCCTGGCAGGCAGTTTAACCAGCGGAAAGCGATCGGGATGCTCAGCGATGTGGCTCCAGCCCTTCGGCGAGCCATCCCGACTGTCGTAAAGGGTCACGCGTCGCCGCGACGCGTCTTGCGAGTCCAGAGAGCAAACGCCCCCCGGCACGGGCTTGATCTGGATCTGAGAAAAGCAAGGCGCCGCCAAAAGCAGAAATTGGCATGCGAGCGCCAGACGAGCAAGAGCGCGGGAGCGAAACATAACAAGGGGCAGTAGGAGGGTGGCGAGCGTAGTCGCTATCGGACTACAAAAACAAGAAACGACGCCCATTCGATCATTGCAACCCATTTGCGAGCAAGGAAAACTGCGCCTGCCCATGAAGCCAAAAACCGCCCTCGCCGCCTGCGCCTTTTTCGGTCGCCACATCGTGCCGCTACTGCTCGCCGCGAGCATCCCGGCAGGCTTGCGCTACTACCAAATGGATCAGTTCGCCAGCCGGCCCGCGGCCTTTTCCTGGACGCTGGACATCCTGGTGCTGGTCGGACGTTTGGCCTTGGTCTGCGTGATTCTCGGAAACGGGGCGCTGCTCGCCGGCTATCGGACAGCTCGCCGACTGCTGCAAACGCCACGCCAGGAAAGCAACGCGGCCTTTTCGCGAGCCGCCGAGCGCCTCTCCTCCGAAGTCCGCAACTACCTGGCCGACGCCGCAGTCTACGTTTTCGGCGCTCTAGCCGCCAATCTCCTCATTGGCGCCGTAGCCTCCAGCCTTCCCATGCAGCTGTTGCTCAAGAACCTAACCGTCATCCCCTTCACGCTCGTATTTCTGATCCTGCTGTCCCGACGGCTGCTGAAGGCATAAGCACGCGTTTCGCCCCCGCCCGCCACGCTTGCGCCTGCTTACGGTCCGCCAGGGACGCTTCCACGAATCGCGGGGCGAGAGCACTGGGCTGCCGCGTCCTGCTGAACGCAACTCGCTCTACGCGCTCACAGCCTGTTCGAGCTGCAGTTTCACCATGTCGGGATCGACGTGATCGGTCTCGAACTTCATGCTCACCACCTTGGAAACGCCCTTCTCTTCCATGGTCACGCCGTAGATGGCCTGAGCGGCCGCGATGGTGCGCTTGTTGTGGGTGATGATGATGAACTGCGACTGCTGAGTGAACTGCTTGAGCAGCGTGGTGAAACGGCCGATGTTCGATTCGTCCAGCGGAGCGTCCAACTCGTCGAGCAAGCAGAACGGCGAAGGCTTCACCATGTAGATCGCAAAGAGCAATCCCACCGCGGTCATGGTCCGCTGCCCCCCGGACAAGCGGCTCAATCCAGTTAGCTTGGTGCCCGGAGGTTGAGCGACGATGTCGATGCCGCTATCGAGGATGTCTTCCGTCTCGATAATCTTCAAATCAGCCTTTCCTCCGTGGAACAAAGTGGCGAAGGTGTGCTTAAAGTTCTCGCGGATCTGAGCGAAGGTAGCGGAGAACTGCTCGCGCGACTTGGTATTGATCTCGTCGATCGCAGCCACCAGTTTCTCCTTCGACGACATGAGGTCGTCGTATTGCCCCTTCAAGAAATCGTGGCGCTCGCGCAGCTCGCCGTACTCGGCGATAGCGTCCGTATTCACGGTACCCATTCCCTGGATACGCCTCCTTAGGTTTTCGACCTCTCGCTTCAGACTCGCCCAGCTGGTCTTTTCGAGCTCCTCCCTCTCCTCTGGCGTCGGACCTGTCGGCTTGGAAAGCTGCTCCACCGCCTCCGGCTCCGCATCAGCGGCATCCTGATCCGTTTCGGAAACCGCTTCCGCTTCGGAAGGCTCTGCTTGCTCCGTCTGGGATTCGCCTGACGTTTCATCCGTCGCCGAGCCCGCGGCGTCCGAATCGGATTCAACGGCGGGAGCGGACTCCTCTTCGTCGTCCTTGTCGTCGTCGAGGGTGGGCAGATTCTCCACCGGCTGACGCGCTTTCCAAAGCTGCCACTGCCAGTCGATGCCTTTCAGCTCCACGCCGTACTCGCGACTGATCTCTTCCTGGATGAACTCCAGGCGAGAGCGCTTCTCCGCGATCTGCACGTTCTGGTCGCTGAGGTTGTTCTTGAGCTCGTCCACCTTGATGCGGAGCGCGTTCTGCTCCTTCTCCAGCACGCCGACTTTCTCCTCCACCTCGACCAGCGATTCACGGGTTTTGTTGACGAGGATCTTGGCCTCTTCGAGCTCCGTATCCACCGCTTCGCTACGCTGGGCGGCGTTGTCGATCTCGTCCTGAAAGCTGGCGCTTTGCTCCTCCCAGTTCTGGATGTCGCGGGTCTTGGTTTCGATCAAGCGGTTCAGCTCGTTGCGACGCTGCTCCATCTCCACCAGGCCCTGGTTCAGGATGTCGAGCTTCTGCTTCTTCTCCTGCAGGTCGAATTTCGCTTGGCTCAGCCCCTCGCGCTTCTCGTCGCGCTCGGCGCGAATGTCGGCGATCCCCGATTCGATTTCCTCCAGCTGCCGACGGCTGCTCTCCAAGCGCTGCTGATCCTCGGAAAGCCTGGCCTTGGCCGCCTCGAGCTTCTCGTTTGAAGCGGCGAGCACCTCCTCGAGACTGGCTCGCTCGCGTTCCAGTCGCTCCGAGCGCATCTTCTGCTCCTGCACCAGCTTCTCAGCGTTGCGCTCCTCGGCCTGCAGGGCGGAAATCTCGTGGTTGGCCTCGCCGATTTCGGCGCGCTTGGCCTCAACGGCTTCCTCCGCCGCTTCCAGCTGCTTGTTGACCTTCTCGGCTTCGTCGCGAGCGGACTGCAGCGCCTTCTGCTCTTCGTCCAGCTCCTTCTGCGTCTGCTTCAGCTCCATCTCACGCTGCAGGATGCTGCTGTTCTTCGCCTTCTTGTAGCCGCCGGTCACTAAGCCGCGCGCATCCATGGTCTCGCCTTTCTTGGAGGCGACTTGCAGGAAACGGAAACTTGGATTCGCCTCGCGCCATTTCAGAAAGCCCGACATGTCCTCCACGATGTAGCTGGAGGCCAAGACCGCCTTCAGCGAATCGTGACTGGGATCCTCGCTGAGAGAAACGAAAGCGCTGGCAGGCTTGAGCCACTCGGGCAAGGATTCACTGGCCGATTCGGGTGATTCGCTCGACTGCAGCTGCACGCATACGCGGCCGATCTTGCCCTCTACCAGCTGCTGGAAGATTTCCACCACAGTTTCGGCATCGCTCACCACCACCGCTTCGACAGCGGAACCAAGAAGCGCCTCCACCGCCTGCCCGTATCCATCCTTCACCGACAAGTCGGACGCGAGCGGACTGAAGATTCTTCCCTCTAGCGAACCGCGAAGCTTTCCCTTCAGCAAGGCTTTGGCGCCTTCGCCATAGCCCTCGAGCTTTTCCTGCAACTGCTGTAGCAGCTTCACCCGAGCGGTTTTTTGGGCAACGGAACGATCCACTTCCTGGATACGAATTTGGGCCGACTTAAACGCGTCGCGCTGCGCAGATACGTTGTCGCGAGCTTGCTCCAGATCGAGCTGCAGCTGCTCCTTGAGATTGCGCGTCGCGGTCAATCGCTCCTGGAATTCGGCCAGGGACTGGGCGGCGTCAGCCTGGCCTTCGCCTTGCTCCGCGAGCTCTTCCTCGAGACGCATCAAGCGGTTGCGGCTGGTACCTGCCTCTACCTCGATGCCGGAAAGCTGCTCGCGGTAGCGAGCGGTGGAACGCTCCGCATCCTGGGCTTGCACGCGTAGCTGCTGTATTTGAGATTCCGCTACACGCAGCTGCTCCTCGATCTCCTCGAGATCTCGGTTTCGCTCCTGGAAGATTTCGTCGGAGTTGCCCAGCACGTCCATGTGCATCTGCTTGTCGACGCTGTGCTCTTCGAGCTTTCCCGCGATTTCCGCGATCTGCGATTCGTAGGATGCGATGTCCTGATTGGCCTGCTCGATGCGCTCGCCAAGCGAGGAGATCTTTATCTTCGCCATATCGGCCGCGTTGCTGGCCTGTTCCTTCATGCTGCGCAGGTCGAAGACGGACTGCTGCGAATCCTGCACCTTCTGGATGAGCGTCTGACGCTCCTCCTTGTAGACGATCAGGCTTCCCTCCTTGGATTCCAGTTCCGCAGCCAATCCTTCCAGCTCTTCCTGCAGCTCGTGCGACGACTGATCCACAGTGTCGAGAGACGAGCTCAGCGTCTGGTATTGATAAGCGCTGTAGCCGATGTCGAGGTGGCGCAGCTTGTGGCTGACCTTCTTGTAGCGAATGGCCTTCATGGCCTGCCGCTTGAGGCTGCCAATCTGACGACCGATTTCGGAAATGACATCGGTGACGCGGTCGAGATTGGTCTCCACCGAGGCCAGTTTGTTCATGGTTTCCCGACGCTGGGCCTTGTACTTGGAAATGCCCGCCGCCTCCTCGAAGACCGCTCGCCGCTCCTCCGGTTTGGAGGAAAGGATCTGGTCGATCTGCCCCTGGGCCATGATGGAGTAGGACGTGCGACCGATGCCGGTGTCCATGAAAAGGCGCTGAATGTCCTTCAGGCGACAGGCCTTGCCGTTGATGTAGTAGTTGCTGCCTCCGTCACGCTGCACGCGGCGGGTGATTTCAACCTCGTTGAAGTCGCTGCCCAGCTCCTCCTCGCAATCGGTCAGGGTGATGGAGACCTCGCAGATGTTGAGCGGCTTGCGCTTGTCGGTGCCCTCAAAGATGACGTCCTGCATCTTGCCCCCACGCAAGGCTTTGGCGCTCTGCTCCCCGAGAACCCAGCGAATGGAATCGGCGATGTTGCTCTTGCCGCACCCGTTGGGACCGACCACCGCGGTGACGCCCTTGTTGAATTTCAGGAGGGTTTGATCAGCGAAACTTTTGAAGCCGTTAACTTTCAGGGCGCTCAGGTACATAAAGGCCGGAAATTGAAAGCCGCCCCCGAGAACTGACAATCTCAAATCCCGAATGTGAATAAGTCGAAGAACAAGGCGCGAACAACTTTGGTAATAAACCACCACCCCTCACCCACCACCCCTTGTCCCGCCCTCAAAAAAGTTTTTGCTACAACGTTGTAGCAAAAACTTTTCTGGCAGGTTCCGCCAGGTTCGCTGCCTTTTATCCCCCCCCAACTCCCAACTCCCAACTCCCGATATGAACATTGGCCCCAAAGCGCGCCTGCTGATGGACCTAGCGTTCGCGCTCGGTATCGAATCGGCCGACGGTCTCCTCCACCTACCGACGCTTTATCAATCTCGCTCCGGTCACACCGACTCGCAGTTCCAACAGCTGCTTCTCAAGCTCGAAGAAAGGGACTGGCTCGACTGCGAAACGAACGAAGAATCCACGTGGGTTCGCGGTCTTTCCCATAGCGGTAGCGAAAAGCTCTGCGACGGCATTTCCCCAATTGAAATGTGGAACGCTCGGTGGGACGGAAAATGGCGAGTGTTTAGCTTCGACATCCAAGGTCGATCTCCTGCAACCCGCTTCGCACTCCGAAAATGGCTGCAGCGACGGCGCTTCGGAAAAGTTCAGGGAAGTGTATGGATTGCTCCTCGAATCGTTGCCGGTTGGGATAAGGAACTGGCCAAAATCGATGTAGGTCCCGCCTCAGCGATTGCTTTAGAAGGCTCCTTTCTCGGGGCGACCAAGCCGGAGCTTCTGGTTCAGCGAGCGTGGAAATTCGGAGAAATCAATGCCCGCTATCGAGATTACCTGCGATTTCTCGAGACTCAGCGACTCGAAGCTCCCGAGCAATTCAGCGAATGGTACCAGACGGAAAGCCAGCTTTGGAAGGCCGCGTTCGAGCTCGATCCGTTTCTCCCCAGAGACCTTTGGCCCCAATCGGATTATCTCGGGCCGCAAGCCCTGAAAGCCAGAGGAGAGGCCTACCTGCGAGCCGCCAGTCTTACGCGAATATCGAGCCTAGGCGCATCATGAGAAAAGTTTTTGCTACAACGTTGTAGTAAAAACTTTGAGGTCAGGAGAGGGGGCTGTTGAGTGGAGAGGGGGCTGTTGGGCTATTCCACCACCTTGCACGGCAGCATCGCCGCGTCTTCCATGCCGTGGATGATCTTCTTGTCTGGGGGGCAATAGGTGGCCAAGGCGCCGGCGAGCTTGGCTTGATCACCCTCCACGAAAAAGTACGGGTTCAGGCGTAGGCGGCCGTGGGCTTCGTAGACTTCCCCGTCCTCGCCGTACAGTGGGTGCTTGAGGCGTACGGACTTCTTAAACTCCTGGATGATATGCGGATGCGTCTCCGCCATATCGACCGCCTCTCGAAGCGCTTCCGACCAATCCTCACGCGACACATCGTTTCCGATGACCACGCTGCGCGAGCCCCAGGCAGTTTCGTGAAAGCCGGAAATCTTCAGCACCAGGTTGCGTTCCTTTTGGCTGGCTTCCGCTAGCTCCATCCAGTCGTGCAACGGTTTGCCCTGGGCGAGCGGTCCGTCGAGCACCGCGCCCGGCGGGAGCGGAGTGGGATCCACGATCCAGCTTTTCGGTATGAGCTTGTTGAGGACCTTGAGCGACTTTTTGGAGATGTTCTCCTTCCAGAATTCGCCGAGGAGGTGATGGTGAAAGAGGGCCATGCCCATTTTCTCCTCGAGAAAGGGGCGCACGGGTGGGGTCAAAACGACTTCGCCGTTTTCAGCGGCTTCCACGATGTATTCAGCTGTGGAAATGTTGGGCAGATCGAAGAGCTCGTAAAACCGGTAGACCACGTCGATTTTCTCGGGACTCCCGGACACGTCGAAGTAGACAGCGCCGCCCAAGGGGAAGATTTCCTCGACCCAAAGGCTGTAGACGCGGTAGCCGCGGCGTTGCAGCCGTTCAGCCAACCAGTCCATCTCCGGCTTGTAGGTTGCAGCTTCCTCGCTGACAGCGATGACCACGACCGGCGTCTGCGCGCCCTCGGCCTGCCCTGCCACGCTACGGTAGAAGAGCTCTTCCATCTGGCCACCGGCTCCGAGGATGGATCCATCGCCCGAGCGCTCGTAGAGCTGGTTGAGATAAGCGGTCAAACCTATGCCTCCCGGCACCGAATCCAGTTCGGAAAGAGCGAACCCTGCTTCCGTAACCAGAAGGTCGGGACGGATCACCGGCGGCAGCTTTCCCTTGTTGGACTTTCGTCGGCAGAGCTCCACCAGCGCCTTGGGCTTGCCGCGATCGAGGTACTCGGCGACCCATGGCGCGTACAGCTCCTTGTTGCGGAGCAGCTTGCGCCCTTCGAACGAACGCCGGTAGAGGATCTCGAACGCCTTGTAGAACTCCAGGCTGGCCTGGCCGATCTCCTCGAAGGCCGCCACCATGGCAGGCGTCAGCCGCCAAGCCTCCGGCGAGAGCCTCCAGGACTTCCCCTCGAAAAGCTGTTGATCGGCCAAGGCGGTTTTCAGCGCTTCCAGTTCCATGGTTTCAAGCGTGCCAGACATGTGACTTACAACGAGCGAGGGCACCAGAAAAAAGCGGACAGCCGATGAAAACTCGTCCCAGCGCCCTGCTCGCCAAGCGGGGCCTACTCCTCGATCTGGATCTCCTTGTTGCGGGAGCGCGGCGAGCCGGCCCGAAGCCAGCCGTTGATGAAGCGGTCGATGTCGCCATCCATCACCGCCTGGATGTTGCCGGTTTCCACCCCGGTTCGCAGGTCCTTCACCATCTGATAGGGCTGAAAGACGTAGCTTCGGATCTGGTTTCCCCAGCCGATTTCGCCCTTCTCGCCATAAACCTTTTCCATGGCGCTGCGCTTCTCGTCCTCCATCTTTTCGTAAAGACGGGCCTTGAGCAGCTTCATAGCGGTGGCCCGGTTCTTGTGCTGCGACCGATCGCTTTGACAGGCCACCACGATCCCGGTCGGCAGGTGGGTCAGGCGCACCGCTGAGTCCGTCTTGTTGACGTGCTGCCCGCCCTTGCCGCTCGAGCGGTAGGTATCCTCTCGCAAATCCTTGTCCTCGATCACGATATCGAGATCCTCCTCGATTTCCGCCACCACGTCGACGGCGCAGAAGGAGGTGTGGCGGCGCTTGTTGGAGTCGAACGGGCTAATGCGCACCAAGCGGTGCACCCCGCGCTCAGCGTTGGCGTAGCCAAAGGCGTTTTCTCCTGAAATCCGCATCGTCACCTTGTCCAGTCCGGCTTCTTCGCCCGGCAGCATGTCGATGATCTCCACCTTGAATCCGCGGCGCTCGGCCCAGCGCGAATACATGCGAAACAGCATGTCCGCCCAATCGCAGGACTCGGTGCCACCGGCGCCGGCGTTGATGGTCAGCAAGGCGCTGCATCGATCGTGTGGCTTATCCAGGTAGCACTGGATTTCCAGCTCGTCGAGCTCCTCCTTGAGCGACACCGCCGCCTCATGCAGCTCAGCCGCCTCGTCGGAAGTTTCCTCGACGCCCTCTTCGTTGAGCAGCTCCTCCATGGCGCGAGCGTCCTCCAGTTTCGTTTTGAAACCGGTCATGCCGTTAACCACGCCCTTGAGTTGGTTCGCTTCGCCGATCAGCTCCTGGGCCGCGGTCGGGTCGTCCCAAAAGCCCTCCACAGCCATCTTGGCCTCGAGCTCCTTGACTTTCGCCTTCTTGTTGTCGACGTCAAAGATACCTCCAAAGGTATCCCGCTCTCTTCTCCATCTCGTCGTGCAAAGCTTTGGTCTCAGGCTTGATCATAGGCGGCGGAGATTAGCCGGGTTCGATTTCCGGAATCAAGTTCGCAAAGCGCAAAAAGCGCGCCGAAGTCGAAGTTGGAAACAATTCGCGCATTTCCCCGGCAGAATGGGTAAATTACTCTATAATCTGGACGATAGCAGACCTCGACAAATACTTGATGAACAGAAACTGACCCCGTGACCACCGAAGCGACCAGCAAACCGGCGACGCCCCAAGCCACCACTCGAGATATCGAAGTATCGGTAGTCATTCCTGTGTTCGACGAGCACGAAACCCTCGATGCCATGTTTCAAGGCGTTCATGCGGCCCTACGAAACCGTTCGTTGGAAATCATTTTCGTGGACGACGGAAGCCGCGACGGCTCCTGGAAGGAAGTCTGCCGACTCGCCGCCGCCCACCCCGGTCTCGTTCGCGGCATCAGACATCGCCGCAATTTCGGCAAGGCGGAGGCGCTGGCGACTGGCTTCGCCCAAGCCCGCGGCGAAATCGTGGCCACCATGGACGCCGATCTCCAGGACGATCCCACCGAATTGCCCGCCATGATCGCCAAGCTCGACGAAGGTTTCGATCTCATCTCCGGCTGGAAACGCGACCGTCACGACCCCATTTCAAAAACAATCCCCTCTCGCTTCTTCAACTTCGCCGCCCGCGCCGTTTCCGGCCTGCCGCTGCACGACTTCAACTGCGGCCTGAAAGTCTACCGGCGTGAAGTCACCGACGATTTGAACCTTTACGGCGAGCTACACCGGTTCACGCCGATCCTTGCTCACGCCGAGGGCTATCGCGTAGCCGAGCTCCCCGTGACCCACCACGCCCGCGAGTACGGAAAATCGAAATACGGCTGGAAACGCTTCGTAAAAGGCTTCCTTGATCTGATGACCATCGTGCTGCTCACCCGCTACCTCAAGCGCCCGGGACACTTCTTCGGAGCGATCGGCATCCTGTGTGGGGGAACCGGCACGGCAATCCTCGGCTATCTGTCGGTCATGAAACTGTTCTTCGGAGAAGACATTGGCATGCGTCCTCTCTTCTTCCTCGGCATGATTCTCGTTCTCTTCGGCGGGCAGCTGATCTCAACAGGCATCATCGGTGAATTCCTGCTGCGGCACAGCGGCGAGAAGGGAGTGCGCCCTTCCTCCAAAAAGTGCGAAAACGGTCTCCAAGCTCTCGACTAGAGCAGCTAGCCAGACCGCCTTTCCTAGCCAACCGCCCTCCTCCGATGCCACGACCGCTGAGAATTCTAGTTTCTACTTCCGTGTTTCCGAGATGGCAGGGAGACGCCACGCCGGCGTTCGTGCTGAATTCAGCGAAGGACATAGCGACTTTCGGACACGATGTCAGAGTGATTGCGCCGCACTTTCCACACGGCCCCCTCGACAGCAACGAAGCGGGCATATCAGTTCGCCGGTACCGCTACGCATGGCCCTCCAAGCTCGAAACACTGTGTTACGAAGGCGGCATGCTAGTACGGCTGCGCCAATCCCCGTTCAAGAAAGCCCTTCTGCCGCTTTTCGCCATCAGCCAGTACCTTGTCACCAAGCAGGAGCTGCGAAGATATCAGCCGGACATCGTTCACGCTCATTCTCTCCTCCCGCAAGGTTGGCTGGCAGCAAAAGCGCTCGGGCGAAACCGATCGATTCCTCTCGTAGTCAGCACCCATGGGAACGACGTGTTCGGACTGCAAGGGCGATACATGAAACTCAAACGCCAAACCGCGAAACGAGCCGACATGATCATCGCCAACAGCCGCGCCACCCTCCGGCGCGTCAATGAATTTTGCAGTTCGGAAAAGCTGACAATCATCCCCGCATCCCCCAACGAGGCTTCGCTACGGCCCTCCCGAAAAACTCGCGACGCCAACGAAGGTCCGGTCATCCTTTTCGCTGGACGCCTCATACCGGAAAAGGGAGTCGAGCTGCTACTAGACATCTTTCCTGCCGTCCGCGAACAGATTCCTTCCGCGAAGCTTGTCATCTGCGGCGACGGCCCGCTCGCCAACACGGTTCGCACGACACTCGCTAGATGGAAGTCACCCCAAAACGCCACCTACCTCGGATGGATACCGAACGAACTCATCATCGAGCAATTCGCTCAAGCCGATCTGGCAATCGTGCCCAGCCAACCGCAACCAGGCGGCTGGGAGGAAGCCCAAGGTCTCGTAGCCGTAGAGGCGATGTCGGCTGGAGCCATCGTGGTCGCGTCTAGGATCGGGGGGCTCGCGGAATCGATCATCCACGGCGAAACTGGCTTCCTCGTGGAGCCAAACGATCGGAAGGAATGGACGAGAACCATAATTTCGACGCTTAGAGCGCCCGCAGGCCAACAAGCTCTGTGGAAGGACAATGCCAGAAGGCGCTACCTGACCGAGTTCAGCCGAGAGGCCAGCGCGAAAAAAACGCTCACGCTGTATCAGAGCCTCGACGCGCAGCGCGCCGCCCCTTCACCACCTCAGTGAGAAACGAATCTAGCTTCGCTCCTAAAGCCGACCAATCAAGCGAAGTCGGAGGGGAAACGAGCATCGCCTGATGAAGCTGCCTTTCGATGGCGTCAGCTAGGCTTTCCGAATCTCCAGGATTCGCCCAGCCCGGATGATTCTCCGGCAGCAGTTGCCCATGGTCTCCCACTCGCGTCGCCACTACCGGCACCGAACAGGCGACGTATTCCGTGAGTCGGCACGAATTCGAGAAATGAATCTGATCGCTATCAGGATAAGGAGCTAGAGCGCAATCGCACGCGCAGATGGCTTCAGCTAGCTTCTCTTGAGGAAGCATGCCAAGCCACTTCGCTCCAACGCCTTCTATTAGATCAAGACGGTTGCTCCGTCCCGCGCACACGAGCCCGACATCCAACCCTCTGGACCGCAGCGAGGCGATCGCTTCGACCGTCTCCCGCAGACCATGCTCTGGATTGAGGGACCCGAAGTAGCCGACCCATGCCTTGCGAGGGTCCAGTCCCAAGGCCTTGAGCGCTTCAAACTTGGGTCGCGGGTGAAAGAGGCTTTGATCGATGCCATTCGGGAGGCGCAACACATTGGAATTCGAACGAGCGGCCCAATCTCCTAAGGAACGACTTGCCACGATCACGCCGCTCGCCGACGCCATAAGTCGATGAGACCACGCATCCGCCCAGGAACGGGCCCACTTCGGAAAAAACGCTGGATAGTAGTCGTAAAAGTCGACTGCCCAAGGCACGCCCTGCGTCCTTGCAACTTGCCTAGCCTGACGAGCGGCGATCAACTGCCCCGAAGCAAGCCAGATGTCAGGCTCGAAATCCTTCCACGCCCTGCCCTTAGTCCAGGCTCCCGCAAGCCTAGCTGGTAGCGATTGGAACACGATTCCCTCTACTTCTCGCGAAAACGCCTCGCGGGTGTGGAAATCGGGGCAAAACACCTGCACTTCCCAGCCTCGTTCCACCAAAACTCGAGGCAGATGGAACATGCGTCCGTAGCGATCCCCAATCAAATCGCGGTTCGTGTAGAACCGTTTCATGATAACTCCTAGTTTCATTGGGCGCCCAATCGATGCCAAACATAGCGAAACCCGGCATAGGCCACGCCGTAGATTCCATAGAGCCCCTTCCAAAAACGGCTGGGAGCACGCAGCCTTCGGGAAAGTCGTTCCTCCGAAAAACGATGCCTGAGCGAGTTCCAGTCAGCGAGCGAGCTGACCCCGGCTTCGCTCATCATGCAAAGCGGTTCCGGCAAGACCTGAAAGGTCAAACCGAGCCAATGGGCCCGCAAAAACCAGTCGAAGTCCATCGTCACGCGAAATCGAGCGTCGTACTCGCCCACTCTGGCGAAGGCCTTGCGTTGGATCAAAGCCCCTTGATGAGGCACTCCCTGCTTGAAATACCGATAATAGGCTCGATCAACGCGAGGACGAAGCAGACGGCCCGACTCGAAGCGGATTGGGGAAGAAACGACATCCGACACGCCATCCCAGGCTTCAAGGGCCTTCGCCAGGCAATCGCGCGAAATCAGCCGATCGTCAGCCTGCAAAAAAAGCAGCCACTTCCCACGCGCCAGGCGAGCGCCCTTGTTCATGGCATCCCCGATACCTTCGTCTTTCTCCGATATCCAACTGTCCCGCGGCAGGGCTTTATCCAGCCAATCTTGAGTTCCGTCCGACGAACCCCCATCCACGACAATGTGCTCAACAGATACCCCGGACTGCCCTTTCACGCTGTCCACGGTCCTAGGCAAGGTATCCAGCGATTCGTACGCCGCGGTGATCACTGATACTTGGATCATGCTCTTCCGTCTCTTCCCGCCATCTCGTACGCTTCCTGGTGGAGCCGAACGGATTCCGCAACATCGTATCGCTTCTTAGCGAACGCCTTCACTGCGTTTTTTCGGTACTGAAAACGCCACTCGCTTTCCCACTGCAGCATTGCTGCTTCTATCGATTCCGCGCTAGCGGATAGCGATAGCTCTCCGCTTGCGCCACGTTCGACCATTTCCGGAACACCTCCTACAGGAGTCGCCAAAACAGGGCAGCCACAGCTTTGCGCTTCAGCGATCATGTTCGGAAAATTGTCTATCAGGCTTGGGCAGATGAAGAGTTCCGACTCCTCGAACACATTGCGAATCTGCTCGTGACTCAAGCTCCCGAGCCAACGGATGCCGTTTGGCAATCCGCGCGTATCTACGCCTCCCCCACCGAAGAGAGCGAGCTGCACGTCCTCGGGAAACCGACCTTCCGCTTGCATTTTGCGAATCGCTTGAAGCAGCAGGAAACCGCCCTTGCGAGGATCTACGTCAAATCCAGAAGCGCCCACCACCCACCTTCGGGTGGAGACTGCTTCCTTGACGGCTCTCGACGCATCCCAAAACCGATCGAGCGGATTGTGGATGCAGCGCGCCGCTTCCTTGAAGCGCCCGAATCGCTCGACCTCGCTGGCCAGCCACTTCGAAGGAGTTACAACAACGGGCTTCACCTTTTCAAGGCATCTGGCTCTTCGTCGCGCAAACCGTCGCGAAGCCATTCGAAGCAGCTGAGCGCGATCGCTCGGAATCGAATAAGCGTCCATTTCGCTGAATGGATAAAACCGCCCATCCCCAATCGCCCAGCCATCATGGAACGTCCACACCAGCGGTTTCCCTATCTCAGACAGGTCCTGCCACGAAACCATGCCGCGACAGATCCAGTGCAAGTGGACCACATCGAAGTCCAGATTTCGCACCCAATCTCCAATACCGGTTCGCCAAAGGTTGAACGAACGGTCAGCCGCACCCGTCACTCCGCCAAGCCGCAGAACGAGGCTTTCCATGCGCCTCGAGAGGCGAATCCGACGAGCCACCGCCCCAGGCAGACCCACACTTCTCGTCGTTGTCCCGTTGAGAGAGGCGATCTTTACGGTCATCCCCGCCTCTTCGAGTCCCTCAGCGATGCGATTCATGGCGACAGACGCGCCCCCGGACTTCGCATGGTAGTTGAGCATGAGGATTCGCATCGGTGGGAAAAACAGTCGCCCCCATGAACATCCACTCTGCGCTCGGCAGCAAAACTTTTTTCCGAAGGCAGCGCGACCAAGGAAGCATTGCCAAGCGAGTCGCTCGGACAATACAAGATCCTATTCCCCTTCCCTCCTCATGACGCCTTCCGACAATCCGATCAGCCGAATAGTCAAAAACGTCAGCATCCTCGGCGTGAGCAAACTCCTCAGGATCGGATTGGGCTTCGTCATAACGGCATATGTCGCTCGCAATCTAGGCACCGATCTTTTCGGCACCTTATCCTACGCCTTCGCCATTGTATCCCTCGGTCACATACTCTGCAGCCTGGGCATCGAGTCCATCGCTCGACGTGAGCTGAACATACACCCCAAAAACGAGCCCGAACTAATAGGCACCGCCATCTATGGACAGTTCCTCGTTGGCGCGGCGGGAACAGCTTTTCTCGGCGCGCTCGCGTTCCTTTTTCAATCAGGAGACGAAGCTCTCACCCTGTTCTTCGCCGCCTTCACCCTTCTCGCCACTTGGAACACTACACTCAGCGGGTACTTCCAAAACGTTCTACAAGGGAAATCGGTAGCGATCGCCCAACTCTCGAGCTTCGCTATTTCAGCTTCACTCAAACTCTATCTCATCTTAATCGACTCTCCAGTCTGGGCCTTCGCAGCGGTGGAGAGCCTGGAATCCATTCTCATCGCCCTCTGCCTCGCATACCTCTACCACCGCGGACGGTCCTTCCATAGATTGAGGTGGCGATTCGCCCGCTTCCGCAAATACGTGGCAGACTCCTGGCCAGCAGCCCTCTCCGGATTCGTTATCATCGTTTACATGCGTATCGACCAGATCATGCTCAAGGAGCTGCTCGGTACGGACGCGGTAGGTATCTATTCCGCCGCTCTTCGGTTCAGTGAAATCTGGGCGTTCATCCCGACTTTTATCGCGACAAGCGCTCTTTCCACACTCATGGCGGCGAAGGAAGACAGCCCCCAGCGCTACCGCAAAGTCTACGGTTCCTTCATCGAAACAAACCTCGCTCTCGCCCTCTTGATCGCCTGCGGAATCTTTATCATAGCCCCCGCCGTCGTATCCTTTTTCCTTGGTATCCAATATTCAGATACCACACCCATCGTTCGGATACATGTCTGGAGTCTGATTTTCATTTTCGTGGGCGTATCCAGATCCCAACACTTTCTCGCTGAAAACCTGCTCCGACACTCCCTCGCCATCAGCATTCTGGGAGCGCTTATCAACATCGTCCTAAACTGGTTCTGGATCCGGTCTCATGGGATCGCGGGAGCCGCTTGGTCGACCGTCGTCTCGCAAGCGATCGTCGCGCTGGTGGGCCCTCTCCTCTTCGCTCGAACCCGAGACTTCGGCTTGCTTGTCCTGCGCAGTCTACTATTCCCAAATCTGCGTCTTCGACTTAAAACGGTGCGACCGCGTCTATAACGGCTCCCGCGATCCTATCATGTCCGCGTCTAGACTAGAAACACCTGTAGCCTTTTTCGCCTTCAACCGGCCAGATCAAACCAAACGCGTCTTCGAAGCGATCCGCCGGGCCCGTCCGACTCGTCTTTTCGTCGTTCTCGACGGGCCGCGCAAAACGCACCCCACCGACACCCAACGCGTCGCCGACGTTCGCGAGGCCATAGAGTCGCGCCTCGACTGGCCTTGCCAAATCGATCGCCTCTACGCAGAGGAGAACATGGGTTGTGGCAGACGGGTATCCAGCGGGCTCGACTATCTATTCTCATCGGTTGAACAGGCGATCATCCTGGAAGACGATTGCCTTCCCGCCCCCTCCTTTTTTCCTTTTTGCGAAGAGCTGCTTTCTCGCTATCAGGACGACGAGTCGGTCATGCAAATCGCCGGCAGCAACCTCATTCAATCAATGCCTCCCATCGAGTACAGCTACTATCCGTCAAGACACGGCCCCATCTGGGGATGGGCAAGCTGGCGACGGGCCTGGAAACACTACGACTACTCGATGGCCAGCTACGCGTCTTGCGAAACCCGTAGACGCGTCGCCCAAAACTTTCCCAGCAAAGTCGAGCAACACATTCGCATGCGACATTTCCGAGACTGCCACCTGGGCAAGATCGATACTTGGGATTTCCAATGGCTCTACGCCAAAATCGTCCGCCAAGGTCGCACTCTCATCCCAAAACGAAATCTCGTGGAAAACATCGGCTTCGATAGCGACGCCACCCACACCACCAATCCCGACCGCTCCTTCGAAATCACAGCTCGCGATCTGGATTTTCCTCTCGTTCACCCGAGATCGCTCGAACCGGACCGCCATCTGGACGAACTCTATTTTCAACAGGTCTTTCTCCGACACACCTCCCCTCTTCACAAGGCGATCATGACGCTCAAGGAAACCGTTTTCCCGACACGATGAAAATCGTTTCGCTCATCGCTAGCTTCCTCCGCGGCGTGGTCGAGACGTCGCTCGGCGCCTTCTACTTTCTGCTCCACGGAAAACCGCGCCTTGTCATCATCCTCTCCCACACCCGGTCGGGCTCATCGCTTCTCGCAAACCTAATTTGCAGCCACCCTAAAGTCATCGGCTTCGGCGAAGCTTGGATAGACTACCGCACCCCCGTTTCCATCCTTCGCCTTATCGGTCGAACCCGCCTCACGACCGGATCCTACAAGCCGAGCATCAATATCTATCTGGACAAGTGTCTCCACAAACAAATTACGGATTCACTTCGTCCTTTCCGAATCTGCCACCCTCACTTTCTCTTCCTAACGCGTGAGCCTCATGCTACCACCAAAAGCATCGTCGCTATGTGCAAGACGTTCGACGAAAACAAAGGACAGGAAACCGACTACGCCAACACCTACCTCGCCGGCCGCTTGATGGACCTCAAACGCATCAGCCTTCTTGTTCCGCCCGATTCCGCGACCCACTTGTCCTATGAGTCGCTCATCCAAAATCCGGATACCACTCTAGCTCGACTCACCGAAGTCCTCCAACTCGCCTCTCCTCTTTCCAGCTCCTACCACGTAACCAAAACCGTCGGGGTCCGTCGCGTCGGAGATTTTTCCGACAATATAAGATCCGGCCAAATCGTCTCCTCCAACGCCACTCCCTCTCCAAGCGAATCCCTAGCAACCGACCTCACTATCCAAGCCTACCGCGACACCCTAGCTCACCTTCGTCAACGCTTCACCTCGATCTCCACCGACAAGCCCCTCAACCAATAGCTCGACGTAACCCCATCGCCGCTCAGCCCCTCGATAGCGTCAGCACCCGTGCGAACAGACGGGCACCGGGATTGCCGCCTTCGGGACATCGCTCTCCTTTCGGATCCCCTGAAGAACGCATCAACACCAATCGATGTAGCCACTTTCCAAATACCGACCTCAAGCAAGTTGATCGGCAAAACGAGACTGTAGCAGCGGAAAAAGGAGGCTAACCGCAACGCGCCCTAGCGAATCTTCCGAGAAACCAAGGACGGCAGCTACCCGTGCAAAAAAGCGGGCCCATCAATCTCCAATCTCGATCCCTACTGGATACCGATCCCCGAGAGGTCCACCACCACGAGCAGGGGAACCCCCCGCCGCTCGACAGACCCAACGACTCTTCCCGCTTGAATCAAATCCGGAATCGGCCGTCCGACATAGTAGGTCGCATCAGCCAAATCCGAGACCAACTCCATGCCCTCGCGAAGATAGTATCGAGCGACTCGCCGCGGCCCTAGCATCATCACCGCCACCTGTCGATCTCCACGATCCTCCTCCACAATCTCAAA
Organism: Pelagicoccus sp. SDUM812003; assembly: GCF_031127815.1. NCBI lineage: Bacteria > Pseudomonadati > Verrucomicrobiota > Opitutia > Puniceicoccales > Pelagicoccaceae > Pelagicoccus > Pelagicoccus sp. SDUM812003. The sequence continues at coordinate 148,614 of NZ_JARXHY010000003.1, read as the reverse complement.
TCCCCTCTCGGCGCCCAAGAACCAGTAGTCGGTTTCGTAGCTGCCATAAGCGCCAGAAACGCCACCCACCAGCGAGTTGTAGTAGATATACTGATACGGATAAAGCGACACCAGCCCATACAGGTTAAAAGCGACCAACACTCCACCAAAGCCAAGAAGAAGCGATCGATAGCGCTCCACAAACGAACTGCGGCTTATCAGCCAACACAGCGAAAGAGCCGCCGCTACCGCGACAAACGGCAACACGTAGAACATGTGACGAAACCCATTGTGTATCGAAGCTCCCGATACGATGACAAAGACCCACGGAACGATTGCCGCTCCCAATACGAGCAGAACGCCCCACGCAAAGCGGTCCCCTTCCGCAACATAAGTCCACGCCTTCCGCCAAGAGAACACTGCGGCGAATGCTCCAACCCCTAGAAGCAAGAGGATCCACTCCGGCTGCTTGATCGCGAACATCCAAAGCGAATAGGTCCAAGGCGTTTCATTTGCGCTGAAAAACTCACCACCATACAACACCGGCTGAGCCGCTGCTACGTTCTGCAATCGAGCCAAGCCATCCGTAGACGAAGTGAACGGGGCGAGAAGCGAACGCTGAGCCCTAGGCCAAAACGGAAGCAGCGTCGCCCAAGCGATGACCAGAGCAACGGCGCCCTTGAACGCCAATCCGAGCAGCGTTTTCCACAAACCAGAAAACCCCGACCTCACTTCCCTCGTCACAACCCAGGCTCCTAGGAACAAAGCGAAAAAACCGAACAACGCCACCCCAGGAGGGCGCGTCGCCATGGCAAATCCCGCCAGCACGCCAAACAAAGCGATTTTACCCCAGGCCAAACGGGGCAGGTCCAGCAAGACCCTAAGCAACGCCACCACTCCCCAAGCATAGGTCGCGGCAAACGGCACGTCTTTCGGATTCATGAACAGATGCCCATTCAACTCGGGCATCAGGAGCAGAACAAGCCCCGCCACAAACGGTGCAAAGTCCTCGAGGGCCTGTCGTCCCCTCCCTTCGAGCGGCGAACTTCCGCGCTTAAGCAAAAGCCGCGTCATGATCACTGGCGCAAGCAACAGGAAATAAGCGAAAACAGAGCACCAGATTCGGCTTAGCAGGACCTCGTCCACCCCCAAGCTCCTGCGAGCCAAAGCGAGCGGTACGTCGTAGAAGCCTGGGTAAACATCGTTCGGAGCCGACCGCATGACAGCCCATTTGTCCTCCGAACCAATCAGCCGTTCATAGTAGTCTAGCTTTAGATCACCCGACTCCCAACGAGTAGGCTCGTCCCAGCTTAAGCCATAGTCTCCCGCAGTTAAGAACGCATAGGCCAAAAACCCAGTACTGAATAAGCAGAGCAAAACGACAAATCTACTCGGAGAGTAACGCATAGAGGACGATGTTGGACGCGAAGGGGAAACAGGCATAGCGTAGGAGGAACACTTCCTGCATGGCGCAAGCTTGCCCGATGGGGCAATTGTATTAACCACAGGAATGCTCAACTAGGTATCGTCAGCCCCGCCCCCCTCATAAGTCCAATGTTCACCAATGCTCCCATGACCCGCCTCATCCTCATCGCCGCCCAGTCTCTCGATGGCTTCATTGCCAAACACGACCACTCGGGCACCGATTTCTGCAGCCCAGAGGACCGGGCCTTCCTCGCCTCCGCTCTCAAGGACTTCGACTCCATGATCATGGGGCGGGCGACCTTCCAGACCTTGCAGGAGCGTATCTCCGCCTCCAAATCCACTCGCTACCTGCGGAAAATCATGACGCGCCAACCCGAGCGCTACGCCGACCTGGCCAAGCCCGACCTCATCGAGTTCACCAATGCCTCTCCTGCGGAGATCCTGGCGGAGCTCGCCGCTCGCGGACGCCAGCGCTGCGCCTTGCTCGGCGGCGGCGAAACCTATTCCCGGTTTCTCGACAGCGGTCTGGTGGACGAGCTTTGGCTGACTCTCGAACCACTGGTGTTCGGCAGCGGGACGCCGCTTGCGACCGGCCGGTTGGAAAATCGATTTCGCCTAGCGAGCATGGAGACGCTCGGCGAAAACACGATTTTGCTGAGATATCGGAAGTAGCCCGGCTGGGTCGGCGCCTACTCCTCCGGGCGGTTCATGAGGTGGTATTCGTCCGAAAAGATGCGCAGCAGCCTATCCAAGGCCTCCAGAATCGCTTCCGGCCGATTGGCCACTCCCATCATCTTTCGCTCCCAAGTCGGCACGGACATCGAGACGATCCGGTCCTTGGGCCGATCCAGTTTCGCCATCTCGCGCAGTTCAAGCTTCACCACGAAGAGGTGGCTTGGCCCTTGGGCGTGGGCCACGTCGATCGCCACCTCCAGGTAGGGCTGCCCAGGCATCACGTCCAGCTCGATGGCCGAAAGCAGGCGCACGTCGAACTCCTCCAGCTTTCGTAGGGCGTGCTCCTCCACGGCGCCATATTCGAGCTCGAACTCCTCCGATTGAACATTGAGCTGGCGAACCTCCAGCCCCACGCCCTGCAAATCCGTCAGCACGCTCTCCGAATAGTCGGAGGCTCGAGCGAAACAAACGGAAGCGGCAGCCAGGAAACAAACGGTCAGGGTTTTCATAGTAAGCAACTTAACGACGTGACAGCAGCCTAGCTAAAACTTTCCGCGCCGCAGCCAAAAAAACAAAATCTTTACCGACCGCCACTCCGTCGATGCCTACCGCCGAGATCGCTGCGCACTTTCTCGTTTCCAAACGCCGAGCGCACGCTCAAGGTTTGCCCTTTTGATGCAGATCGACGCAGAACACCGTCTCGTCACGCTCAGCGTGGGCGAATTCTCGAGCTTCACCCCGTACGCCAAACCGGGCTTCGGCGGAGCTTCGGCGATCTGGAGGGCCCAGGTCGGCACCATCTGGCACCAGAGAATCCAGTCCGACTCGGCACAGGCGGGCGAAGACATGCAGGACGAAGTTCCCATCAGCGGCGCCCTCTCGTGGCGAAGCTGGGAAATCCGCCTGTCCGGCCGCATCGACCAGCTCAAGCGCGAACAGCGAGGCGATGACTCCCTCACCCATCTGCGGGAGATCAAGTCCCTCTCCCAGCCGCTGCCTCTGCAGCGCGACGAACTGCTCGAACGCTACCCGCACTACCCGATCCAGCTGCTCGCCTATCGCGAGCTGATGATCCGCGACCAAGCCGCCCCGAGCGATCCGTCCCAGCCAAGCCCGCTCCCGACGACGCCTCGATACCACCTCGAGCTCCTGCTCGTAGAGATCGGCTCGGGCCTGACGCAGAGCCTGACCCTCGACGCCTCCTACGATGGGTTGCTGGTCGATCAGCTCGACGCCTTCGTCGACTACCTCGAGTCCCAGCAGGAGCGCCTCGCCCGACTGCGCTCCCTCCTCGTTCGCAGCGCCTATCCATCGCCACGCCCCGGACAGGAAACCATTCAGCGCGACCTGGCCCACGCCTTCGAACACGGAAAGATCGCGCTCCTGCAGGCCCCGACCGGCTACGGGAAAACCGGTGTCGCCTGGGAATACGCCACCCGCCGACTGGCCAGCGGCCAAAGCGATCGCGTCCTGTATCTCACGAGCAAGACCACCGGCCAGACCGAAGCGGTCGCTCGGCTGAAAGCCCTGCTCGAGCCCTCGAGCCAATCCCAGCTTTCAACTCTCCAAGCCCGCACCTCTCCCAGCGCCAGCTTCTGGCACATCCGCAACAAGCAGGAGCACTGCATCAATACCGAGTTTCGCTGTTCGCGCGCCACCTGCCCCTACCTCAACGACCTGCACGAAAAGTGGAAACGCTCCGGATTGCAGCGGCTGTATTTGCTTTCCTACGACGAAGCGGATCTCGAAACCGTGAGAGCCGAGGGAAGAGCCACCGGCATCTGTCCCTACGAAATCATGCGGGCCGGCCTCGGCTTTCGCGACATCTGGATCGGCGACTACGCCTACCTCTTCTCACCTCAAAGCGCCCGTCTGCTCGACGAGCAAAACGACTTCGATCCGGCCCGCACCTTTCTCATCATCGATGAAGCCCACAACCTTCCCTCCCGAGTGGAAGGTTCCTTCACCTACCAGTTCGACGTGCAAATGGTCTACGCCGCGGCTGACGATCTTCATCACCTCCACGCCAGCCGCCGTATCCAGAACCTTCTAAAAAGCCTTTCCCAAATCATCGTCGAACTGCCCTGCCCAGCGGATCGTCGGGCCGCCTCCTCCCGCCCCTCGCCCACCAGCCTCGAGCCCTCGGCCTTCCAAATCGACGACTTCTACGATCACCTTTCCCAGATTTCCCAGACCTTGATCAACGAGCCCCTGCCGTATGACGATCTTCAGGCGGAAACGAACGATCTGCTCTTTCTGCTCAGCGCAGCCCAGGCCAGTCGCCAACGCGGCGAGCTGCGCCACCAGCTCTGGTCTCCCGCAGCAGGCGCGGCGCGCCTGGAGTGCATCGACAGCTCCCGCTACATCGCGTCACAGCTATCTCGATACGATGGCGTGCTCGCCCTCTCCGCCACCTTCGGCCCTCTCGACTCCTACCTCTCCGAGATCGGTCTTAGCGATCACCGTGTCCTGACCGATCTCCAAACGCCCAACACCAAAGAGGCGGAGCCCATCTTCCACCTCAATCCACCCGCGCCCTGGCGCAACGACGCCTACGACATCGCCATCGATCTGCGGGTCGACACCCGCTACAAGCAACGCGGCTCCCACCTCGAAACGACCGCCGACACCATCGCCAAAGCCGCCCAAGCCGCCAGCCCGGTAGTGGTCTTCTTCCCCAGCTACGCCTACGCCAAGCAAGCCCTCGACGCCCTTCAGGTAAAGCACCCCTTCGTCAGATCCGAGCTGCAACCGCGAGCCGCGGGCACGCTCGCGGAGCGCAATGCCTACCTCGAGCAGGCGATCGCCTTCAACGACGCCCTGTTTCTCATCCTCGGATCCAGCTACGCCGAAGGCATCGATTCCCTCGGAGGCAAAGCCGGCTGCGCCATCGTGGTCAGCCCGGCGCTGCCGGAGATGAACTACCTGCAGGAAACGAAACGCCAGCACTACGAATCCCAGGGTCGCAACGGCTTCGAGCGCGCCTACCTCGAACCCGGTATCCAAAAAGTGAATCAGGCCCTAGGCCGACTGGTGCGCGCCCCCGAGCACAAAGTGAAAGCGATCCTGCACTGTCAGCGTTTCGCCGAACCGAAAACTCGATCCCTGCTCGACCCGCTCTACCAAAGCCGCGCCTACCTGCACACGGACGCCGACCTGGAGAACTGGCTTGAATCGAAGTCCTCAGGAGGTCCCGAGGGGTAAACGCCTCGTGGCATAACGCCAACGTATCCATCCTCTACGCGCCCAAGGTTACCAGCCTCCAATGGTACCTAGCATAGTAGAAACCACAGGCGAGCAGAGGGTTCCCTCTAGTCCATCCGCCCGCTAGGGAGAAGTATCCGCTAATTCGGGATCAATCCCGAAAAACCGCGCATCTTAGGTCCGAATGAACAAGCGACCAACTGTTGTCGCAGAACCAACCTAAACCGAGATCCAACTCTAAATGAAGCGAACCCGTTACGCTATTCTAATCGCCCAAGTCCTTTCCTACGCGCTGATCGTCACCTTCATGTTTGCCGACGCCCGTTTCAACCTCACCGGGGCCCTGCGCGATTCCGACGCGACGCTTTCCGCGCGCTCCGCCTACATCGCGGCCTGCCTCGTCACGCTGGTCGGCGTGATCAGCCTGTGGTTGAGCTGGCACTACATGCGAAAATGCTACGCCATGCGCGAGATGCTCACCATCTGCGCCTGGACTCACGAGGTCAAAACGGAAAACGGCTGGGTGCCGCTGGAGTCCTTTTTCTCCCAACAATTTGGATACGCGATCTCCCATGGGCTCTCCGAGAAGAAAAAGCGCGAGCTGATGGTCGGCATGGACAAGAACCAAGGCCCCAAGGAGATTGGCATCAGGCCGGTCGACCAGACGAAGCGGGATCTCCATCGCGAGACCCCAAGCCCAGGATCGAAACGACCGGCTATCGGCCTCGCCGGGCGCAGGCAAACGCCCTAAGGCGGCGACTCCCGAGTCGACTCCGCTTCACTCGGACAAAGCCAGCACCACCGGGGTTTGCTCGATGCGCGAAACCCTTTCGTAGTAGTCCACCACCTCGTGATAGCGCTCCGGCGGCACCGCGACTCCGTGATGAGTGATGGAACGCTGGCAAACCAGCTTGCCGTCCACCACATGCACGCTTGCCTCATAGCGAGCAAAAGGCGTCTCCACCAGAGCTGGCGTCATGAAGTCGTCCACCTCGAATCCCTCCGGAAGCCTTATCTCCGAGCGCTCGCGCCTGCTCTGCGAGCGAAACAAGTAGGGCTGAGAGCGCGGTTCTTGGGCAGGAGCCAATGGAGCGACCTGATCGATTTGGAAGGGTTTGAAAACGAGAAACTTGCCACGCATCGATCGGCCGTAGGCGTTCATTTCGCAGACGACCGATAAGGTGGTTCGGTTCTCCTGGAAGCTGTCTTCGAAAGAGAACTCCTGAACCTTGACGCTGGAGCCCGCCTTGCTAAGCCGTTCCGCCAACATTTCTTCGTATTCCGATTCGCTGCGACGCTCGCGAAAGCGGCGCTCCCTCAACGCTTGGTTCCCTTGGCAGGTTTCGGTCAGCCTAGCCTTCGCCAATCCCGTATCCATCAATTGGATCTCAAGCTCCCGAACGAGCGAATTCTCCTGCGGCTCTAGAGGAGGCACCGGCGTGAGACCTTCCGTTCTATCCGAGCCAATCAGGACATAGGAGTCGCGAAGCGAGCTCGGCAAATGGCCGAAGGGCGTCTGCGTGCTGGTGGGATCGAAGAGCATGACCTTTCCCAACCATTGGTCCGAAACGACCGCTGAACTGGCATAGTCCTCCTCCACCGGAATCGCCACGATGCAATGGTTGAATTGGCGTGGAGACGGCAATGCAGGATCGACATAGGGGGCGTCTCCGGCATCCGCTGAAACGGCGTAGGATTCCATACCGATGCTGAGCAGCATCGAGCGCATCAGAGCGGTCTTGTCCTTGCAATCGCCATAGTGGCGAGCGAACACCTCCCTCGCATGAAATGGCTTGTATCCCCCGCCCTGATACACATCCTCATTGATTGAAACGTAGTTCACCGACTGAGCGTACGCCGCGATGGCCTTCACTTTCTGCCAATCGTCCGAGAGCCCTTGGCAGATCTCCTCGACCTTCGCTCGAATCGCCGCATCGGGCTCGATCTGACGATCGTTCGTCTCGACATCCCATAGAGCGACGTCCTTCCAGCTGGTGAAGGTCTTGAAACGCGAGGGAGACGCCTGCTCGCCAGGCAGCAGCCGTACTGCCAGAAACGGACGCGTAGCCGCCCACGTCGGCCCATCCGCCTCCATCCTAAAAGGAGGCAAGTCTCGAGACTCCCAAACGTAGGCCTTGCCCGAGCGGCGTTCGACGGCTTTCGCTCCGTTCAGACGCAGCGCTTCGGCGGTCCAGTTCCTGGGCGGTATCACCGCGATCTCGGATCGAAGCACCGGGACCTGGCTATTCAGGTACCAAAACCTTTCCGAAAAGATGGTGCGTACTTTAGTGGTGTATTCATAAGCGAATACGCTTCCCTCTCTCACATCGCCTTCCAACGACAGGGTTTTGCCTCGTAGCGTGCTGTGCAAAGCTGACATCTGAGACATCGAGTCAACTGCGTCCTTCTTTTTGTACTGATACACCTCTCCCTTCGGATCGACCATCCAGACGCGAAAATTCCTTATTTGGGACAGATCCTCCTCGTACAGAACGGTGGCCTGAGCCATAGACCGATGCTTGCGGTCCAGGATCTTCACAGCCCAGCGAACGTCTTCCTCAACCACGCCCTCCTCGCTATAGTCGTAGATCGCCTCGTCCCATAGCACCATACCTCCCGCTTTCCTAGCGGCTTCATCCGGCTCGATGTTCAGCAATGGAGCAAGCCACTCCGGAGCCTTGGCAGCCTCCACGTGAACGCAGATCGAGGAAAGCGCCAACAGGAGACTCATCGCCTCACGTATCCATAATCTAAATACTATCATATAACTCCGAACCCTCGCTCCTCACCAAGGTCAATACATGCGTGTCCTGTTGGTTCACGCTTTCGAAAAGCTTTTTCAATATTGCATACCCTTTTGGTAGAAACCCGTTCCCTTTGATCCTGAAATCCCGGAGGCATCGCAGCTTGTTTTTCGCATCGTTCAGCCCATAGACGCTCTTGTAGTAGATATAGTTCGCGTCGTACCCATTTCCTGGTGACGACGCTTCTTCCGGCTTGAACCCGTCCGGAAACGTCAACGTTATCTCATCCGTTTCCTCCCAAAGAAAGGGAAACACGATCTGCTGTTTCCGCTCTTCAGCGGTGAATAGGGGATCTTCGCCATATTGGAAGAAGTTTGGCTGAACGAATAGCCGCTTTCCCAGGCGCTCCGCATAGGCAGGAGCATGGATCGTGTAGCTCACCACCAGCGGTTCGTCCCGTGAGAAGACGTTTTCCATCTTGAAATCCGTGATACGGCAGCCGGCCAGCTTCTCTACCAAGCGCTTCGTGTAGGCTTCTTCCCGTTCGGACTCCGATCGTTCATCGTAGAAGCGTTTACGCCGAATTCCCATGTATCCAGAATACGATACCGTCACCGTGCCCGACAAGTCGCCTGACGCGTCCAGCTCCAGGTCCGCCCATCGTCGGATCGCGCTGAACTCCGGAGGCGCCGGCGGCGTCATCCCAAGTTTCGCCTTCTTGGGATTGGCGATCAGGGCGGGAGCGTTGACGCAGCCAGCAATCAACGTCTCGAACGGCAGGTAGCTGTAGCCCGGATCGAAGTAACGCCACAAATCGCTTTCCTTCTCCCGCACCGCGACAACCTCCTCTGGGAACGCCAGCCTCACATTCATGATCGAGGGCACGAACATCATCTCGCTGGAATCGTTCACCCGGGCCAGCAAAACCTCGTACCCTGCGGCGGCAGCGAGCGAAGCGAAGAGCCGGTTCACGTCCAAGCCGCTGCCATAGCCGCGCTTGATGGTTTCGGCGGGTGAATCCACATCCTTCAGCTTCTCTCGTTCCTCGCTAGTGAAACCCGCCTGAGCGGAATTCACGTTCGTTATCTCCTCCGCGCAGTAGCGATAAGCTCTACGGAGCATCTCTTCACCATCCTTCGTCCCGGCGAAGAGCTCGGCAGCCAGCTTCCTGACCGCGCCCTGCTTGGGCTTCACGAAACGTTTGGTCTGACTCCAAAGCTCGTCCGCCTCCTTGTCCCAGAACGTTTGGTTGTCGAAAATGTCGGCATCCAGCACGTAGAGCATGAAGACCCATGCCCGATAGTCCAAACCCGGCGGGGCGTAGGGCTCGCTCCGCCACGCAGGAATGTTCTCTCCTACGATCAAATAGGTCGAGTCGCTGGTCTTCTCGAACGCCACGTCGCAATTGAGGCCTCGCATGGTCGAGGGGTACATCCGGCTCGGCACGATCTCGATACGGTACTTCCAAGTGGGCCATCTCATCTCGAGAAACATCGACAGCGGGTAGAAGACTCCATCGTCCACCGACTCGCTCCAGGCATATTCCACGATGCTGCCCACCTGCAGGTGCGGCACGGCAAACGACATGACGTTCCGGCTATCATCCCCATCCTCGAACCTAGCGTTTCGATAGAGATCCTTCTTGCTCAGCTCGAAAACCGACCCATCCGGATGCGTCACCCGAGCCTTGAAGTCGGAGATTCTCGATTCGCCCTTTTCGAACTCCAGGTTGAACACCCCCAACTGATCGACCCCTTTGCGCGTGAATACCTTGAGCCGATGGTAGCTCTCCCAGCGCCGCGTGATCCCGAAAGAGCGGTCGTTCACCTTAACGCTGCGAAACAGCAGCTCCACGTCCGCCTCCGCATCGACCCGCGGCGCCTCGAGGGCCAGCTCTTCAGCGGACAAGGGCTCGAATGCCGGAAGCTTGGAAAACCCCTGCGTCGCGACAACAAGCAGGAAGTTGAGAAGGACGCAGGTTCGCAGGCGGAAGAGAAGACCGTAACGCACAGCAAGCGTGATCCCAAACTCCGCCCATCCCCTCAAGAGAAATCGAGCAAACGACTAAGCAATTCCTGAGAAGGTGAACCCACGCAGATCGAATTACAAAAACGTAATGCAACACCCAGGCGTCGTAAGCGTCATACCACCTGTGAATCCGCTGGGCATGTCCAACGGTCTCACATCATCCCTACCTTGAAACGCTTAACGTTCGAGCGCGGAACGCCCCTCTCGCGAGGGACGCGTTCCGGCTCGATCGCAAGGGCTTGTATCTATGGTTCCGATACGCTCGCTCGCTACGCCTCCCGCATGGCCTCCATGGGGGAAATCGATGCGGCTCGTCGCGATGGCAGAAAGGTGGAACACACCACGATCACACTCATCATACCCGCCGCCACCGCGACGATGCCAACATGGAAGGAGTCCACCTCGTACAGCACGCTACGCATCCCCAGACCCGCCGCCCATGCAGCCAGGCAACCAAGCAGCAAGCCAAACAGGAGCAGTCTGCCGCCCATGAGCAGAAACTGGCGCAGCACCACCACTCGCGAGGCCCCGATCGCCACGCGCACCCCGATCTCACGTGTGCGTTCGCCCACCGCGTAGGCGAGCACCCCATAGGTGCCGACCGACGCCAGCAGCAGAGCCACTCCAGCGAAGATCCCGGCTAGGATGGCGGGGGAACGCCGGGCGAGCAGGCTGTCGTCGATGCGCTGCTGCATCACGCGCACGTCGTCCAGGGGCAATTCCGGATCGATGGAGAGCACCTTCTGCCGTATCGAGTTTGTCATGACTTCAGGACTCATTGCGGTGCGGACCACCAGATAGAAAAACCGGTCCGAACGCAGCGAATAAGGCATGAAAACGCTTCCTTGCGGCACCTCCTCGGTGAGCGAGTTCTGCTTCACCGTGCCGACCACGCCCACCACGGTCACAGCGTTCTCTTCGTTGATTTCCACGTCCATCGCGAGGCGGCGCCCGAGGGCGCTTTCGCCCGGCCAGTAGCGATCCGCAAAGGCCTTGTCCACCACGCAGATCCTTTGCTCCGAGCTCAGGTCGGCATCCTCCAGGAAACGCCCCTCCACCAACGGAATGGCAAGCGCCTTCCAATACTCGCCCATGGCGAAACCGACGTAATGGGCCCGCAGCGAGTCGCCGGGCTTCAGCTCCACCCCTTCCACCACCGTCGCGTTGTTGCTCACGTTTCCCGAAAAGGGCAAGGCGCTGGTAAAGCCCGCTTCGCTGATGCCGGGCAAGGCCCTCAGCTCCCCGAGCAAACGCTCCAAAAACTGCCGCTTCTGCTCGTCCTCCTGATAGTTCTTCCACGGCAGGTTCAAGCTGGCAGTGAGAATCCTCTCGGTTCGAAATCCGGCCTCGTTCTGCAAGGCCTTGCGCAGGCTCAAGCCCAGCATGCCCGCCCCCGCCAGAAGGGCGAAGGCCAAGGCGATCTGCACCACGATGAAGCCATGACGAGCCCGCTGGCCAGCCTTCGAAAGGGTGCCGCTGCGGGATTCGGTCTGCAGGGCCGGGGCGAGATCGCGCCGGACATTCATGGCCACGATGGGGGCCGCCAAAACGAGCCCTACCACCAATGCCCCGACCAGCGATACCACTCCCACCCGCCAGTCGAAAACGATGAGCGTGCCCAGCGGCAGCTCGCGGGCTCCCAGCGTCTCCAACAGGCGGATACCCAAGTACCCCACTCCCAGCCCCAAAGCGCCGCCGCCAAGAGCCAGCGCCACCGTCTCGCTCAAGGTCTCGCCGATCACGTGACGTTTCCCCGCTCCCAGAGACTGGCGCACCGCGCTTTCCTTGCTGCGGCCCTTGGCACGGATGAGCAGCAGGTTCACCAGGTTCACGCAGCCGATCAGCAGCAACGAGAGGGCTCCCGCCTGCAGGATGAGCAGCAGGGGCTTGAACTCCCGCACCACCTCATCGCGCAGATCCACCACAAAGGTGGTGAAACCGGCGTTGCGAACGATCTCCGCAAACGGATCGTTCTCCAGCAACGCTTCGTTGTAGGCGTCCATCTCCGCCTGGGCCGCCTCCACCGAAACGCCTTCCGCCAAGCGAGCGATCATCTGGAAATTGTTGGAATGGCGCCGGTTGATCTCGCGGTCCTCCAGCGAGGAGGCGGTCGGGATGAAGAAGCGGGCTTGGCTATCGAGGAAACGAAAGCCCGGCTCCAACACGCCCACCACGCGGTTGGAAAGGCTGTCCACAATGATTTCGCGGTTCAGCACATCGGGATCGCCATTGAAATAGTCCTGCCAGAACTCGTAGGTGATGATCAGGACCTGGGCGTTTTCATACAGCATCTGATCCTCCGAAAACCGCTGCCCCATGATCAGCTTCGCCCCCAGCGTGTCGAAAAACTCGGGCGATACCCGGTCGCGTCGCACCCGCTGGGGCGAACCTGCCTCGCCTATGACAGCGCTGCCATCCTGCCGGATGGACACCGATTCGAAGGCCGACACGCCTTCTCGGCGCTCGTAGTAGTTCGGCAACGACGCCCCGATGCGCTCGGCGCCCGCCCCGGGATAGGAATTCATCACCGTGACCAGCCGTTCTGCTTGAGGATAGGGCAAAGCTCGCAGCAGCACCGCGTCGATCACGGCGAACATGGCCACGTTCGCACCGATGCAAAGAGCCAGCGTCACCAGCACCGTGGCAGTGAAACCGCGCTCGCGTCGGAGGCGGCGCAGGGATTGGCGGAGAGTAGGAAGCAAGGAAGAGGTCGCGCTCACACAGACTAGTAACCGCGAAACGCCGCCAGCGTTACATCCCGCTGCTAAAAAAACGCTTCCGATGAGCGATCACCCGAAAAAGCGGTGGCCAAGCGGTTTTTGTTGGCTCGAGGTCGCCCTAGGCCTGTACACCTGTGGCCGGCAAGACACATGAGCGAGCAACCTGAGCGCATCCCGGATCGCGACGAGCTCGACACCGAATTCGCGGTGATCGGAAGCTACCGCACCCACAAGGCAGCCCACGACGCCGGGCTGTCCGTCCTGGCGGGCGGGCAGGCCTATTGGGTGCGAAAGGAGGGCGATCGCTTTCTGTTGATCGTGCCGCGCTCCGAAGCCCAGCGTCTGCTTCGCGAGGTCCGGCTATCGGAAAGGCTAAACCGGTTCTGGCCTCCTCGCCGCCTGGTCCTCGCGGATCGGTCCGTCAGCAAGCTGCCCTGCATCGCGGCTCTCGGATGTCTCGTCACCCTCTTCGCTCTGCAAAACCAGTTTCCTTGGCTGCAGGAGCAAGGGGCGAACGCTAGCCGAGCCTTGCAGGAAGGAGGCCAGTGGTGGCGCGTTTTCACCGCCATGACGCTGCATGCCGACCTAGGCCACCTCGCCGGAAACCTGATGGGTCTAAGCCTTTTCAGCTACCTCTGCGCCCGCTACCTGGGAAACGGACTGGCCTGGCTGCTTATCGTTCTCGCCGCGGCGGCCTCGAACGCCACCAACGGCCTGCTCGCCTCCAGCCTCGACTACCGCTCCCTTGGCGCCTCCACCGCGGTTTTCGCCGCCCTCGGCCTGCTGAGCGGCTTCCCCGTCGGCTCCTTCCTGCGGTCCCGCAACCCCATCCGCAGCCGCGACTGGCTGGTGCCGTTTTTCGGCGGCTGCACCCTCTTCGCATGGATGGGCGGAGGCGAGTTTCCCACCGACGTGCCAGCCCACCTCTGGGCCTTCCTGTTCGGCTCTCTGGGCTCCATGGCGGCCGCAGGTTTCGACTGGCAAAACAAGCTCGGTCCCCGCTGGCAGACGGCGCTGCTCGCGACGGCGCTGATTCTCGTCGGGAGCTCCTGGTGCCTGGCCTTCGCCAGCCGATAGACGCGTCTGGCATCGCAGGCGAGACGGGTCTCCTCCCCGCCTTCGCCCCCCCCGACGCTCAAATGCGAGCGCCGACACGCTCTGGCAGATTCCATGCTGCTTCTCGAACCAACGCCTCGCCCAAGCCTCCTACCACCCCAACCACCCCAGCGAGCCAGCGGCCCTCGCTCCCTACGCGGAAGAGGACGCCGCACCTCGATTCAGATTTTTACAATTTATATCTTCCAAAATCCTTTTATTTCAATTTTATGTAAAACAATACCTCCATCCACCCCATGAAAACCGGCCAGAAAAGGAGTCGCAGCACCCCTTCCCTCACGCGTAAATGACACACGAAATCATTTGGCATCAGCACGGCACCTACCGCCGCTTCTTCGGCACGGTCACCGCGAAGGAATTGCAAGCGGTGGACGAAGCCTTCTACAGCGACCCGCGAGCGCTGCGCATCCGCTACCAGATTCTGGACGCCAGCGAAGCGGACGCATTGGAGATCACGGAGCGGGAGATTCGCGACCGCGCCGCATACGACTTGGGCTTCAGCCGATCGACTTGCGAGCAACGGGTGGCTCTGATCAGCCGAGATCCCGATACGATCGCCGCCTTCGAGTTCTACGCCGAGCTCATGCGTTCGAAGGACTCCAGTTGGACTTTCGGGACTTTCCACGATGCCGCTTCCGCTCTGGCCTGGGCAAAGGGCTGAACGAAGCCCGGCGCTGCTCGACGGGCGACGGACGGTGAATTCGCGTCCCTCGCGGCGCAGTCTATGCTCTGTCTAAGGCAATCGAAAACCCGCGCCCCACCGCCTAGGCCGACCGAATGAAACTTCCCTCAACAGAGCAGACCACCCCTAACGTCCGTCCTAAAAAGCTCGATCTTGACCAGCGAGCCATCTCCATTCTTCGCGAAAACGAATGGGGCGACTACACCCTTCCGACCAAAGGCCTCTATCCCTACCAATGGAACTGGGACTCCATGTTCGTCGCTCTGGGCTTTTCCGAAATCGACCTCGATCGGGCCTGGACCGAAGTGGAAAGCCTTTTCCAAGGCCAATGGAAGAATGGCATGGCCGCCCACATCGTCTTTCGACGCGATAGTCCCAGCTATTTCCCCGGTCCCAAGATCTGGGGCGGCACCCATGAGGTGCCGACTTCGGGCTGCTCCCAGCCGCCGGTCGCCGCCACCATCGTGCGGGACCTCTACGAAAAGGATCCCGTGCAGGGAAAAAAGCGCCTACTCGATCTCTTCCCGCGCCTCATGCGCTGGCACCGCTGGTTCCACACCATGCGGGTCATCTCCGGCGGGGCCGCCATCGCGGTGACCCACCCCTGGGAGTCCGGCCGCGACAACTCGCCCGACTGGGACGAGGCTCTCGACGACGTGGATCCCTCGGGCGTCACCCCCTACACCCGCAAGGACCTGGGCCATGTGGACGCCGCCATGCGACCCACCAACGCCCAGTACGACCGCTACATCAAGCTGGTCGAGTACGGAAGAAACTGCGGTTGGGACCACGCTCAAATCACGCGGGAAGGACCGTTCGCCGTAGCCGACCCGGGCATCACCTTCATCCTGATGCGGGCGGACCGCGACCTGCAGGCCTTGGCTCGGTATCTCGAAAAGGAGTCCGCGGTGCACGAAATCGACACCTGGCTGTATCGAGACAAGATCGCCGCCGACTACCTTTGGAACGACGACATCGACGCTTACGCCGCCCGCAACATGCGAAACGGGCAGCACAGCGATGGCGTCTCCAGCGTCAGTTTCCTTTCCTACTACGCTGGCATCACCAAACCCAAACGCGACGCCAAGCTGCAAAGGACGCTCAACCGCATCCTGTCGATCGCCCCCTACAGCCTGCCCAGCTTCGATCCGGAACACCCGAAATTCGACTCCAAGCGCTACTGGCGCGGTCCCACCTGGGCCATCATCAACTATCTGGTGGCGCGCGGACTTTCCGAATACGGTTTCGAGGAAAAAGCGAACCGCATTCGCCTCGACACGCGTCGAGTCATCCAAAAATCCGGTTTCTACGAATACTTCGATCCCATCACGGGAGAGGGTTCCGGTGGGAACAACTTCACTTGGACTGCAGCCATCTGGCTCGCATGGGCGTCCCCCATGACAGATGGATAGGTCCCGAACCCCGGCAACGCTCAGGCGATTCCTGAAAAAATTCTAAAAGAGCTGCGGGCATTAGCCCAAACAAGCAACTGAGCTATACTGACTTAGACCAAGTCACGACCTGAATTGGCCTAGCGCAACGACACCGAAGCCATGCAAACACTTTCACCCGAAAAAATCCACGAAAGCCTGCGACTCATCCAGGCCCACGACCCACGTCTCGGATCCGAGCGAGACTCCCTGCAACGTCTCTGGGACGCCGGGCGCCTGCGAAGGCGCTTCGAATCCCTCGATCGTTTTTACCAGAATCACAAGTCCGAGTTCTACCAGCTTCAGGAAAACCAGCCCGCGACACTCGGCCTGATCGAGCTAGCGAAGCTTCTCGTCATCCAGAAAGTGGTGGTCGACCGCATCGCGGAAACCTTCGACCAGCTGAAGGAAATCGAATCCGAGATTTGGATACAAGGGGAACGAGGAAACCTCGACCGCGAACGGATCGCCTGCGACTGGGCCATGAGCCACGCCCGCATCTGGCGCGAATGGCGTCTCAAGGAATACCTCTTCGTAGTCGAGCGAATGGAGCCGCAGCTCAGACGCAGCCTGGCGCTCGATTCCGGTCCCAATCAGCCGCAGTCCTAAGCAGAGGGAAACCCGGCGCGAGCCCGGCCGCGCGCCTGCCTCCGCCAAGCGAGCAGGAGCCGGTCAGTCGCTCAAGCTGTCGACCAGCAGCGCCTTCAAAGCCTTGCCTTCGGACTCGATCGACTCCGCGGCTCCCTTGCGCACCGCCCGAATGAAGTTCGTCACCACGCGCAGCTGGCTCTGGTTCCATTGACCGGATACTCCCGCCTTCTCGCTCGCGACGTCCAAGGCGAGTTCGGTCTCGCGCCGGGCATGGGCCCAGTTCGCCACCACCCTGGCGTAGAGCAAATCGCGATCGAGCTGCACGAAGGGAAACTGCTCCGAAAGATTCGGCCCCACCGTGACCTTCAAGCCGCCCAAAGGCAGCTGCATGATCTTCGAACGGGCCAAGGCCTTGCCTTTCAGCAAAGCGGAGCCGGCGCCCAGCGCCGCCCCGATGGACGCGAAGATGCCAAAGGTGACGCCTCCCGCGGCGAGGTCCGCTCCCACGCCGATGCCCGCTCCCAACAGCCCCCCTGCCACCACCAATTGCTGGCGGGTCAAGCCGAGGGCCTGCCAAGCCTTTTCCGAAAACAGATCCTCCCGCAGGACCGAATCCTCCGGCAGCTGAATCGACACCCGGCGCACCGAGTAGACCTCCCTCACCTGGTCGCGGAAGCGAGCCTCGATCTTCTTGAGCTTGGCCCGGTATTCATCTTCCAAGCGCCGTTTCTCCAGCTCCACTCCGCTTTCCTTTTCGAGAAAGGACACGCACTGGCACTGCAAAGCTTGCTCCAGATGATCCACGATAGCCTCGCTGGTGCGCTCGATACAGCGCTGGCGCTCGAGCTTCAGCAGCTCCACCGCCCGACTAAGGGCCGGCTCCCAATCCTGATCGATGCTCTTCAGCGCCTCCAGAAGCTCGATACGGTCGACGTAGCGGGCCTGCTGCGCGTTGAACGTGCGAACCGAATTGAAGTGCTGGCGAAAGGCGTTCTTCCAGCCGTCGAAAAAGCGCGTCTCCTGCGTCTTCGGATTGATGATCGCCATGCGCGGGCGGGCGGTCAGCCGCAAGATCTCCATCTCCGCGGCATCGACCGAGGTCATGGGACGCGAGGCGTCGACCACATAGATGATACCTGCCCCATCCACCACAGGCCGCAACAGCTCGCAGTCATGGTGGAAATCGGCGTCCGACTCGAAGCGCTGGATGAAGGCCTCCAAGCGAGCAGGCCCCAGCTCCTCATTCTCTCGAAACCAACGCAACGCAGCCTGAGGATTCTGAAACCCTGGCGTATCCACAAATTCGATCACCGCCTCGTGCCCGGCCCGTAGCTGGAAACGCTGCAGGCGCACCGTCTCGCCCGGAGTTGGACTGATCGCGATCGTATCGTCTTGGGACAAAGTCGCTATGATCGAAGACTTGCCTTCGTTTGGATGGCCGACGATCGCGAATGTGGGCAGTGATTTCATCAGGAAGGATTGTCAAGAATGAGATAAGGATCGCCCAATCGACGTATGAAGGAATCCCATACATCCGCGTACTGACCCGCTGGAGCGAGCGAGACCTCGCCCTTGTCCCCTTGAGGAATTCCCAGCAGGACGACCTTTATCAAGCTTCGAGCGTCGACGGCCGCTCTCATTTCCTTTATCCGACGCTCAATCTCCTTGATCGGAGGCATCCAGGATTCGAATACAAGCGCATACTGACGCTCCTCGGAGAGGCTTTCGCCATCCAAATCGATCGAGCCATCGGAGAGGGGACGCATCTGAACCGACTCCAAGCTCATGCTCCAACGCTCCGCCAGAGCCCGTCGCAGCGCCGCGACATCGACGATCGCCTCCAGTTCTCTCGAGAAAAGACACACCGCGCTTCGACTGCTCGAGGTATCGTGCGCAGCTTCGCCCACCGGGCCGAGATCGGCTCCCTGAGCCACGCGCTCCGCCTCGAAACGCGCCCTCCTCGGACGAAGTCGTTCAAACAGCCGCTCCGCTGCCGCGTTGCGAAAATCGTAGTCGCGCACGGCTTTCTTGAACTGCAGTCCGCCAAGCCCCCAGAACACCGCTCGAGGCAGGATTCCGTAGCACAGCATGCCCAAAGCCAGAAACTTCCACCATATCGTCAAATCGTCTGTTTCCAAAGACTGAATACCGTCCTTCAAAACGATGCGACTTCCCTCTATCTGCTCGACCGTGGGGTAGCCAACGCCCTCCCCCAAGCGCCAGGACCACGGAGAAGCCACCAGCTCCGTCACCCGCTGAGCCTGCTCCGCCCGCAGCTCCAAGGTCGTCTGCCAGCCGAAAGCGCGGTCGGAGAAGAAGACCGAAACCAGCAACGCCGCCAAAGCCCCGAGGTTGAAGCAAAGGGCGGCTCCCTGAATCTTGCGAAAGCTCAGCCACTTGAGCTGCCTGCCATGCAGGGCGAGGCGGCTCCTTGCCAGACCCGCGATCTCCGCCGCGTCATGGCGGTTTTGCCCTGCCAGGAAACGGCCCGCCAGAGCCTGCGTTTTCTCCAACAGCAGGCGCAGGACGAATCGCGACACCCGAAAGATCGGCCCCGCCACCAGCAATTCCTTCAGACCCGCTGGCATCAAGAAAGCTAGGAGCAGCGCCACTGCCAACAAAGCCTGCAGCAGCACGAAGACGAAGAAGAAGGCGGACACGTTGATGGGGGCCTGGCCCGTGTAGGCCAAGGCCGCGGTGGCTGCGGCCACGCCCATCAAACCCCCGAGCGCTGCCAGCAGTTGCCCGGCCACGCCCAAGGACTGCATCACGCTATCGGCCGCCAGCTTGACCACCGGATCGCGCCGCAAGCGCTCCCTCAGCCAAGCCCGGGCTATGCCGCGTCGATTTTCTCTCGGCGACCACAACTCGCCCGGCAGTTCCAGAGACTGGTCCCGCTCGCGCAAGGCCCTCCAGCTCTCCCGCTCATCGCGAGCGAGAGCGCACTCGAAAGCGACTTGCTCGCTCAAGCTCCAGGGGTCATCTCGACCCAAAGTCTGCTGAGATCTGCTCATGAGGATTCCGGCAACCCATAGCGCCACAAAAACTTAGACGCGTAAAGCCCCACTTCGATCTCAAGCGATTCCGCTCACTCGCCCAGAGCTCGCCACTCTCCCGCCCAGAGCCCAGCCGATCGGCTGGCCCAGTCACACGGCAATCCTCCCTACGCGAGGTAAGAGCAGACGTATTGGCAGACGGAGTCCACCTCGATGGTGAAACCCGAATTCGCCGGCACGTCGAAGTGGCTGCCCGCGCTCACTTGCTTCGCGACCTCAGAGCCATCGAGCGTCACCTTGCAGGCGCCATCGCTGATGTCCATTCGCTCAGCCGCTTGAGTCGCGAAGTGGTAGCTGCCTGGCTTGGCGACGATGCCAAGGGTCTTTTTCGAGCCGTCCTCCATGGTGACGCTGTGCGAGACGACGTTTCCGTCGAAATAGAGGTTGCCCTTTGCAGTTACGGTTACATTCGAGAATTGCATGGCCCCTGATCGCTTCCAAGCGTCGCGAGCGCAAGCGCAGATTGCCCACGCAGGGAAATTCGCCTCGGCGGCGCCGCTCGATTTTATTTGAACCCAAATCCGAAAACCTCTCGTAGTACTCCGGCATAACTCCCTGTCGCAAGCAGACGAACGCAACAACCGTGACCTCATTTCGCTCCCTTAGCCTCACCCTCCTGACAACCATAGGCCTCGCGGCCTCTCCCATCGCTTACGGACAATCGCTTTCTCTCGAGAAGACGGGCGATCCGGCCGACGTGGAACTCGACAATCGCACCGAAGCGTTTTCCATCGACCTGAGCCAATTCTTCGAAGTGCCGGGCGTGGAGGAGAATATCGTGCTGATCAACACGGACTTAGGCACCATCCCAGTTGAGCTGCTTCCCGAGGCCGCTCCCAACACGGTGGCGAACTTCTACACCTACGTGGACGAAAACGCCTACGACAAAGGATTCTTTCACCGATCGGTCAAAGACTTCATCATCCAGGCTGGCGGCTTCTATTTCGATGACGAGGACACCTTCTACAGCATCGAAACGCGCGACCCAATCGAGCTGGAGTACAACCTGCCCAACACGCGCGGCACCATCGCCATGGCTCGCACAAACGAACCCGACAGCGCCACCAGCGGCTGGTTCATCAACACCGTGGACAACACCGAGGATCTCGGAGAGAGCAACGGCGGGGGCTACGCCGTCTTCGCCCGAGTCATCGGGTCCGGCCTGGAGGTGGTGGACGCTCTGGCGGAACTGCCGGTCTACAACATGAGCTACTACTGGGGCTCCGCCTTTCAAAACTTCCCTTCCGAAGAGGTGCTCAATTCCATCTCCGATCTGGGCGTCGAGGAATTCGTGAGCATCCCGTCGATCACTCGAGCCTCGATTCTTCCCGACCCCGATTCCGAATTCAGCTTCGTCTCCATCTCATCGGTGGTTTCGAGCGATCCCGACATCGCCGGCATCTCCGACAGCAGCCTGGTGGGAAGCAACCTGGTGCTGGGCCTCGGCCTGGGAGAAACCGGATCGACCGACATCACCGTCACCGTGCAGGACACCAACGAAAACGAGATCCAGCTCGCTTTCACCATCACTCTGGTAGAGTCGTTCGTCACACCCGACATCGCCGAGAAAACTGTCGCTCAAGGCGCCAGCGACTACGACATCGCGGTCGATTCGAACACCACCTGGCTTGCAGCCTCCCAAGAGAGCTGGATCACCCTTTCGGAAACGTCCTTCGACGGACCGGCCACCCTCACCGTTTCAGTGCAGGAGAACTCCTTGGACACGCCACGCGTGGGCGTCATCCTCATCGATGGAGCCCCGCACTACGTGTATCAGGAGGGCGACTACGACGCTTGGCTTTCCAACTACTTCACCGCGGAACAGATCAGCGGCATGAGCCCATCGCCCGCCCTAGCCGATTCCGATCGCGATGGACTGAGCAACCAGCTGGAGCACGCCCTGTCCACCGACCCGAGCAAGGCGACCTCCAAGATCGAAACCTACATATCGCTCGAATCCGGTCAACCGCAGATCGTCTTCGCCCCCTACGCCAAGGGACTCGAGTTCACGCTCTACTCCAGCAGCGACCTGAAGCGCTGGGCCCCGGTCTCTCTGGGCGAGGGCGCCGCCTTCGAAGACAGCGTTCCAAGCATCGCCTTCCCGCTGCCGGAAGGGGATCACCCCTTCTTCCAGTTCGAGCTATCGGGTCGCCTGCTGACCGCTATCGGCGACTAAGGTCTCGGAGACATAGGCGCTGAGAACCGTAAACTCTCGATGGCCCCGCCTACCGGCGGTGACCTGCTGGCCCACCTGCAACCAAGCGTGGGCTTTCAGCGGATCCTGAAGGTTCTCGGACTTGCCCACACCTATGAAAACCACGTGCGGGATTCCATAGCAGCGCAGCAGAAACGCGTTCATTAGGGCCTGCACCAGACACTTGCTCTCCCAGGGCGTGTTGCGGGAAACAATCTCTCCGACCCGGCAGATCCTAAGCGCCGCCCTTTCCTGATTCTCCGTGGCGGGCAGGACTGGCGTCCGATTTCCCACACTCACTCCCAAAAAGCGGGCCACGACCCGGAAGGGCAGCGCCAGAATAGCCAAGCGAGCAACTCCGCTCAGAGGATAGAAAATCAGAAACCAAAGCTTCTCTCGCCAGGGCAAGCGCCAGGCGGTCGAAGCTTTAGATGAAACCGTTCGGAAGGCAGCCACCACTGAGAGCTGAAAACGGCTATTCCTCCCCTTTCGCCAATTCCGACGGAAGGAGGGAGAAGTTGCTGAGACAAAAGTCTAGATCCCGGGAATCGCCATCGGGGCGAACAGGTGACTCGTCCGTGCTGAATGTCACCTGGCTCTCGCCGGGGGGCAGCTCGATCCCCACCTCCATATCCGACCAGCTTGACCCATCCAGCGCGACCTTGCCCAGAAGCTCGTCTCCAGTTTTCAACGACAGCTCGCGCGGCGCCAGAGCTCGGGCCATGAAACGTAGCGTCATGGGCTCCGCTTTCTCAGAAGGGTTTTTCAAAACGACCACCGCCTCCCCTTGCGCCCATCGCCAGGCGCCGCTTCGATCCCTCTCCTCGTCGTACCAGCCAGATGCGAAGCTCGGTTCATGCTCGGCCATCATCAGGTCCTCCAAAGTAGCCAGGCGGCCATTTCTCAAGCAGAAATGCAATTCGCGCGACTCGCCGGCGATTCTCGGGGCCGCCGCCTCGGATTGAAGCCTCAGGCGCGTTTCGCCCGGCGGGAGCGTGACCTCCAACCCAGCCAGTATCCATTGATCCGCTACGAGCTCGAACTCCGCCACCAGGCGCCCGGACAACGATGCCGAAATCCGCCGAGGGTTGATGGATCGGAGACTGCCCAGGAACGCCACCCGCCGCGTCTCTTCCGTCTCATTGCGAAAGAGGATTTCCGCCTGGCGCTGAGCCCAGCTCCAACGATCGTCTCCCGCCGTTTCCTCAGCATACCACCCATCGGCCATCTCCATCGAGATCCCGGAAAGCGGGGATCCATCGAGAGAGTCGCGCTCGCCGCCGCAAGCCGACAGAAAAACGCAAAGCGCCACAAGGGAGGATGATAGAAGCAAACGCATGCCTCCCTTTCCACAAATTCCTGCGGTTTTCGCGAGCCTTTTCCGCGGAGTCCCATGTCGAGCGCCCCCCCTCGCTCTATCGTACGAACAGCGCTCGCCCCGACCAATCTTGACCCCCTCGACCACTCCACCCAAAGTACGTGCCTACCCCAAGCGTGAACCACCACACCTCTATGCGAAGCCCAGCCCGATCCCTCCTGGCGCTCCTGCTCTGCTTCAGCAGCTGCCACTGGACGCAAGCTCAATTCGCGGATTTCTTCGATGACGGAAACGTGGAGGATTGGCAGACCTTGACCGGCGACGGTTGGGCTGAGATGCAGTTTCTCCCCCAAGACGACTTCGCTCGCCTGGAGGTCGACGCCAGCAACGATCGCTACAATGTCTGGTGGGCCATCATCAAGCGCGACGTTTCCAAATCCATCGATATGGAAAAGCTGGCCCTGCCTGGCAATGAACTCAGGATCGAGGCTCGCATCCGCCTGAGCGAAGCGCCGAGACGGGTGAACATCATGATCAATACGCAACGCACCGTCGACTTCCACCAGCAACTGGCGGAATACGACATCTCGGAATCGGGCGAATGGCGAACCATCAGCTACACCACGAAAAACTTCGACGCCGTACCAGGCGATCAGATCTTCGTGCAGCTTGGCGTCACCGACTGGGGCATCGGCCGCTATCATGTCGATGTCGACTACTACAAGGCCGATATCGTAAATGTGGATACAGCAGACCCCGAGCTCGGGGAGCCTTTGATCTACCACCCCCCCGTTCCGGATCTCGATAGCTTCGAGCAGCGCCAAGCCGTCTCGCACGACGCCCTCGTCAACCTGACCTTTCCGGAAGTCTGCTTCCATGAATGGGGCATCGGCGACGAAAAGGTTCTCACCATCAGCGATCGACAGCATGCCATCCTGCGCTGGGATCTCTCCAAACTAAGAGAAACTGGTTCCACCGCCGTTGGGCCCGGCATTCTGGAAATCACCACCCACTCCGTCGCGACAGGCGGGCAGTACGTGGAGGCGTTCGGCGAAGACCTCGGCATCGAATTCGAGAAAATTCGCGTTTTCGAATTGCTGGGCGGAAAGCCGGATTGGGATCAGCGACACGTATCGCTGAATTCCCTACAGAATGGCTCCCCGCTTACCTCCATCGTAAATAGCCAAATGACCTTCGATGTGGAGCTGACAGCCGAAAACGGCGGAAAAACATACATCACGTTGCCACGACCGGTCATGCAGCGCCTTCTCGACGGCACCACGCGCGGGCTGCTGATCAAACCGCTCGGCGCCATCGATGCCTCGATTTACGATTCCGAAGACGCTCGCGAAAACGTCGCCCCCACACTGCACTTCACCACCAAGAGCTAGCGCGGCCGTCACTCGACTGAATACGCTCGCAAGACAACCGGACCCATCAATCCAGAGGGCTCGACCGCCCAGCGCGACGCGTCAAATGGACGATAGTTTATATCGACGAAATTGATTTCACGCATAATCTTCCAGTCGACTCCCCGTTGATCCATATCTCGGATACGGTTGGCGGCCGTGTTCGTCACCTCGACTGAGAGCGTATTCACTCCTTGCTTGAGGTAATCGCTCACCCGCAAGCGACTAGGCAAACTCCAAACAGTTCCAGCGTAGTCTCCATTTAGATACACTCTGGCGCTGTCTCGCACGTCCCCTAGATCGAGCACCCACTCCGCGTCGCCAGGTAGCGTATCCAGCTCGAAGATTCTGGAGTATCGGCCAGTCCCAGCGAATCTCCGGGTTTCGGAATCCTCAAGCTCCGTCCAAGACCCCAACCGCGTTCCTTCGACTGAATCCGGGAGCGACGGTCCTCCTCGAACGAAACGTAGATCCCATTTCCCATCCAGCGGCAGGACCTCAGTCTCCTCTCCCAGGTACCGCCACGGAGCCGCCTCCCCCTTCGAGGCGCTTCGCTCGATAAGAAGAAACGATCCTCCGGAAGGCACCTGCAAGCGAACTTCCATAAGCCCAGAGGCCGACTGGCGCAGCCTTGCGGCGCCGCTTGCACCCGTCAGGGGATCCATCAAAAGCAAGCCCTGCGGCTCCCTGCCCAACGGGGCCCAGCCATCGAAGCCGCGCGCTCCCAAGTTGGCCACGAAATAGGCCACACCGTCCTGCCGCAGTCTGCGAATGCACTGCAAGCCGCTCTCCACCATGGGCTCGCGAATGGCCGTCGTTCGAGGCAGGGTCTGCAACACCTCCCCGATAATTACCTGTCCTTCACCGATCGAGATTCGCCGCGATTCAGCTGTCGTCCCCTCGCTAAACGCGTTTTCCATTGGTCCGATCAAGGATCGAAACCTCTCCCGGCGCTGCTCCAAGCTACCCCATCCCGGCACGTCCTTCGGCAGCTCCGTCAACACGATGGTGGCGCCTTGCTCAGCGAGCTCCAAGACGGCTCGCAAGGTGGCTAGCGGCATCACCGTGACCGGCGGAACAACCAAGGTCGCGTACCGCCCCCCGGGCGAAACGATATCCCGCCCTTCCACGCTCAGCATTTCGATCTGACGATCGGACAGGTAGTCGAATGCGTATCCACTTTCCTGTAGCGTTTTCGCCACCTCGCCATATTGGTGGTCTACGACAAAACCGACATCGTGCACCGTGAGCTGTTTCGCCAAGCCACCAGCTGCATCCTGCCAGATTTCGCTCGCGGGCCAGTAGAGCAGCACGTCGTTTCCATGGACTCCGCTTTGCAGTATCTCCTGCGTTCGCCGCACGTATCCATTGAGCGCAGACAAGTCGTCCCACCAGGGATTGGCTGGATTGAACTGAGTCGACGCGTAGAAAAGCCAGCCAGGCCACCGAGCCTCTTGCGGCGAGTAGACCAGACCATGATAAAACACGTGATTGATTCCATCGAGGAAGATGCGGTCGATCTCCGGTTTGACATAGCCAAGGGTGGTCTTCCAGTGATCGCGCAGCCAGGTCGCAGTTTCCGATGAGACCAATCGCTTGCCCATGACATGAGCGGCCGAGGACGCCATGCGCGTCACCAAAGGCTCCGGCAGATCCAAACCATGGCGAATCGCATCCGGGTCTCGGCGCAAGCCCTCAATGGGGAACGGAGTGGAACCGAAGATCTCCGTTTCCGGAATATCCGCGATGGCGTACAAGTCCAGCAGATTGGCAGGGGCCCCGTGCGATTGGTTCCGAACGAGCCAGCCGCGATCGTTCGCCCACGTTTTCCAAGCGAGCAAGTAATCCTGGTGCAGCCGATCCAGCGTCGCACGGTAGTCATGCTTCAGACGGGCCAACCGCTCCGAGCTCTCCCCGTTCGCCTTCTCGCTCAGCAGCTCCTCGATGTATCCACCAATCGGATATCCATGCATCTCGCGAAACGCCTCCTGAAAACCTTCCGTCCAGTTCGCGCCGTAGTACTCGAAGGAATCATGAAACTGCGATCTCAACAACTGATCCGGAAACGAGTGAAGCGCGGCGTCGAATCGCTGCAGGTAGCGCAGGATGGCACTTTCCGAATACGGGTCGATCACCAGCCCCTCCCCTCCAGGAGCGGCCCGCTTCACCTCTTGCCCGGTCTTCGCTACGACCCAATCCCCCTGCTCCCAACGCAACTGCTCCGCGGCCATGGCGGCGTCCACCTCCGGCCCCCCAAACGGCCAGCCTGTGCCGGTAGTCATATCCAAGCCAAGCCCCAGTCGCTTCGCCTCCCTCCCTGCGTGCTCGAGGAGTTCTACCCAGCGTGGAGACAGGAACGCCACATAGTCGTCCTCCCAGCCTTTGGCCCCATAGATCGGGGTCACCTCCACGCCACCAAATCCCGCTCTGGCCACCGCTTCGAGCTGGTGCGTCAAGCCCTGCTCGCTCACCGCGCTGCCCGGCCACCACCAGCGAATCCACGGCCGGGTGGTATCGGCGACGGACCGGTCAGCCGCGGGGCAGGGAATCGGCCCAAAATGAGAGATGACGGAAAAAAGGAATAAGAAGGTCGGTAGAGCGCGCATAGGGTCGAGAAAACCTCCTACCCTATGCGCTCATCGATGATTTTCCACTCTCCTCGCGCTCCACACGTCAAACGAGCCCTCCGACCGTTTTCAGACCGCGACTAATGGTCGCAACGACTGCCTGGCAAGAACTGGAATCCCGACGGGTCTCCGGTAAACTTACCCTTCATCCAAAGATGATCCACGATTTCGTAGGCATCCATGCCGGAGCCGGAACAGGTATGGAAACGGGCCTGGGCCCCGAAGCGTTCCAAGATCTTCGCCGACAGCGATTCATTGGTGTAGCTCTCGCCGCTCGCTAACATCATTTCCAGTATTTCATGCGCGTGCACGTCCACGTTTTGTGTATTCATGTTTCTTGTACAATTAGTTCTAAGGTTTCAGTTCGAGAGTCATTCTTCATCCGGCTTAAGCGCCCTGGGCAAAACGAAAACCGCCCATGCGACCATGCCAGCGATCCATAAAAACGCCGCCAAGCTGTAGGAATGGATCCGCCAATCGGGGAAAAAGGTCAATGCCACGCGTATCGCCATCGCCAATACGATGAGCGAGGCTGACCATTTCAAGTAGCCAAGCGGCTTGCGGCCTCGCTCGATGAGACCGCTATGGCCAAACATCACCCAGTTCGCCACCACGATGGTGATCAAGTTGAACCCACCGATGAAAAGCACATGCAGCCAGCTGACGCGCTCCCCTGGGGCGGCAGCAGCAAGGGCCACTCCCGCGACTAGACAAAGGGCTCCTAACTGAGCAACCCGTCCCAAGGTCCCGACCGAAGAGCTCGGAAAACGAAGCGGCACCTGCCAAACGATATAGACGCAAACCAAAGCCGCCCGCGTCCATCCAGCTGGGGAAGATGGAGCGATCGCCTCCCAAATATAGCTGCCGAGAACGCCCATGCCGAACAATCCCGCTACGGCGGCTCTACGCGTCCAATCCCTATTCGGGTATCGCATCTCTGGATACGAGCTCTGCGCATTTGGCAAACCGCCAAGGCGAGGATAGAAAAACGGGGCAATGCCTAAAATAGGGAGCAGCAGAAACGCTTGAGAGAAGAGCAGTTTTCCAAGGTTCCACGCGATCAGAGGATCCGGCAGGACCGAAATCCCAGCGCCGATCGTCAACGCGATGAAAGCACCAGCGAATCCGCTGAGCATGCCCAGGATCACCATCACGAAACCCGGGGGCGGCAGGTCGCGCCGCGCCCTAAACCGACGAGCTGCCGCCACGCCGCCCCAAACGAAAAGGGCGCAGCCAAACCCGTCCGCCAAAACGATGCGGTTCAGCAGGGAGCTTCCCACCATCGCCGCCCACAATCCCCAGAACCCCGCCAGCTCCCACGCAGCCAACGCCCGAACCCCAAGCAACCGAGGTCCCGCGGTTCCCAAAAAGCCGATGACCATCGCTCCGAAAAAACCGCCAATCATCAGTCGGCTGTGAGCCGCGCCAGGGGGGAACTCCAGCCAGCCGTAGATGGACAAGGGCCACAGCGAAACGCCCGCCAACGCGGCCAGCACGCCGCAGGGAAACATCAGCCGATACGGCTCCGAAAGCAGGTTCACCGAAGCGTGCCTTCTCTGGTATGTGGTGGGATGCGTGAGCGTTGTCATAAGGAAAAGCGAATCGCGACCCGCATTCGCTCCGAACCGTTCGCCAGCGAAGCGCGTCGTGATCGCTCGGCATAGTACATCGCTCCAGCTCAAGCGCCTTGATCTAGCTCAATTCCCGAGCTGATTCCGCGAGATCGCAGCGTTTCTGGCAAAACCGGCTTGACTTCGTGTGCTTTTCACACAATCACTTTGTGTCATGAAAACACTTTCTAACGATCGCCCCGCCCTGCCCTACAATGCGATTCTCGACACCGACAGCTACAAGCTCAGCCACTGGAACCAGTACCCGCCGGGCTTGCGGAGCATGATGAGCTATTTCGAGTCCCGCGGCGGAGAGCTGAGCGACTGCACCTTGTTCGGTCTGCAGTACCTGCTTCGGGAACGCATCGCCACGCGCATCACGCAGCAGATGGTGGACGAGGCCGCCGCATTCGCCCAAGCCCATGGCGAGCCGTTCAACCGCCTCGGCTGGCAGCGGGTGGTCGACAAGCACCACGGCTGCCTGCCGGTGCGCATTCGAGCGATCGAGGAAGGAACCATCGTTCCCACTGGCCACGCCCTGATGACCATCGAAAGCACCGACCCGCAGCTGCCTTGGCTAGTCAACTACATCGAAACTCAGCTGGTGCGCCTGTGGTATCCGAGCACCATCGCCATGACCAGCCGCGAAAGCCGGCGCATCATCATGGCGTTTCTGGAAAAAACCGCCGACGATCCGCAAGCGGAGATTCCTTTCAAGCTGCACGACTTCGGAGCGCGCGGGGTGGCGACTCTCGAGCAGAGCCGACTGGGCGGCGCCGCTCACCTGCTGAGCTTCATGGGCAGCGACACCATCGAGGGGATCCGCTTCGCGAAGGCCTACTACGACTGCGACATGGCAGGCTTCAGCATTCCGGCCGCGGAGCACAGCACCATGACCATGTGGGGGAAGGAACGGGAGTTCGAGGCCTACGAAAACATCGTGCGGGCCTACCTCTACAATCCCGACCATCCCGAAGGCGCCCCCAAGATGGCGGCCTGCGTGTCGGACAGCTACGACATCTACAACGCCATCGAAAACGGCTGGTGCGGCGATCGCCTGCATCGGCTGGTTCGCGAGAGCGGCGGCACGCTAGTGGTGCGCCCAGATTCCGGACACCCGCCCGAAGTCGTGGTAAAATGCCTGCAGATCTTCGAGAAAAAGATCGGCATGCAAACCAATCGCAAAGGCTACAAGGTCCTGCCACCCTACTATCGACTGATCCAGGGCGACGGTATCGATCGCGCCATGACGAGAACCATCCTGCAGGAAATGGAAGCGGCTGGATTCAGCGCTAGCAATATCGCTTTCGGCAGCGGTGGCGGACTCCTGCAGAAGGTCGATCGCGACACCCAAAAATGGGCGTTCAAGTGTTGCTCCGCCGAAATAGACGGACTCGGCCAAGTGGAGGTACGCAAGGATCCGGTCACCGATCACGGCAAACGGAGCAAAGGCGGTCGACTCGATCTCATAGCGGAAAACGGACGCTTCCAGACCATTGCCCTTGAAGGCGACGCTCTCGCGCACCCAAATAGCGCCATGAACACCGTTTTCGAAAACGGAGAAATCCTTCGCCGCACCACCTTCGAACAGTGCCGCGAACGCATGGCTAGCTAGGAAAACGCCCATGACGCTACACCCAACATTGCTCGAACGCGGAGCGCTGCTGCACCTCGCCGTCGCCGGAGCGGGGCTCGAGCTCTTGCAGCGGCTCTGGAGACAGCCGGGCAGCAGCGCCTACCTCGCCGGAGCGTCCCTGCTGCAGGCGAGACACCAGATGGAGCGCTTTATCGGATTCGAACCGGACCATGGCTACTGCAGCCAGGAAACCGCCCTCGACATGGCCATGGCCGCCTTTCTGCAGGCCTGCAAAGACCTCGCCAAAGAAGACACGCCAGACAAGCGTCCCCTCGGCATCGCCCTGACCGCCGCCGTCGCCAGCAATCGGATACCAAGAGGCGACCAGCGAGCCCACCTCGCTATCGTTTCGCCGCAAGGCGTCCTTTCCCACACCCTGCCGCTGGAAAAAAGCGAGGGCGTCGACGCCCGCCTCTCTCACGACCGCCAGATCGCGGACTTCGCACTCGAGAAACTCGAATCCGCGATACAAGTTGAGACGTATCCAGAAAACCGATGCGCCTTCGAGCGACTGCGAGCCCATCCGGTTTTCAAACCCGACGGCTCGCGCCAAGCCACCCGCATGGAAAAGGCCGCCTACTTCCCCGCCAATTTCAACCCCATGCACGACGGCCATCGTCTCGCCTACTGCGAGGCGGAAAAGCGCATCGGCCGACCGGTGCAGCTCATGATCGAAGCCCACCCCCCCAACAAGCCGGCCATCCCGTTGCCGGAGCTCCTGCGGCGCGTCGCCCTGCTCCAGCTCGAAAGCGAGCGCTTCGCCCGCCCCGTGGAAATCACTTTCGGCGAGCCCAACTACCTCGACAAGGTCCGCGCCCGCCCAGGCAGCCAGTTCGTCGCCGGCGCCGATGCGGTGCAGCGCCTGCTCCAGCCCTGCTGGGGGTATGAAGTGACGGAGATGCTGCGGGAGATGGACGCATGCGGCACGCGCTTCTATGTGCTCGGACGCCACCAGGAGGGAGAGCTCAAGACCGTCGACCACCTCCCGATCCCGGAAGCCTATCAACACCTATTCATCCAAATGGATGGCCATGTGCACATCAGCAGCAGCGAACTGAGAGATCAAATCCGCTAGACGCCCATGTCCTACACCTACGACTACCCTCGCCCCGCCCTCACTGTGGACGCCGTGATCTTCGGCCTCGACGAAGACGAACTGAAAATTCTTCTCATCCAGCGAGCCGGCGAGCCCTTCAAGGGCAGCTGGGCCTTTCCCGGCGGCTTCGTCGAAATGGACGAGACCACCGAGGAGGCGGTCCAACGCGAACTGGAAGAGGAGACCGGCATCAAAGACGTCTTTCTCGAGCAGCTCTACACCTTCAGCGGCGTGCAGCGCGACCCGCGCGAGCGGGTGGTCTCGGTGGCCTACTTCGGTCTGGTCAAACCCAGCGGCTTGCGCATGGCTGCCGCCAGCGACGCCCAGGACGTGCGCTGGTTCGCCATCGACCAGATTCCAGATCTGGCCTTCGATCATCGAGAGATCCTGCAGGTGGCCCTCAAACGGCTGCGCGGGAAGATTCGCTACGAACCGATCGGCTTCGAGCTGCTCCCACCGGAATTCACCATGAGCCAGCTGCTGCGGCTCTACAGCAACGCCCTGGGCAAGCCTGTCGATAAGCGAAACTTCATCCGCAAGATCAAGAAGTTCGGCATCCTCAACGAACTGCCGAAAAAGCGACGCGACGGCGCCCACCGACCCGCCACGCTCTACTCCTTCAACGGCGAGAAGTACCGCCAGCTCAAGCAGGCCGGCATCGACTTCGAGCTTTGAGAACGGGTTGCCAAGCCCGCGCCGGCGCGCATGCTTCGAGACGTCGCTTCCGCGACTCCCAACCATGACACTCTCCCACGCGATTATCGGCGTCGACGGCGGAGGCAGCTCCACCAAAGCGATGGCAATCGACAGCGCAGGCCAGCTGATCGGCGACGGCGTCAGCGGTCCCTCCAACCCGAACAACAGCGACTTCGAATCCGCTGCCCAGGCCATCGATCTGGCAATCTCGCAAGCCCTGGCGGAAAAGGATGTACCCATCGCCTCGATCTGCCTCGGCATCGCGGGCGTCGCCTCGGAGTCGCAGCGCAGCGAGCTTTCGGCAGCCCTCTATCACCGCCGCCCGAAGCTGCTGGACAGCAAGCTCCACCTAACGCACGACCTGGAAATCGCCCACTGCAATCTCTTCCAAGGCGGGGCCGGCATACTGCTCATCGCCGGCACCGGATCCGCCGCCTTCGCCATCGACGCAAGGGGAAACGCTCATCGAGTCAGCGGGCGCGACTACCGATTCGAGGATCCAGGAAGTGGATACGCCATCGGGAAACGCGCCCTGGATGACGGCCTGTTTCCCGATAGCGACATCGATGGTCGATCCAGCGTCGCGGCCCTCGCGCCTAAGGTCATCGAACGAGCCAGCCAAGGGGATCTGAAGGCGCTCAATGTCGTGCGCATCGAAAGCGAGCACCTGATCCGCATGATGGTGCCCTTGCTGCGCGAAATCGATTTCAAGACCAGACCCCTGCCCCTAGGCTTGGCCGGCGGGCTGGTGGAGGCGGACTCGATCTACCGATCGAACGTGCTCTACGAGCTCAAAACCCTTCTTGGAATCGGAGAAGCGCGCTTCCCCAAAACGCCCAGCAGCCACGGGGCCCTTCGCCTGGCATGGCGACTCCTCAACGGCGACGAGCCGTTTCCCGAGCCGGTCGCCGCCGCGAAGCCATAGCTGAAGCGCTCCCAAGCCGACGGTCAACTGAGAGCCAAGGTCGCTTTGACCCAGCTTTCCAGTCCGCTGGCCACGTCGGATATCCGGGCCTCTCCGAACATGTAGGCCGGCGTCGTCACGATTTTCAGCTTCTCGTCCACCACGATCTCCGTCACCGAACGGTCCTGATGGGCCGCGCCCCACTTGCTCAAAGCCTCGGCCGTGCCAGCATCGTCGCCGATGGTGAAAGCCAGCCCCTCGGAGCCGAACGCTCGGGCCGCGATAGCCGGAGCGATGCAGGCGAATCCGATCGGCAACCCCTTCCCATGGGCAGACTTGAGAAACTCCACCAGCTCGGGCAAGGCCTCCAGGTTTTCGGCGTCGAAAGCGAAGTTGCACAGGTTTTTAGCCGCCCCGAAACCGCCGGGAAGCATCACCAGATCGAAGTCCTCCACCTTGGCCTCGGACAGCGGCTTGACCTTTCCGCGAGCGATGCGAGCGGCCTCCACCAAAACGTTTCGGCTCTCCTCCATCTCCTCGCCGGTCAAGTGGTTCACCACATGGGCTTGCTCCACATCGGGGGCGAAGCACTGATAGCTGGCGCCCGCCTTGTCCAAAGCCAGCAGGCTGAGCACCGATTCGTGAATTTCGGCGCCATCGAAAACGCCGCATCCTGACAAGATAACTGCTGCTCGTTTCATAGACTCCCCGTTGTAGCGGAGCGGTGGCCAAGCTCCAGACCTTTCCGCCTCGCTCCCCCTCTCCGCCCGCTATCCACTCGACAAGCCGCCGGGCTTGGTTTCATTGTTTTCCACGCCATTCATGCCTGAAAACGCCGCCAACTCCTGGAAAAACGACCTCGAAAACAGCCTGGGCCGATCCTTCACCGCCAACGAACGCCAGCAGCTCCAAGCCATCAGCGAGCTTTTCGAAGACCTCGAATGGCGCGATTCCCTCTATCCGAAGGACCTCGAAGTCTTCGCCGAGGACATCAAGCTGAAGGTGCCGGATCCGAGCAAGTCGATCTCCGTCAACCTATGGCAAAGCAAGCCGCAAAGCGAGCGCCAGCTGCTGCAGTACATCGGCTTCCTGCTGGAGCAGTACGAGTGCCCCATCCCGGACTTCCTGAGCGGGGCCATCAACACCGCCCCCATCAAGATGGAGCTCCTGAAGCGGGCTCAGGAAAAGGAGACCCGACTCTGGAAGAATCGATTGGGAAATCTCTCCCAACGACGCATCGCCCAGCAGACGCCGCGACTGGAAATACGCCTCAAGCTGCAGGGACGCTCCCTCAAATGGGAAGGGCGCACCGAGACGCAGAGCGAGTTCAGCCAAATCACCGCCAAGGACTTCGGACAATGGCTGTCGAAGGACTACGGCTTTCTGGAGCGCTTCGAGCCGAACAGCATCACCCTCGCCGCCTTGTTCCAGGAATACTTCAAGTCCACCCAGCGCGCTCGCATCGATCTGGAAAAGGACGAGGATTGCGCCTTTCTCAACAAGCTGCTCCACCATCCCGTAGCCAAAAATCAGATACTGAATCGCAATGACGAGCCGCTCGCGATATCCGAAAATTCCCTACGCTGGACAGGCGTGGAAAATGGCGTCGACTCCGATGGCTGCTACCGGATCCGACTGATCCTCGACAACGAGGAGCCTGCCCCGGAGCCGATGGTGTTTCTCCCTGGCGAGAACCCGCTCTACCTGGCGAACGAGACGCTCTACCACGGCCCGCCGCTCCTCAGGCCCGGGGAGAATCCGAGCGGAGCCTTCCGCATCCCCGCCCCCGCCCTGGAGGCGCCGGAAGGTCTGCTCTTTCTGAGAAATCACGGCCTGCCCCTACCGGAAAGCATCGGCGAAGACCTGGTTTGCCTGCCCATGCAAGCCATCTTGGACTGCCGCGTGCGGGCCGACGACAACGAATGGTCGAAAAAGACCTACCTGGACTGCCGCCTCTACTCCGTGTCGCCCGACCAACGGTACTGGTTTCTGCTCGCCGAAGATGGCTGGATCCCAACCGAGCGCCCGGAAACCAAGGATGCGAATCCGACCCCGCCCGAAGGCACGCTTTTCGAACATCCGCCTACCACCTACGTGCAGGACCTGCTCGAACCCTTCAACCTGGCGGAGGAGGAAGACGAAGGGATCTGGAGTCGAGAAGTCGACGCCGGCTTCGCTCGCGAATTCATAGAATGGATACAACGACTCCCCAGCGAGATCCAACTCGTCCCCGACGAGGAGCTGGACACCCTGGTCGACGGTCGCCCCGCAGGACGCTACTCCCTCTCCATCGACAACGAAGCGAACTCCGACTGGTTCAACGTAAAACTCGACCCCGAATTTCTGGATACAGATCTCACCGAAGCGGAACGAAAGCTGGTGATGCGAGCCAACGGCAGCTTCACCTATCTCCCGGGAAAGGGCTGGAAGCGATTCGAATCGGACGTCACCGGAAAGAACAAGGACCTGCTCGATACGCTTGGTATCCAGTTCGATGAGACGCGCTCAGGGCAACACGCATTGCACGCCCTCCAGCTGGCGGACTCCAAGCTCGAAGACACCGCGTTCGACGAGCTTCGCGAGTCCATCCGCAAACGCGCCAAGGAGCTCTCAGCCAAGACGCCGGTCAACATACCCAAGGGCATCCGCTCCGAGCTCCGCCCCTACCAGGTCGAGGGCTTCAAATTCCTCGCCTACCTGGCCCGAAATCGCTTCGGCGGCATCCTGGCCGACGATATGGGTCTGGGCAAGACCCTGCAGACCCTCACCTGGCTGACCTGGCTCAAACTCAATCGCCCCGCGGAGGAGCCGTTTCTCTGCCTAGTGGTCTGCCCGAAATCCGTGATGCACGTCTGGCAAAAGGAGGTGGAGATCCACTCCAGCGAGCTGAGCATCACGCTCTTCGATCCGGAAAAGGCCTTCCCCTCCGCTCTGCAGGTTTCCGGCACCGATATCATGGTGGCAAACTACTCTCAGCTGCGCATCCACAAAGCCTATTTCACCAAGGAAAAATGGACCGTCGCCATCCTGGACGAAGCCCAGTACATCAAGAACCCGCTCTCCCAGACCGCACGCTGCGCCCGCGAACTCAATGCCGAATACCGTATCGCCCTCACGGGTACGCCGGTGGAAAACCGAGCCACCGACCTCTGGTCCATCTTCTCCTACGCCATGCCAGGCCTGCTCGGCAGCAGAGCCGCCTTCGCCAAGCAATACAAGGAAAACGACCCGCAGACGCCGGCCCGCCTCGCCAACCGCGTCAAGCACTTCATGATTCGGCGCAGCAAGAAGCAGGTCGCCACCGACTTGCCCGATCGCATCGAAGAAAGCCTCGTCTGCCAGATGGAAGGCGAGCAGCGCGACCTCTATCTGGCCGAACTCAAGATGGCCCAGCAAAAGGTGCTCGGACTCGACAAGAGCGCCTTCGACAAGGAACGCTTCAACATCCTCTCCTCGCTGCTGCGCATGCGGCAGATCTGCTGTCACCCGGGCCTGATCAGCGAAGAATACGCCAACGTGCGCAGCGCCAAGCTGGAAGCCCTGATCGATCACGTTTCCGAACTGCAGGACGAGGGACACAAGGTGCTCATCTTCTCCCAGTTCGTGGAGATGCTGAAGATCATCGGTCGGGAGCTTGGGCAAACCAATTGCAAATACCTGACCCTGACCGGACAGACCAAGAATCGCGAGGAGCTGGTCGACCAGTTTCAAAACGACGACTCGATCACCGCGTTCCTCCTCTCCCTACGGGCAGCCGGCTCCGGACTCAATCTCACCGCCGCCAGCTACGTCATTCTCTACGACCCATGGTGGAACCCCGCGGTGGAAGCTCAGGCCATCGACCGAACCCACCGTATTGGCCAAAAGAATACAGTGAACGCCTATCGACTCATCGCCAAGGACTCCGTGGAACAGAAAATCCAATCCCTGCAGTTCAAAAAGGAATCGCTAGCCAACGAAATCGTACGCGAGGAATCGCTCACCCAAATCCTCGACCTCGACAATCTGAAATACGTGCTCAGCGAATAGCCCGCGCACCAGGCAAAGACCAGCCCCGCCGCGCTGCGCTGCAACTGATATTTGCAACGTTACGAAAAACAGTTGCCCCCGATTGGTGGCGTCCGCCGTCCCGGCTGGGGCGCGACACCAGGCCCTCGTCAGACTCGACCAGACAAAGCCATGCCCACGGAGCAGGCGGACTGGATGCAAAAAAAAGCGGGTCCTTCGACCCGCCAAACTGATGATTCGATGCTTCGCCTAGGCGCTGAGCCCTGTCTTCAAAAAGCGTTTTCCTCCTCTTCGCACTGGTCGGACAAGAGTTCGCGTATGTAGGCCTTGGCCTCTTCGCGCTCCCGGTAGCTCTTCAAGCTGCTCTTTGGTCCGCGCGTGATCAGCGAGTCCGGAGCCCGTAGCCCGAAGAAGCTCCACAGCGCCAAGGCCAGAAGCCGAGGCAGATAGCAGCACACTTCCGCAAGCTGCTCGCGAACCTGCTCGCGTTCCTGGCCAGACAGGTTGCGCAGGCCGATCCACTCGATCTTTTTCGCCAGATCCTTAGGTGTTGTGGTGTCTATCATCGATTTCTTCTCCGTTACAAACGTGTTTCTCGCATCCGTACTATATCAGGCACCTCGGGCTTTTCCTACCCGAGGGTTCCCTAAGGGTAAGGCTTAGAGAGTCATTATCAGCCACTTACACCTAGCAAGGCCTCAAAAACGGAAAACGCGTCCGCGCCGCCTTTCGATGGTCCTACGCAATCGCGCCCAAGGCCTGAGCTAGCTCCGCAAGGCGGGGCGAGCCTTCGGGCCTCGTCAAAAGACGCAAAAACGCCTTGCGCCTTTTCCGGGCAAGGCGCCCGATCGGTCCGAACTCTCTATCCTACTCCTGATACTCGGGACGCAGGTAGGCGATGAGGAGGTTCTGCATGTCGAAGTAGCGAATGGCCGCTTGGCGAGCCTCTTCCGGATCGAAGGAACGCACGCGCTCCGGAAACTCCAGGATCTCGGAAAACGGCCGACCCTCCCGGTAGACGCCCATCAGGTTGTTCAGCCAGAATCCGTTTTCGCGTAGACCGTTTTCGTGTTCGCGGATGTGCTGCTCGCGCACCTTGCGCACGTTTTCCGGCCGCGGTCCCTGCTCCTGCAGAGCGATGATCTCCAAAAGGCCTAGCCGTACCAGCATCTCGGCGTTGCCGGGGTCGCAGGAAAACGCGAATCCGCTGGAGTAGGACGGCTCCGGCAAACGGCTCAGCGTGCCGAACACGCCCACTCCGTAGACGCCGCTGTTTTCCTCGCGCAGCACTTCGCGCATGCGGATGTTCAGCAACGCGCGAGCGAAAGCGAACGCGTATCGATTTTCTGGCGACCATTCAGCATCACCGTTGAAGAAGACGCGTACGGAGGTCTTTTCCTCCAGGCCTTTGCTGACATCCACCGAAAGTCGCCCCTCCGCTGGCTTGTCCCCATGGAAGCGAGCCTTCTCCGCTTCGCCGCCTTCGCTCGGCAGCGAGGCGATGTAGCGCTTCACGTACTCGCGCATCTGGTCCAAGTCCATCGCTCCAACGAAACAGAAAACGAAATCGCCCGCGTTCTGGAAACGATCCTTGAAGATCTCCAGCGATAGCGGGGCGTCCATTTCCTCGAGACGAGCCAGATCCAGCGGCTGGTGGCGCGGATGGTCTCCGTAGAGCTCCTTTTCGATGGCGTCCTGAAACACCGCGCCTGGCGACTTCTGGCGGTTGGCCACGAGGGACGTCAGCCGCGTGCGCACGGACTCGAAGGCCACGGAAAGATCCTCCTCGTTCGGGTGGGTGATCTGAAGGTAGAGCAGCTTGAAAAACGTTTCCAAATCCGAAGGCGAAGCGGAGCCGCTGAGCGTTTCGGAGTTTTCATTGATGGAAGGGGACAGCCGAATGGTCGTGCCAGCGAGCTTCTTATCGAGCTCGATCGTATTGAATGGGCCGATACCGCTCTCGCCAAGCAGCATGGTGGAGGTGACAGCGGGAACGAATTCGTCATCCATCACCAAGCTGCGTCCACCTTCGCTGTAGGCGGACATCAGGATCTGATCGGCTTGAA
Organism: Pelagicoccus sp. SDUM812003; assembly: GCF_031127815.1. Lineage (NCBI taxonomy): Bacteria > Pseudomonadati > Verrucomicrobiota > Opitutia > Puniceicoccales > Pelagicoccaceae > Pelagicoccus > Pelagicoccus sp. SDUM812003. The sequence goes on along the minus strand of NZ_JARXHY010000003.1, from coordinate 109,400 downwards.
AGTCCGTGGCCTTGACCAGTACGCGAGCACCGTTGGATAGCAGCCATTCATAGGTATCCACTTCCTGGTGATACGTTTCCTCAACGATTTCTCCAGGGGTGGGCTCCTCCGAAAGCAGCGGGGCGTCCGAGACTTCGTCGACGTACTCCCCGATGTCAGCCTGCTCGCCCGCTTCGATCGCAGCCAGCAAATCCTCCTCGCTTGGGAGCTCCCGCCCATCACCTTCCGGGGCGGTGAAAAGAATGACTCGGTTGTCTCGTCGCTGAAAGGCCTCGCCCACCACGTTGACCTCGTCGACCTTCAGCCCGTCGAGAAATGCCCGCGTCATGGCCCGTTCCAGAGCGATGCCCGGAATCGGTTCGTCTACCGTGAAGGCTCGCGTGTATTCACTTGCGAATACGGACGACTGAGTGGTGTCGCGTTGATCGTAGTAGCGATCCATCACCCGTATCATGTCCGCCACGGCGCGATCGAGCTCGCTTTGGCTGAAGCCATCTCGAGCGGCGCGAGTCACTTCCGAAACCACCGTTTCGATGCCTTCCTGGATCTTGTCCTCCAGCAGACCGATCGACATGTAGTAGGCCGCCTTCTCCCGCCCAAGCTTAGAGTGACCTACCCCAGCCGACAGGTACGGCGGATCTGCCACGATGCCACGTTCGGCCAGGCGCTGATTGAGCATGGAAAAGTAAATGCGCCGCAGCAGGTGACGTCGGTAGTCGATGGCGGAGGAGTCCGGATCGGGATCGACTTTCAGGTAGATGTTCACGCTGGTAGAGGTGAGCTCCGGGTCGGAGATGATGGAGAAAAGCGTCTGCTCGTGATCCGGCACCTCGTAATTCACCCGCTCGGGGGCGTCCTCGGGATTGCTCAGCTTTGAGAATCGATCGATGATCGTCTGCTCGATTTGCGCTCCATCGAAGTCGCCCACCGCGATGACCGCCATGAGATTCGGCCGGTACCACTTTTCGTAGAAATCGCGAAACCGCTCCGCCGGGGCGTTCTGCACCACGACCATGGAGCCGATGGGCAATCGTTTCGCGTAGCGGGAGTTGTAGTAGATCAATGGATACTGCTGGTCGCGGATACGCTGGCCTGCTCCCTGCCCGGAGCGCCACTCCTCCACGATCACGCCGCGCTCCTGCTCGATCTCGTACGGGTCGAGAGTGAGGTTCGCCGCCCAGTCCTCCAGGATGAGAAAGGCCTTGTCGATGACCTCCGGGTCCTCCCAAGGCACTTCGAGCTGGTAGATGGTCTGATCGAAAGAGGTGCTGGCGTTGAGGTGCTGACCGAAGTTCATGCCGATGCCTTCCAGGAAATTCACCAGCTCCATCTTCTGGAAGTGCTCCGTCCCGTTGAACGCCATGTGCTCCAGGAAGTGGGCGATGCCGCGCTGGTTGTCGTCCTCCTGCAACGATCCGGCATTGATCACCAAGCGCAGCGAAGCTCGGTTCTCCGGCTTGCCGTTTTCCCTCACGTAGTAGCGGAGCCCGTTTTCCAGAGTGCCGGTGCGCACGTTCGGGTCCACCGGCAAGGGGCCTTCGAGGTCGAAATCCTCGGGGAGCTGGGCCACGCCCGCAGGAGCGAAAGCCAGGATTATCAGGGCGATGAGTGGTATTCGTTTCAGAAAAAGCATCTGTAGTGAGGCAAAAGGGAAACTCTTGGGGTAGAAAGCCGATTTAGCAATTCGTTCCTCGCGCTTCTCGACCCAGCCACCGTCCGCTGCTCCGCCAGGGCATTTTAGTCTTCTCCTTTCGCCAAGCCGCTCTAGATCATTGCCCCATGGCCACGCAAACCGACGCAACGCTCACCGTCACCATACTCTCCGGCTTTCTGGGGGCAGGCAAAACCACCCTGCTCAACCACCTGCTGCGCAACGCCAACGGGGAACGCATCGCGGTCATCGTCAACGACATCGGCGAGGTCAACATCGACGCGGCCCTCATCGAGAGCGAGGTGCGCCAGCTCGAGGGAGAGCCACAAAGCGAGGTGGTCGAGCTCAGCGGCGGCTGCATCTGCTGCACCATCCAAGGCGACCTGGCCCTCGCGGTGATGGACATCGCGAAAAAGGGGGGAATCGACCACCTGATCATCGAATCCACCGGCGTGGCCGAGCCCATGCAGATCGTGCAGACCTTCATGATGCCCGGGCCAAACGGACGCTCGCTCGACGAAGTCGCCAAGATCGACAGCTTGGTCACCGTGATCGACGCGGCTTTCTTTCTCAAGGAGTGGGAGGCGAACCAGGCCAAGGGCGCCCGACGCGAACTGCTGCGTCAGGAGGACGAGCGCCCAGTCTTCGAGCTGATGGTGGAGCAGATCGAGTGCGCCGATGTGCTGGCCCTGAACAAGATCGACCAGATCGACGAACCGCAGCTTTCCCAGCTTCGGGTGGTGCTCGACGAGCTCAACCGACGGGCCACCAAACTGACCTGCGAGCAGGGACGGCTGGAGAACGAGGCCATCCTGCACAACGCGCGCTTCGACATTTCCGAAACCGTATCCGGCGCCAGCTGGCTGCAGAGCCTGGAAAAGGAGGACCGCGACGCCGGCCCTGTCGATCCCAAGGAGGATCCCGCCACTCCGCGCGCCTTTCGCAAAGTCCAACCCAGCAGCTCCACCCTGATCCAGCCCAGCGTCAGCAAGGCCCTCGACCCTATCGCCAAAGCCAAGCAAGGACTGGTCACCCTCGTCTATCGAGCCCGCACCCCCTTCCACGCCGACAAGTTCGCCGCTATCATAAACAACAGCATCCCCGGCCTCCTTCGGGCCAAAGGCTACTGCTGGATCGAGGGCAACAACGACACCGTCGGCTTCCTCTCCATCGCCGGCTCGACCAGCCGCTGCGATTTCATCGGAAGCTGGTGGGCGACCGCCTTGGAGAAAGGCAAGGTCGATCGCTCGCAGATTCCGCCAGAGGTCGAGCGCAAGTGGGACTACCCGCACGGCGACCGCCGACAGGAGCTGGTGTTTATCGGCTTCCACCTCGATCGCGATCGGCTGCAGGCGGAGCTAGACGCTTGCTTGGCGGATTGAGGGACTCCGGGCGAAGCGAGACGAGCAGCCCGCGCCGCCGGGCACACTAGCGGAGCCTTCCCGCGCCGCGATCGCGCGAGCGGGTCGCCACCCGCTAGGCCGCGGAAAGAAAAATTAGCAGTCGACCGGACCCTACGACCGTCAACCGACCAGCGTCCCTCTTTCCCATCCCTCGCTGCAAAATGTCATCACCCTCGAAACGTAGACCTATCGCCATCGCCACCCTCGTCCTCGCGGCGCTGCTGCTCTTCTGGTGGCTAACCCAGTCGCCCGAAGACGATGTATCCAACGACCGGGGACGCATCGCAGCAGTCGCGGTGGCCCCCATTCAAGACGGGCCCATCGAGCTGAAGCGCATCTTCACCGGAGCTCTCGAAGCTCGCAACAAGTTCGTAGTCGCCCCCAAGGTCGCGGGACGCGTCATCGATATCCCGGTCGACATTTCCGACCCGGTCGACCGAGGCGACACCGTAGCCATCCTTGACGCGGCCGAGTTCGAGCAGGCCGTCCGTCAGGCGGAGGCGGACTTGGCAGTGGCAAACGCAAACCTAGCCGAGGCGAAAAGCACCTTGGAAATCGCCCAACGCGCCTACCAACGCTCGAGCACCTTGCGCGAGCGCGGGATCGCCTCGGACTCCGAATACGACAACGTGCAGGCGGCGCTCCTGGCGCGACAAGCGGAGTTCAAGGTCGCGGAGGCCCAAGTCATTCGCGCCAAGTCCGAACTCGAATCCGCTCGTATCCGCTTGAGCTATACACGCATCACCGCCGATTGGGCGGACAAGGAATCGCAACGCGTGGTCGCCGAGCGCTACGTCGACGAAGGGGAAACCGTTTCCCCGAACGATCCCTTGCTGCTGATCGTGGAGATCAACCCCATCACCGCAGTGATCAACGTCACCGAGCGCGACTACCGCCTGCTCAAGCCGGGCTTTCAAGCCGCCTTCACCACCGACGCCTTTCCCAACACGGTCTTCGAAGGCCAAGTCGAACGCATTTCCCCAATCTTCAGGGAGAGCAGCCGCCAGGCACGCGTGGAGCTTTCCCTGGACAATCCTCAAGGCCAGCTCAAGCCGGGCATGTTCGTGCGGGCCAACATCACCCTGGACCGGGTCGACGACGCGATCGTCGTTCCCTACGCGGCCATCACCCGTCGCGGAAGCGAGGAAGGCGTCTTCGTGGTCGACGCCGGCGGGGAAACCGTTTCCTGGCGTCCGGTCGAAACCGGCATCCGAGCTGGCGAGGCCATCCAGGTCAGTGGAGAAGGCTTGCAAGGCCGTGTCGTCGTTTTGGGCCAGCACCTGCTCGACGACGGCTCCGAGATCGTGATTCCCGACGAGGAAGGTTCGGAGAGCGAGTCATGAGCCTACCGCGTTTCAGCGTTCATCGCCCGATCTTCACCACCATGGTGACGCTCATCGTCGTGGTGCTCGGCTTGGTTTCCCTCAACCGCCTGAAGATCGATCTCTTTCCCAGCATCGAGCTGCCTACCATCACCGTGAACACCAGCTATCCGGGCGCCAGTCCGGAGGTGATGGAGACGCTCATCACCCAGATCATCGAAGAAATCATCTCGACGGTGCCGGGCGTGGAGGAGGTGACCTCCGAATCAAGCGAAGGCCGCAGCCGCGTGCGGGTGCGCTTCGCCTGGGGCACCAACGTGGACGCCGCAGCCCTGGAGCTACAAGCCACGCTGGAGGACGAGATCAACGAGCTGCCGGACAACATCGAACGCCCGCGGGTGAGCAAGTTCGACATCGATAGCTTCCCCATCGTCATCCTCGGCGTATCGGGAGACATCGATCCCATCGAGCTCACCGACATCATCAACAACGAGATTCGCTACCGGTTCTCCCGCATCCCCGGAGTGGCCCAAGTTGACCTCTGGGGAGGCTTCAATCGCGAGATCCGCATCGAATTGGACCGCCAGCGGCTTCAAGCCCTCGGCATACCGCTCAACCAAATCCTGCAGTCCCTGCGAGACTCCAACCTGGACCGTCCCTCCGGCACCATCAAGGAAGGGCGCTACGAAGTCACGCTGCGGGCCCCAGCTCAATTCGAAAGTCTCGACCAGATTCGTAACACCGTAGTGGATACGAGAGAGGGAAACGTGGTAACCCTCAATCAAGTCGCAGTGGTCAAGGACACCTACGAGAAGGAAACGCGCATCGTTCGCGTGGACGGCGTGCAGGGCATCCGCGTCGCTATCCGCAAGCAGGACAACGCCAATACCGTCGAAGTGTCCCGGCTGATACTCGAGGAGATCGAGCGGACCAACAACGACTTCCCACTCATCAACGTGGTCCCCGTTTCCAACTCCGGCAACTTTATCGAGCGCTCGATCCAAAACGTCTCGCAGTCCGTGCTCTACGGAGGCGGACTCGCGATCCTCGTATTGCTTTTCTTCCTACGCGACTGGCGAAGCACCTTGGTCATTTCGCTGGCCATTCCCATTTCCATCGTCGCCACCTTCGCCCTGCTCTTTTTCGGCGGCTTCACCTTGAATATGATGTCGCTGGGCGGGCTCGCCCTAGGCGTGGGCATGATGGTCGACAGCTCCATCGTGGTTTTGGAAAACATCTTTCGACGACGCGACGAAGATGGCGAGGAGCCGACGCAAGCCGCCCGCAACGGAGCCCAAGAGGTCAGCTCGGCCATCGTGGCTAGCACCATCACCACCTTGGTCATCTTCCTCCCGTTGATCTTCGTCCCTGGCGTATCCGGAATCCTGTTCCGCGAGCTGGCCTACACCGTTTCCTTCTCCCTCATCTGCTCCCTAGTCGTCTCGCTGAGCTTGGTGCCGATGCTCTCAGCCAAGCTCTTGAAGAAAAAAGGCTCAAGCAAGAGCTCCAGCGCCTTTCGCAAAATGGCGGAGACCTCCGAACGTTGGTTCGAGTCATTGGAAACCAACTACAAATCCGTCCTTTCCAAAGCGCTTCAACACCGACGCTGGACTGTGCTGGGCGCCATGGCGACCTTGATTGCGAGTTTCTTTCTGGCGCCAATGATCAGCAGCGAGTTCATGCCGCCGAGCGACGAAGGCGAGGTAAACATCTGGGCTCGCGCCGAAAACTCAACCCGACTGGAGCTGGTAAACGAGCTCACCAAACGCATCGAAGCGCTCGCCATACCCGCCGTCCCGGAAGCCGTATCCCACGTCACCAACGTGCGCGGCGACGGAGCCGACATTCGCTTCTCGCTGGTGCCAGCTAGCCAACGCGAACGCTCCAATGCCGACATCGCCGACGATCTTCGCGAGCTTCTTCGAGGAAAGATCCCAGGCATGGAGGTGGGAGCCTGGGCGCCACGCGGCCAGAACTTGCTGAATCGCTTGCTCGGCGGGGGAGGAGACGGCATAGAGGTAGAAGTGCGCGGACGGGACATTCCCGTCCTGGAAAAGCTCGCTCTCGAGGCCAAGGAACGCATCGAAACGATCGAGGGTATCACTGACGTGGATACCAGTTTCGACGAAGGAACACCGCAACAGGAGATCACCATCGATCGCGACAAGATCGCGGATGTGGGATTGAGCGCCCGAGACGTCACCGAGGTCCTGCAAACCGCCATCGCCGGCTCGCGAGCGGGCGACTACCGCACGGAGGGCAATTCCTATCGAATCCTAGTGCAAATGGCGAACGCCGAAAGCCTGACTATCGACGAAGTGCTCGACCTGACCTTGCGCGCCCCCGACGGCGAGCTGGTCGCCTTGCGCAATCTGGTCACCACCGAATACGGCCGAGCTCCGGAGGAAATCGATCGTCGAGATCAGCAGCGCCTCGTCACCCTGGACGCCGACATCGATCAACGGGCATTGGGCGACGTCTCGCTCGACATCGAAGCCGCCCTCGCGCAAATCCCACGACCCAACGGATACCTCTTTCGCATTTCGGGAGCCTGGGAGGAGCAGCAACGCACCTTTCAGGAGCTGATGATCGCCCTCGGCCTAGCCATCATGCTGGTCTACATGGTGCTCGCCTGCCAATACGAGTCTCTGCGCGATCCCACCATCGTCATGGTGGCGATCCCCATGGCGGCCATCGGCGTCATCATCACACTCATCGTCACCAACACCACCATGAACCTGCAGTCCGGCATCGGCTGCATCATGCTGGGAGGCATTGTCGTGAACAACTCGATACTTCTCGTCGATCAGGCCAGTCAGCTCTGTCGCGAAGGAATGGGTACACGCGCAGCTGTCGCAGAAGCGGGCCGTCGGCGTCTTCGCCCCATCCTGATGACCACCCTCACCACCGTTCTTGGCCTTCTTCCGCTAGCCCTTGGAATCGGGGAAGGAGCCGACGCTCAAGCCCCGCTGGCCAGGGCCGTCATCGGCGGACTCATCGGCTCCACCCTGATCACCCTTCTCCTCACTCCCGCGGTCTACTCCATCGTCCACAGCTCCCGCCCGAGCAGCCGCGTCTCCTCATGAAAACCCCTCTAGCACTCACCAGCGCCTGCTGCGCCTTTCTGCTTTCAGGATGCTCGAGCTCCCGATCGCTGCAGACCGCGAGCGAAACGGATTTCCAGCCAAGCTCCATCCAGCCCAACGCTTCCGACCTCAGCGTGTCTCCCTACGTCAGCTGGGATCCGCCACCCTTCGAAACCATCGACGGCACGCTCCCCCTCTCGATCGAAGCAGCCGTTTTCACCGCGCTCGGTCGAAACCGCGAGCTTCGTATCCAAAGCTTGGAACCCGTGATCGCCGGGGCTTTCGAGCAAATCGAACGCAGTCGCTTCAACCCCGAGCTTTTCGGTTCGGCGCAAGCTTCCGAAGAGGAGGTTTCCGAAACCGCTCGCTCCACCGGAGAGCAGTTCAGCGTGACTGGACGAGACGCCCAAGGAGAGATCGGCATTCGTCAGGAACTGGCTACGGGGGCCGATATCGAGCTCGCCATCGGACAGAACCGCTCCATATCGAACCGCACCCCGGAACAGCAAGAGGCGAGGGTTGGCCTAAGCGTCACCCAATCCCTGCTTCGGGGCTTCGGCCCTGCGGTCAATCTGGCCTCCGTTCGCCAAGCCAAGATCGATACGCTGGCTAGCCAGTATCAACTCCGTGGGTACACCGAGGAATTCGTAGCGGATGTCGAAATCGCCTACTGGAACTACGTGCTGGCTCAACAGGAGATGTCCATCTTCGAAAGCTCGCTCACGCTCGCTCAACAGGAACGCGACGAAGTCGAAGGCCGCATCGAAGTGGGCGCCTTGTCGGAGACCGAGGGAGCCATCGCTCGCGGAGAACTAGCTCGACGCAAGAGCGCCTTGATCGATACGCGCGCCGAATTGGAACGCCAAAAGCTCCGCCTCGCCCGCCTCCTCAATATCGACCCCAGCGAGGTTCGAGACCTGAGCATCGAGACCACCAGCGCCCCGGCCACCGAACCCGATCCACTGGACGACATAGAGAGCCGGGCCGAGCTCGCCCTGCTCAAGCGATCCGACCTCAACGAATCGCGTTTGCGACTCCAGCAGGAGCGCCTGCAAACCGTCGTCACTCGAAACGGACTCCTTCCCCAGCTCGACCTCTTCATCACCCTGGGCAAGTCTGGCTACGCCGACGCCTTTCTCGATTCATTCGAGGACCTGCAAGAAGACAGCTACGACGTCTCCGCTGGACTCCGTTTCAGCCAGTTTCTGGGAGAAACCGCTAGCCAAGCGCGAGATCTGGCCGCGCGGGCAAACCGAGAGCAAGCAGCGGAAGCCGTGCTCAACCATGAGCAGATCGTGCGTCTGGATGTGCAGCTGGCGGTCACCGAGGTCGAACGCGCCCGAGAGCAGATCGAGGCGACGGCTGACATCCGACGTCATCTCGAGGAAACCGTGATCGGCGAAGAGGAGCGGCTTGAAGTGGGCGATTCCACCGAACTGCAAGTGGCGGAGGCCCGACGCGATCTGCTGGAGAGCCGCATCCGAGAAGTTGAAGCCCTGATCAACTACCGCATCGCTCTGGTCGAACTCTACCTCTCCGAAGGAAGTCTCCTGGAACGTCGCGGCATTTCCATTCCTTAGAAAGACGCGTATCCAAAAGCTGTCGACTCCCTTCTTCGTTCCGCTCCAGATCCGCGCCGTCAACCGGCCTGCCGAAACGCCTTGACCAACAAACCCCGTCTGGGAGCGAACACCCAAGCGAGCAGGAATAGAGCGAAAACCACCACGCTGATCGAACCGGCCGTGGAGACGTCGAGCCAGAGAGCGAGGTGCAATCCGAAAAACGACGCCAGCAAGGCGATCACAAGCGTCAGTCCCAAGATCACCGGCAAACGATCCGAGAGGAGCGACGCTGTGGTGGCCGGAAAGATCAGTATCGCGATTACCAATACAGCGCCCACCGCCTCGAAGGAACTCACCACTACAATCGCCAGCAGCGACATCAACGCATGGTGCACGAAAGCTGGATTGATGCCGATCGACTTGGCCATTCCCGGATCGAAGGAGCTGACCACCAACGGACGATAGAAAAGACCTACCAAGGAAATCGTAACCAGCGTGACTACCGCCATGCGCAATACCGACGGCGGAGCCTCGAACCAACCGAAGACAGAGACCAAAGGCTCCAAGGTCACCTGCTCGATTTCGCCGTAAAGCACGCAATCCGTATCCAGATCTACGTTCTCGCCATACAGCGAGACCAGCACCACGCCGATGGCGAACAGAGTAGTGAACACGATCCCCAAGGCCGCATCCGTCTTGATGCGCGACTTTTGATGGATCACTTCGATCAGCAGCGTGGTCACCACCCCCGCCACCACCGCTCCAATGAACATGGGCAAGGTATCGCGACTCTGCGAAACCAGAAACGCAATCACGATGCCGGGCAGAACGCTATGACTGATGGCGTCCCCCACCAAAGCCATGCGCCGCCATACGATGAACGTGCCGATAAATCCACAGGCCGCCGTCACCAAAAAGCCCATCACCCCGATCCAGACAAAGATGCCTGCGAATTCGGTCCACGGCTCCACGAACACCGCGTTGAAATCAAAGCTTGGAAAGATATGGTCCCACATGTTCATCGTATCCATGTTTCCTTACGCGTTCGGCATGCGATAGCCAGTGGCCTGCGACTGGGACGGTTCACGAGTCAGGGAACGCTGCAGGTCGGCCAGGCTAGGGATCAGCTTGCCATGAGGATCCTTCGCCGGGTAGTCGAGCAATCGCTCCAGCCGCCGCACCGTCTCCTCTCCTAGAACGTGCTCGATAACCTCCGCGTCGTCATGCACGTGATCGGGCTCGTACTCCGCCTGATTGGTGAGATAAAGCTCCCACAGCCGGTGGTTTCGCACCACGGCGCAAGCCCGCAGCCACCCCTCGGGATTGAGGAAGACCTGGGTCTCCCCATCCACTTGCCTGAGCTCGCAAACGCCGATGGACTGCAGGGCCTTCACACGACGGAACACCTCGCTCCGCCCCTCGCCCATTCGTTCCTCGAGCTCTTTCAAGCTCGCTCCTTCCCCTTGGAAGCCACGCTCCTCGCGAATGTGATAGATGGCCTTAAGCGTATTCTCGTTTTGAACACGCGTTCTGCGCGTCCTATGCTTGCGCCATCTGGAGATGACTCCATGCCGCGGCGAAAAAGCGAAGCAGATCGCAAACACGGAACTGGCCGCGAGCACCATCAGCGGTCCGGTGGGCAGACTGTTGCCCAGAAACGAAAAGAACGCTCCAAGCAGCCCGGCAAACACTCCGAAGGCGCTTGCCAGAATCAGCATGCGATGCATGCGATCCGTCAGCAGATACGCGGCAGCGGCCGGAATGACCAACATGGCAGAGACCAGCACCGCGCCGACCGCCTGCAGGCTCACCACCACCGTGAACGCCAGCAGCACCATCAAGGCGTAGTGAAAAAGGCCCGCTGGCAGTCCCAAGGAACGGGCGAATCCGATATCGAAGCTGCCAATCAAGAACTGTCGGTAGAATCCCAATACGAGGAGCAGCGCCGCGACCGCAACGCCGCCCATCATCCAAATCTCCTGCTCCGTCAGGGCCGCCGCTTGACCGAACAGAAACTTGTCGACGCCGGACTGCGTGCCTGTCGGCAGCTTCTGTATCCGATTCATCAGGACGATTCCCACTCCGTAGAAGCCGGCCAGCACCATTCCCAACGAGCTGTCCTCCTTGATATGGGTGGTGCGTTTGATCAGATTTACCAGCACCGTCCCTAGGACGCCTGCCACGGTGGCGCCGATGAAGATCGCCACCGGATCCTTCTCCCCCGCCATCAGATAGCCCACCGCCACGCCAGGCAGGACCGCGTGCGAAAGCGCGTCGCCGAACAGAGCCAGCTTTCGCACCACAATGAAACTGCCCAGCAAGCCACAGCTCACGCCGAGAAAGACCGAACCGAGCAGGGCCGCCCGCACAACCTCGTCACGCATACTAAAAAAGCGCTGCAGCTGATCCCACCAGTGCACCGTTTCGAGGTCGCCGATCTTGGCGCCGAATGCGAGCTGAGGCAGGCAGAGCAACGCCGACATCGCCAGAACGCGCGACGCCGCAGCGATCGTTTTTTTGTATCCGCCTTTCGGATTCATTTTCTCAGCGACATGGTATTCGCCACCTCGGAGAGTATGGTCAGGCGGCCTCCATAGGTCTTTTGCAGCAGCTCCTGAGTGAACACATCCTTGGTGGGTCCGAAGGCGACCAGACGCATGTTGAGCAGGAGCAGCATGTCGAAATAGCTTTGAGCGGTGGCGAGATCATGGTGCACCACCAAGATGGTCTTGCCTCGATTCTTCAGCTCGCGGAGTAGCTCGATGATGGCCGACTCCGTCGCCGCATCCACTCCCACGAACGGCTCGTCCATGAGGTAGAGATCGCTCTCCTGAGCCAAGGCCCGAGCCAGGAAGACACGCTGCTGCTGACCGCCCGATAGATTCGAGATCTGGCGCTTGGCGTAGGGCAGCATGCCGACCTTGGCCAAACACTCCTCCGCGATGAGGCGATCCTTTTTGCCGACGCGCCCCATCAGACCGAGCCGGCCATAGCGGCCCATCAGCACCACGTCCATCACGTTGACCGGGAAGTCCCAGTCCACGCTCTCACGCTGCGGCACGTAGCCCACCCGGCCGGTCGCCTTGCGGAAATCCTTGCCAAACACCTTCACCCAACCGCCAGTGACCGGCACAATGCCCATCACCGCCTTGATGAAGGTCGACTTGCCCGCCCCGTTCGGACCCACGATGCCCACCAGCTTGCCCTCCGGAACTTGCACGTCCACGCCGTACAGCACCGGGCGCTTGTCGTAAGCGACCGTCAGATCATGGGCTTCTAGCGGAATATCCTTCATGTCTAGCTGCTCTACCCGGAGAGCAGCTCCTGCGCAAGCAATGTTTGATAAGGGAGGAGAAATTATTTTGATTAATCAAAATCAATGCCGCAGTCTCGAGTCCGTTCTGGCGAAGGCCATTTCCATCAATCATTTGAAGCGCTTCGGCGTAATCTCTTCGGGACCTCCGTTCTCTGTTCCCGACTCAATCCAACCCGCAACCCAAGCCCACCATGCAAAAAGTCGCACTAGTCGCTCGCTACCTGCTCGCCCTGATGATGATCGTTTTCGGTCTCAACAAGTTCATCGGCTTCATGTCGTTTCCGGAAATGCAAGGCTTCGCCGCCGAGTACATGAAGGTCATGGGCGGCTCCTACATCATGCCCAGCATCGGCGTGATCTACCTGATCGCCGCCGCCATGCTGCTGCTCAACCGAGCCGTCGGCCTGGCCACGGTGCTGCTGGCTCCCATCGCCTACAACGCGTTGATGTTCCACCTCACCCTCGATCCGGAAAACATCGCCGGAGCCGCGATCTTCGTGGTTCTGCTGGTTCTGGTCATGATCGGCAACGCGTCGAAGTACAGGAGCCTGCTGACCTGAAGCCGGCAGGAGTCCTCCGCACCAGCGCCCGGTCGAGGTCAGCATCTCAAATCGCCTCAATCAGCCGCCCCTGCCCGGGGCGCGTCTCCTTTGCGTCCTAAAATCGCCTTCGATCGCGCCAAGCGCCCCTTGGTTCGTGGAAAAATCCGTCGATAGGGCGTCCTCACCCGCGCCGACAGTCAGATTCGCTTGCCCCGAAACCGAAGAGTCCAAAGCTGTCTCGGACACCAAGTTATGCCCAGCTTCGAAGAACACATCAACACCGGCCTGGAAAAGATCGACCGGGACATCGACTATCTGCTCTCCTGCGCTCGCGAAGTGCTGGAGGAGATCGGGGAATCCGAGCTCGCCCCCCTGCTGCATCGGGAGTCGCCCCAGGTCGGCGACATCCCTCCGGAGAAATCGGCTCAGGTCCTGTCCATCGTCTTCCAGATCATGAACCTGGTGGAGGAAAACGTGGCCAACCAAGCCGGCCGCCGCTTGGAGTCCAAGCAGAAGACCCACGCCGATACCGGATCCTGGGGCTACTGGCTGAAGCGTATCCAGGAAACGAACCCGTCCAAGGGCGACCTGCTGGAAACCATCCGACGCTCCTCCGTCCACGCCGTGCTCACCGGACACCCGACCGAAGCCAAGCGCCCTTCGGTGCTCGCTCAGCACCGACAGCTCTACGTGTGGCTGGTGGAACTGGAAAACCAGATGTACACCCCGACCGAGCGTGAGGAGATTCGCGAAAAGATCAAAAGCATCATCGAAATCATCTGGCGCAGCGGCGAAATCCTGGTGAAGAAGCCGGATGTGGCCTCCGAGCGCGACAACGTGCTCACCTACCTCAAGGAGCGCTTTCCAGTCGCCATCGAAATCGCCGATTCACGGTTTCGGGCCGCCATGGCTCAGGCCGGCATCGAGTGGGACGAGTCCGACTCCTCCTCCTACCCGCGCATCCGCCTCGGCAGCTGGGTGGGCGGAGACCGCGACGGACACCCGCTCGTCACCGCCGACGTCACCGAAGAGACCTTTTTCGAGCTGCGTAGCGCAGCGTTGGATACATTGAGTCGCAGGCTGAAGCAGCTCAGCAAGGACATGGCGCTATCCAAGCTCTTCCAAGACCCGCCCGCATACCTTCTGGCGCGTCTAGCGGAGATCGACGATCGCTCCGGTCCGCCCGAAGAGGTCGAAGAGCCCTGGAAGCGCTTCGTGGAGCTGGTGCGCGACAAGCTGCCCCGCAGCCGCCGCGGCTCGCGCTCCTACAAGCGCCCCAGCGAAACCAGGGCGGATCTCGACCTGCTCAAACGCTCCCTGCAGGACGCGGGAGCCAACCGCCTCGCTCAAACCTACGTCGTCCCGGTTATCCGCTTTCTGGATACGTTCGGCTTCCACATGGCCTCCTTGGACGTTCGCCAAAACAGCGGTTACCACGATCGGGCCATGGCCCAGCTCCTCGTCGCAGCCGGCGTGCCGGATGGCGAGACCTTTCCGGATTGGAGCGAAGAGCGCCGTCTCAGTTTCCTTAGCGACGAGCTCACCCGGGCCCGCCCATTCGCCCAAAACCACCAGCAGCTCGACCTGGAAGCCCGCGAAGCGGTGGGCAGCTTGAAGGTGGTGGCCAAAACCATCCGCAAACACGGACGGGCTGGCGTGGGGCAGCTGATCATCAGCATGACACGCTCGGTCTCCGACCTCCTGGTGGCCTTCGCCCTCTGCCGCGAAGCCGGCCTGATGCGCAAGACCGATCAGGGCATGGTCTGCCTGATGCCGATCTCGCCGCTCTTCGAGACCTTGGACGACCTGGAGAACAGCGAGTCCATCATGGACGCGTTCCTCTCCCATCCCGTCACCCGAGCCAGCCTTCCCTGGCAGAACCGGGCGCTGGATGACGAGCTGACCAACGACCAGCTTCCAACCGTCGACGAAAACGCCCCGCTGGAGCAGGAAGCCATGCTCGGCTACAGCGACAGCAACAAGGACTCCGGCATCATCGCCAGCCAATGGGGACTCTTCAACGCCCAAGCGCGGCTCGTCGCCCTCGGCGAAAAGCACGGCGTGTCCATTCGCTTCTTCCACGGTCGCGGCGGCACGGTCAGCCGCGGGGCAGGCCCAACCCACCGCTTCCTCGAAGCCCTGCCACCCGGCTCCCTCCACCCCGGAGCTCGCGTCACCGAACAGGGAGAAGTGATCGCCCAAAAGTACGGAAACTTTCTCACCGCCGCCCGCAGTCTGGAGTTTCTCGTCGCCGGAGCCGTCGGTCCGCAGCTCGCCAAAAGCCCCAACAAGCCGACCCCCGAACTGGAGCGCGCCATGTCTTCGCTCGCTCGCTACAGCGCCGAGAAGTACCGCGGCCTGCTGCTCGAGGACGACTTCCTCACCTTCTACCGCCAAGCCACTCCGATCGACGCCCTGGAACAGAGCCGCATCGGCTCGCGCCCGTCCCGACGTAGCGGAAAGCCCAGCCTCAAGGATCTGCGAGCGATTCCCTGGGTCTTCAGCTGGAATCAGTGCCGGGTCTACATGCCAGGCTGGTACGGAGTCGGAACCGCGGTCTCGAAACTCAAGGAGAGCGACCCCAAATCCTTCGCCGCGCTGAAGGAAAGCGTCTACACGTGGCCGTTCCTTCGCTACATCCTCTACAACATCGAGACCAGCGTGGAAAGCGCCGATACGCTCATGATGCAGTCCTACGCGAACCTCGTATCCGACGCTTCGATACGCGACAAGTTCTTCAAGCTCATCACCGACGAGCGAGCGGCCACTCGCGACGCCTTGCACGAGCTGCTCAACGGTCCGCTCGAAAAGCGACGCCCTCGCTTCTTCCGCACTCTGCACGCCCGCGACAAATGGCTGGACCTGCTGCACGCCCAGCAGCTCGAGCTGCTCGCCACCTGGCGCAAGAGCGGCACCGAAGAGGACCTGCGACGCGTGCTGCAAAGCATCAACGCCATCGCCGCAGGATTGAGAACCACTGGCTAACGGTAGCGGCCGCCGGGAAGGCGGGTCCTACCTTTAAGAGCGTTTATCGTTTGCATTAGCGTATTGTTGCTAGCTTCAAAAGGTAGGGCGGCCTCGCCGTAGGACGCCGCGGAGCCTTGATCCTGCATAGCGGCTGACTGGGCCAGTCAGCCCTACCGCCTGCCTAGTTATATGAAAAATCCCCTCAATCCAAAAATCGGCTCCGCTCCTCCGGAGTCGGGATGCGACAGGCTTCCTTTTTCCCGAAATAGCGATAGCGACGCCTGGCGAACCAGTCGTAGGCCAGATCGCGCCACTCGACCGGAATGATTATAAGTGGATAAAACACCCACCAGATCCCGCCCAGAGTCCGAGCGATCTTCAGCAAAGCCGTCGTGCGAAACGTGAGCGTTTTCCCATCGAAGAAGCTGATCGTATCCAGGTTTTCCCGACATTCATCCGACAGGTAGCGCTTCGCGGCTTCCCCTTGGATCGGGGCGAAGCGGAGCTGCTCTCGCTCGTCGAGCTTGAGCAGCAAGTCCACCGACTTGTTGCACACGCCGCACACCCCATCGAAGAAAACGATCTTCATAACACTCCCAGTTTCTAAATATAACGCCCAAGAGCAAGCAACCTCGAAGGTGGAACGGCTCGTCCCCGAGACGTTCAAGAAACGCGGATCAAGACGCAACGGTCGCCTCGGGGACGAGTCGACCCACCCGCTGGCAAAGGAGAAATACCCCGATTTCATCCAAGGTGGGGCGACTTCTCCGAAGACGCCCTCTGACACGAACATAAAAAAGGCCGGACCCGTTTCCGGATCCGGCCTTCAAGCAAATGTGTTTTCCGATCGAGCTGCTTTACTTGCCCCAAGCGGTGAGCAGGGCCTGTCCCATGTCGCTCGGCGTCTTGGCTACCACGATGCCAGCGTCTTCCATAGCCGCGATCTTTGCCTCCGCGGTGCCGCTGCCACCGGAGACGATGGCCCCTGCGTGGCCCATGCGACGGCCGGGAGGAGCGGTGGTGCCAGCGATGAATCCCGCCACCGGCTTCTTGACGTGCTCCTTGATGTAGGCCGCGGCTTGTTCTTCCGCATCGCCGCCGATTTCGCCGATCATCACGATCGCTTCGGTGTCCGGATCTTCGTTGAACAGCTTGATGGCGTCGGTGTGGCTGGTGCCGTTGATGGGGTCGCCGCCAATGCCGATGCAGGTCGACTGGCCGTAGCCAAGGCTGGTGACTTGCCAAACCGCTTCGTAGGTCAAAGTGCCGGAACGGGAAACGATGCCCACTGTACCCGGTTTATGGATATAGCCGGGCATGATGCCGATCTTGCACTCGCCAGGGGTGATGACGCCTGGACAGTTCGGACCGATCAATCGGGCATTGGACTCGAGCAGCTTGCGCTTCACGATGGCCATGTCCTTGACGGGGATGCCTTCGGTGATGGCGATGATGAGCTCGATGCCAGCGTCGATGCACTCCAAAATGGAATCCGCCGCGAACGGAGGCGGAACGAAAACGCAGGCCGTGTTGGCTCCTTCGTTCTCCACCGAAGCCGCTACCGTGTTGAAGATCGGCACGGAGCTTTCAAATTTCTGCCCACCCTTGCCCGGGGTGACGCCTGCTACGACTTTGGTTCCGTACTCCATGCACTGCTTGGCATGGAAGCCGCCGGACTTGCCGGTGATCCCTGTGAAAACGACGCGGGTGTTTTTGTTTACGAGAACGCTCATTGTATCAAATTCCTGGTTACGGTTTTACTTGGCTGCTACGATATCGACGATCTTGCGCGCTGCGTCCGCCAAGCAATCTGCCGAGGTGATTTCGATCCCGCTCTCCGCGAGCAATTTCTTACCCATTTCCACGTTGGTGCCTTCCAAGCGGACCACCAATGGCTTGTCGAGGCTGACCGCTTTGGCCGCCGCGATGATGCCTTCGGCGATCACGTCGCACTTCATGATGCCACCGAAAATGTTTACCAGGATGCCTTCGACCTTGGGGTCGCTGAGGATGATCTTGAAAGCGGCGGTGACTTGCTCCGCGTTTGCTCCGCCTCCCACATCAAGGAAGTTGGCCGCTTCGCCACCGACATGATGGATGATGTCCATGGTGGCCATGGCCAGGCCAGCGCCGTTTACCAAACAAGCGATGTTTCCGTCGAGCGCGATGTAGTTGAGATGGTACTTGGAAGCTTCGATCTCCTTGGGATCCTCTTCGTTGAGATCGCGCATGGCCACGATGTCCGGCTGGCGGTAGAGGGCGTTTCCATCGAAGCCCACCTTGGCGTCGAGGGCGCTCACGCCGCCGTCCGCGGTGCTGATCATGGGGTTGACCTCCACCATGTCGCAGTCCTTTTCCCAGAACATCTTGTAGAGATTGAGGATGAGTTTGGCGCAGGCCGCGGCCTGCTTGCCTTCGAAGCCGAGCTGGTAGGCGATCTTGCGAGCCTGATAGGCCTGCAGTCCGATGGCTGGATCGACCACCGCCTTGAAGATGCGCTCCGGCGTTTCCTCCGCTACGGTTTCGATATCCACGCCGCCTTCGGTGGAAGCGACCACCACCGGCTTCGAGGTGGCGCGATCAACCAGAATGGCGAGGTAGTACTCCTTCACGATGTCGGCGCCTTCGGTGAAGTAGACGGTCTGCACCTGACGGCCCGCCTCGCCGGTCTGGATGGTCACCAGCGTATTGCCGAGCATCTTGTTGGCGTATTCGATGGCCTCTTCCTTGGTCTTGGCCAGCTTCACGCCGCCTTTGAAGCCGTCGGTGAACGTCCCCTTTCCGCGTCCGCCCGCGTGTATTTGGGATTTCACGACAATCAGGCCTTTCTCCAGACTGTCGATGCATCTCCCAAACTCCTCCGGCGAGCTTGTGGCGGCCCCCTTTGGACAAGGGATGCCGTATTCTTCAAATAGCTGTTTCGCTTGGTATTCGTGGATGTTCATTTGCTTTGCTCGAAAATGGCGGGTGAAAACGAGGGAGAGATTCCTTTATCAATCTCTTGCGGTCGAAAGCGAGCGCGAATCCGAATCGACGATTGTTTCAAGTCCAGAAACGCCCAGGGGTTACAAACTCAAGTTTCCAAGCAATCGTTTCGTCAGAAACGACGCCTGCATGCCGGAAAGCTCCTTTATTCCTTTCTGGGCCAGAGCGATGAGCTGGGTGAGCTCCGACTCCGAAAAGGTGGCCTCCTCCCCAGTGCCCTGCAGCTCGACGAACTCGCCCTTGCCGGTCATGACGACGTTGAAATCTACGCTGGCGTCCCGATCCTCCAGATAAGGCAGGTCCAGCACCGGCTGGCCCTGATAGATGCCGACGCTCACCGCCGCGACGGAGTCGCGAAACGGATTTTCCTGCAGGACCTTTTCATCAATCAGCTTTTGCACGGCCAGTCGCGAAGCAAGATAAGCGCCGGTGATGGAAGCAGTGCGCGTCCCGCCATCGGCCTGCAACACATCGCAGTCCACCCAGAGCGTGTGCCCGGGCAGTTTCTGCAGATCGATCACCGCCCGTAGCGACCTGCCGATCAGACGCTGGATCTCCACCCCGCGTCCGTCCTGCTTGCCACGGGTCGAGTCGCGCTGCTTTCGATCGAGCGTGCTGTAGGGGAGCATTGAATACTCGGCCGTCAACCATCCGCCCGAAACGTTCTGGGCCCGCATCCAGCCCGGCACCTTCTTCTCAAGCATCGCGCCGCAGATCACCTTGGTATTTCCGAAGCTCACCAGCACCGAGCCAGTGGCGTTCGCAGCGAAATCCGCTTCGAAGGAAATGGGACGAAGGGCATCGCAGGGGCGCCCGTCGGGTCTAGAAAATGAAGTCATGAGCGGACAAGACAATCCCTCGCGGCAGCCAACTCAAGCGATTAGTTGAGCGGCACGCATTTCCAACAGCGTTGGCAATAGTTCGCAGGTCCCGAGCGTTGCCGAACAAAGAAAGAATTGAACTTTTCGCCCTTCAGGGAATCATTTGCTTTCAAGCATGAATACAACGCGCCCCTTTTCATTCATATTTCTAATGCTTCGATTGGCCAGCATCAGCGCCGCCACTGCGGTCGGCCTTCAGGCCGCCGCCCAGAGCCTGGAATGGGACAATACCAAACAGAGCTTCGAGACGGAGTTCGGTCAGGAGGAGGTGAAAGCCACCTACGCCTTCACCAATACCGGAAGCGCCCCCGTCGAGATCGCCCAAACCAAGTCCACCTGCGGATGCACCGTGCCGTCGCTGGACAAAAAGGTCTACCAACCAGGCGAGAGCGGAGAGCTGACTGCCATCTTCACCGTGGGATCGCGACAAGGCCCTCAGCACAAGATGATCTCCGTCCGAACCCTGGAGGCGGGCGAAGAGCAGAGCTACGAACTGGTGCTGGAGGTCGACATCCCCATCCCCGTCGCGCTCAAGCCGCGGGTCCGCTTCTGGAAAGCGGGCAGCGAGCCCAAACCGCAGGAGGTGCTCATTTCCTTCCACGAGAAGATCCCCATGAGCATCGATGGCGTGAAGCGCATGGATCCGGCGGCCGAGAAGCAGTTTGACTACGCTTTCGAAACCATCGAGGAAGGGCAGCAGTACCGCATGACCATCACCCCGCTCACCGCAGATACCAAAACCCGCGAAGTGTTCTACCTGGTCAGCGATGACGACGAAACCGACCTGCTGGCAAAGTACCCGATCTACCTTTACGTGCGCTAGACGGCCCTTCGCCCCACGGAACTGAACGAAAACGCCGTCCCCGGAAAATCGGGAACGGCGTTTCAAATAAAGGGAACAAGCCTGAGCCGAAGGGCGACCCCTTCTACAGCAAGCTGCCGGGCTTCACCTTCGTCGCCTCGGGAAACTTCTTGCTCCACTTCGCCACCGAGCGCTTGAACTGGTCGACCTGCTTGGGAGCCGCCCCTACGAAACGGGCGGTTTCGGAAAGCAGCTTCTCCAGCTGCTTCAGGTCCAACGGAATGCGCTCGTCGTCCGCTAGGCGCTCAGTGAGCTTGGCCTGATCGGGACGGCCCTCGCGGATCTCCTTGCTGGCGGCAAGGGCGTTTTCCTTGATAGCCAAATGAGCCGTTTCGCGACCTGCTCCCGCCTTCACCGACTCCATGAGGATCGTGGTGGTGGCGAGGAAGGGCAGCTGCACCGCGTTTTCCGCGGCAATGGCCTTTTCGAACGCCCCCATCTGGCCGAGCACCGTCAGGTAGGCCTCCATCAGACCGTCGATGGCGAAAAACGCGTCCGGCAGCATCACGCGGCGCACCACCGAACAGGAGACGTCGCCTTCGTTCCACTGACCTCCGGTCAAACCCGCCGCCATTGCAGCGTAGCCTTTCAAGATCGTACCGAAACCATGGATACGCTCGCTGGTGCGACAGTTCACCTTGTGCGGCATGGCGGAGGAGCCGACCTGCCCCTTCTTGAAACCTTCCGTCATCAGACCCTGTCCTGCCATGAGGCGAACCGTGGTGGTCATGTTCACCGCGGCGGACGCGAGCTGCTCCAAGGCAGTCACTGTATCGAGATCCACACTACGCGGGTAGACTTGGCCGACGTTGTCCATCACGCGTCCGAAGCCGAGGTGCTTGACGATCTTGGCTTCCAGGTCCGCCACCTTCTTGGCGTCGCCTTCGAACAGCGTCTGCTGATCGAGCTGCGTGCCGACTGCGCCTTTCAGCCCGCGAGCTGGATAGCGGTTGGTCAGATCGTCCAAGCGCTCCAGTCCGATCAACAGCTCCTGGCCCGCCATGGCGAGGCGCTTCCCGAGGGTAGTGGCTTGGGCTGGCACATTGTGGGTGCGACCGGTGATCATCAGATTCTTATACTCTACGGCGCGTTCGGAGAGCTTGCTCAAGCTGGCCACCGTCTTCACTCGGATCAGCTCCAGAGCGCGCAACACCTGCAGCTGCTCCACGTTTTCCGTCAGGTCGCGGCTGGTCATGCCGAGGTGGATGAACTCGTAGCCAGCGAGGCCGTTGAACTCCTCGATGCGAGCCTTCACGTCGTGCAGCAGCTGGCGCTCGCGAGCGTCGATCGACTTCAAGTCGATCTGCGTCTTCACCTTCTCGTAAGCCTTGATGGCCTTGTCCGGGATCTTCAGCCCCAGCTCGCGCTGGGCCTTCATCACCGCGATCCAATAGTCACGCTCGATCAGGATGCGCCCCTCGGGCGACCAAATTGCCTTCATCGCGCCGGAAGCGTATCGCTCCGCAAGCACGTTCGTAATCACTGACTGTTCCTTTGGCATGAGAAAAAAGAGCCCAAACCTTACGCCCCCCGCAACCCAAGGAAAGCTTTTTCCCACCACCCGCCACCCACCCGGCGCAACTCTTATTTGCAACGTTGCAAATTTGCGTTGCGCCTTTGGGAAAGCGCACAAAAGCCTTGGCTCGCCAGCCGGGCTTCCCCAAAACCCCCAGCGAGGACCAAGCATCCAAACCACCACCATGGCCGACTCCCAACCACGAACCATCGCCATCGAGCTGAGCACCATGCGCTCGGGCTCCACGCTGCTGAAGGCTCTGATGTCCGCGGCCCCGGACATTTCCAGCCTGCCGGAGATTAATTTCACCAAGTTCCAGTCCGCCGACGCGGTGCAGAGGATCCACGCCCTCTGCGACGAGCGCATCATCGTGCTGAAGCGTCCCGCCTGGTTTCACGACGCCTCGCGCTACCCCAAGCTCCCGTCGGTCCCGCAGACCCGCCAGCTGGTGCTCACTCGCGACGTGCACACCAACGTGGCCTCGCTGCGCAAGATGGTCTTTCGCAAGCTCGAGCCGCATATGCCCAAAGGCCCCATCGACCGATGGCTGGCCAAGCGCTATTGGTCGCCAGCCTACGACTCCCTGCTAGCTCGCTTCCCCCACGACGCGAAACGCAACTTCTGGGTGCGCTACGAGGACCTGGTGGCGGAGCCGATCAAATGGACCGAGCGGATCTTCGCCTTCCTCGGCTCGGAACGAACGCAGGGCGTCGACTCCTATCCGCCGCCCAAGAACTACGACTGGAAGTGGGGCACCGACGACGGGGGGGACAAGATCAAGTCCCTCAAAGTGCAGGCCAATCCCATCCCGCAGCGCTCGATGGACATCCTGGAGCGGGTGAAGGGCATCCCACGGGTGGCCGCCACGCGGGAGCGGCTGGGCTACGGGGCGTGACGGATCAGCGCCTCCCCCGAGAGCAAGACTTCCCCGACAACAAGAAACACCGGAAACCACTTCCATGCCATCGCCGCTTCTTCGCTTCCCCGGTTCCACGAGCCCTGCGATCAGACTTGGCATCTGCCTCGCCGCCACCCTGGCCACCCTCTACCTCGTGGCCTCGCTGGCCCACAGCCACTACAATCGCGGCGAACATGGTCTGCCCGCTGGGTGCGACGAGTTTGGCTATCTGAACATGGCTCGAGCGATCGATGCAGGCTCCACCTTCGGCAACCACGCGGAGCGCCCCTTCATCGACGAGCTATTGATCGACCTTCGTAACCAGTTTCCCACTACAAACCACTTTCGATGGGCCGTCGCTCCGCACGCGTACCATATCGATCAGTCCGGGCAGAAAATCATCAACCAATACCCGCCTGGGGTCGGACTGATGCTGGCGCCGCTGCCGATCGAGGCGCGCCGCGTCGCTTTCCCCGTGCTGTGCGCCGTGATCGGCGCCCTCGCCTTGGCCCTGGCGGGGACCCTCTTTTGGAACGGCAAGCTGACCGTTTGGCCCATCGTTCTCATCCCAGCCCTGGCGTTGACGCTGATTCAGTTCGACGCCATCCAGCTCGAGCTGATGCGCGTCGACTCCTTGGCCCCAACCTACGGACTGCTCATCGCCTCCGGCTGGCTGCTTCCCAAGCGTCCCGGCTGGAGCCTATTCCTGCTTTCGCTCACGGTGATCTTTCGCCTGCCCAACGCCCTGCTTTTCGCGCCGGCAGGGCTAGCCGCGCTTTTCCTCAGCGAAGGCAGGGAACGGCGTATCCAAAAAACAATCGCACGAGCCCTAAAACTCGCCTTGCCCATCTTCCTCAGCGGCTTCGGGCTGTATCTCCTCTACGCCTACCTGCTGCTGGGAAACCCCTTCGCCATCACCTACTCGACGCTCGATCAAGCCTTCGCCAGCGAAGGCGGTCTAGCCAGCAACCTGCGCTTCTATTTCGTCGACAAAACGTCGTGGCTCGGGCCTCACCTGTTCGCCATCGCCTTGCTGCTGGGCGCTTGCCTGATCAAGCCCCGGCAACTCAAATGGTTTCTCTTCGGCCTCGCGTTGATCGGTTTCAACTACGCCTTCTACCTCTCGCACAAGGTGCAGATCGACTACTACCCCTACGCCAGCTCGCTCTTCTGCATCGGGCTCGCCTTGGCGTTCCTACCGTACGAAAAGGCCGGTCCGCGGCTTCGCATCGCTCTGGGCGCGGCGTCCTTGGCGCTGCTTGTCTATCTCGCCAGCGTCGCTCATCCGCCCGCCCGAAACGCGCCGGAGTCCTTCCGGGCGAAGCAGGAGCAGCTGCAAGCCGAGTTCGGTGGCTACGACGTGGTCTGGGCAGAGCATCGGTCGGGCACCGTCGAATACGCCACCAACAAGGCGGGCTTCCGCTACAATTGGGGAACGCAAAAGGCGCGAAGCTACATCATGAATTGGCTCAGGGAACGGGGCTACCGACAAGCGATCTGGGCATCCGACCAAGACATGCCTCCGGAAAGCGAAATCGCCCACCTTCTCGAAAAGGCCAACATCCCCTTTGAAATCGTAGAAAGCGAAGCCACCGGCACGCGTTTTGTAATCCCTCCTGCCTCCCTCTCCGATGACTCCCAAACTCAAGACCCTCGCTGAGCGCCTGCAATCGCCCGTCTTTCGTAGGTATTTCTGGATACTGGCCTACCTCGCGGTCGGCGTGGCCTACCTCGCGGCCTTGCTGCCCAACCAGCAATGCGGCGTGGGCTTCACTAGCATGCTAGCGGTGGGCGACCACTTTTACGACGACGCCACCGACGCCTTCAAGGAGGCTGCTCCGCGGGTTTTCGAAGACAGCTTCGGCTACGACGCCCAGTTCTACGCCCAGATCGCCCTGGACCCGACCCTGCAGGATCCGCAGTTGGATAAAGGCGTCGATACGCTGCGCTATCGAGCCCGTCGCATTCTGATGCCCGCCTTCGCGTGGGCCCTCGGCGGCGGGGATCCGGCAAGCATCGTGCGCGTCTATCCGCTGATCAATCCGATCTGCTGGTTCGTCTGCGCCCTGCTGCTTCTGCGATGGCTGCCGCCAACCGGTATCCAAAACTTCATACGCTGGGCCGGCATTCTGCTTGGATGGGGATGGATCATGAGCACGGAACGCTCGCTCACCGATGGTCCGGCGGCGACCCTCACCGTGCTGGCGGCCTTTTTCATCGCTCGAAACCGCTACACCAGCGGGGCGCTGGCCATCGCCGCTTCAGCTCTAGCAAAGGACGTCAGCCTGTTCGCTGGTCTCGCCATCTTCGAAAAGCGTCCCACCTTCCGCAGCGCGGCGCTGCGCTTCGTAGGGCGCGGGCTGATCTGCGTGACCCCGCTTTTTCTCTGGATGCTCTACGTCGACAGCGTCGCTCCGGCCCAGCAATCCTCGTTTCTGGGCAGCGGCAACTTCGCGCTGCCCTTTCAGCAAATCGGTCTAAAGCTGGCGGAGCAATGGGGCTACTGGACCAGCGGCTTCTTCGGCGACGCCCGCTTCCTGCTCTGCTTCATCGGCATCGCCACGCACATCGTATTCATGTTTCTGCGACCGCGCTGGTCGGATCAATGGTGGCGCATCGGCATCAGTTTCGCGGCGCTCGCCGCGGTGCTCGGCCCGGCCGTCTGGGAGGGCACGCCCGGAGCGGCCCCACGCGTGCTGCTGGTGCTGCACATCGCCTTCAATCTGCTCGTACCCAAAACGCGGATATGGCTGCCGGTGCTACTGCTGGGAAACGTGAGCGTGATCGACTTCCACCGCATCATGCAGCCGCCAGAGCTCTCGGTTCGCTCGCAGCTGTGCATCGAACAAGGCCGATTTCTCACCGAAAAGGACGGCTTCTACGCTTCCGCTCTGCAGCTCACCTTTCTCGACGGCTGGCATCAGGTGGAGATCGGCGGCGAGTTCGCTCGCAAGTGGACCAAGGACGAGGCGTCGCTGGAGCTTTTCAACCACTCGAGCAAGCCGCTCACGGCGCATCTGGTCCTGCGACTCGACTCGCACTATCAGCGACGCACGTTCATCGATTGGAACGGAGAGAGGGTCGCAGACTTCCAGCACGGCAACCGCTTGACCGACTTCCCGATCGGGGAAATCGTCATCGAGCCGGGCGGCAATGCCCTGACCATCAGCGGCGACGGCCCGGCTCGGCAGCCCAACGAGGAGGACACGCGACGCCTAGGGGTCTCCTTTTTCCACCTCTTCCTCAGCCCATCCGACAACGAGCGCTAAGGCCCGTCCTGGGACGAGCTCCTCGCCGGCAGAAAGTCGGTGTAGACCTGAGTCACGCCCCACCTGTCGCGCAGCTCACGCCACTCCGCCGGCGAGTTGATGGTGTGAGCGTAGGTCGAGATGCCCAGCTCCGAGAGACGCAAGGCATGGCCGTCCTTGACGAGATCGCGCGGCATGCAGACGGCAAACAGGTCGCGGCCTTCCAGCTCCTCGACGATCCTGGCGATGTTCTTGCCATGGCTGTAGTTGTACAGCGTCCAGATAATGCTCTCGAAGCCCAATGAGCGGACGATCTCATATTCGTTCGGCCGGTAGATCTGGGGATAGATTCGCGAGGCCAGCTCCGGCATCTCCTCAGCCATCAATCTCAAGGCCTCCAGGCTGTTGCTCTTCACATCCGTCACGATCTTGAGCCGCGGATTCTCCATCATCAGCTCCTTCAACTCCAGCAGGGTGAGCAAATGGAAGGCGGCCCCGTTGCGGGCCTGTTTGAAGGCCTCCAGATCCAGCGGCTCCGGCACCTCGCTCCCGACCAGTCGACTGAAGTTGCTCTCCCAGTCGTGGATGCAAACCAGGGCCCCGTCCGCGGTCCAGGAGAAGTCGAGCTCGACCAGCTCGAAGCCCCTTTCCAGGCTGGACAGGATGGCCTCCTTGGAGTTCGTGTAGATCTCTCCGCCGATCCCGCCGCCCGCATGGGCCACCCTAGGCAAGGGCTCGACCAGGACCGGCTCGGTCGACAGCATGGACCAGGCCTTGAAGAGGAAACCCGATAGGGCGATCGCCAACGAGGCCGCGAAACAGATGAGACTTACCCTTAACACGGGTTTCTGGCTACACCTCGCTCCGACAGGATTCCAGCACTTTCGCCTCGGTTTCGAGCTCCAGGCAAAGAAAGCCTTGAACTGGAAGGGCTCAACCATTGCCTTCCCTCTGTAACATTCCCGACACGAATTTGAGACGACGCCACCAGATCCCCCGTTTCCGCCAGAGACTGCTTTTCGGACTTTGGCTTCTCCTTTGCGCAGCGGCACTGCTCTATTTCGGAACCAATCCCAGCTGGGGGAGAATCAAAGCCAGGCACTCGAACAAGCTCATCGTCCTGGATGTCGGCTATTTCGGATACGCCTGCTTCGACACCTACCGCTCGATCCGAAACTGGATCGCCGAGGCTGGTCTGGCGCTCGCCGACGCAGAGGACTACCGGTCCTACCTTTCGAAGATTCGAACCAGGCGGGCGACAACTCCGAGGGCCGCCGCCACCCCGCAGCGAAAGCACGTCATCTACCTGCAAATGGAATCGGTCGACGGCATCAGCGTGACCGCAGACTACCAAGGCGAGCCAGTGATGCCCTTTCTAAAAAGTCTTACCAAACGCTCGATTTTTCTTCGCAACGCCCTGGACAACTCCTCGTCAGGCCGCACCACCGACGGGGAATTCCTCGCCCTTTGCTCGCTGCCGCCGATCGCGGGCAAGCCCGCCTACACCAACTACGAGCTCGACAAGATCCCCTCGATGCCCCGAACCCTAAACGCGGCCGGCTACTACACGTTTTCCCTTCACGGAAACAACAGCAACTTCTGGAATCGCGGCAACGCGCATCAAAGCCTTGGATACAAGGACTCGTTCTACTTCGACACGCTCGACCAGTCGGAGCGCATCGGCTGGGGTATCTCGGACGAATCCGCTCTCAAGCAAGCGGCCCTCAAGATCAAGGCCGCAGCCTCCGACGGCCCCGTCTTCGCCCACCTCATCCTGCTCACCAACCACCACCCCTACCACCACGTTGGCGAGCGATTAGGGGAACCAAAAAACGACCTGGCGCTCGACCACATCGATTCGATTCGGTACGTGGACCGATCCATCCAGTCCTTCTTCGAGTCGCTTGAGAGCTTCGGCATCCTCGAGGACTGCGTCATCGCCATCTTCAGCGACCACGACAGCGCCATCGAACCGCTGCTCAAAAAAGCCTACACAAACGAGGATCCTCCGATCTGCAAGGATACGATCCCCGTCATCCTCTACGGATTGGACAGACCTGCGAAAACCTACTACAAGATGGCAGGGCTTCAGGACGTGCCAGTCATCGTGCTCGATTCGCTTGGTATCGAAATCCCACATACATTCACGGGAAACACCCTCGATACGACGCTGCCGACGCTCAACCCCAAAGGCCTATCCTATTTCATCGAAGAGCAATCGCTGCACAAGCGCCCCATTCCCGTAAACGTGTCGGACCTAACGAAGCTCGCCTTGCGCTACCCCGAGAAGCTGCAGCCGAAATGACGATGAATCTCTATAGAATCTTTCTGGCTAGCATGCTCGCGCTCAGCTGCGTCGGGCTCATGCTCGGGCACCGCGGCCCTCTCAAGGAGCAAACCCTGACCATCTCCTTCGAAAGCGGAAAACGTTTCCAGCAGTCGCAAGTTTTCGAATACAAATCCGACAACGTTCACGTTCGAGGCAGAGTCGCTTTGGACGCCGAGCAACAGCGCCTCCACGTGACCGGCGACTATACCAGCCGCCAGGACCTCGAAGACGGGATCAATCTCGCCTTTCAGCTCTACGATCCTAGAGGCAGATTGCTCTTCAAGGAGGGAAAGCGCAGCCCGTTTCAAAAGCGGGACTCGCAGTCCATCGCCACCTTCGACTACACCGTTCGCCTCGACGAGCTAGGCGCCGACGAGCCCGCCAAGGCGGTTGTCATGCAGTTCAACTACGTGAAGGAGCTCGAATACTGGGCCGATCAGAAGTTTCCCGATTGGGAGTTTCCCGCCTTGAAGATCAAAGGGGTGGACTTGCTCAATCCAGTTCAGGTCTCCTTTTCCTGGACGCCGTGGCTGGCGCCCAAAGGCATCTCGATCTATGGACTGCATCGCTTCTCCATCCGCAGCTCGCTGGCCAAAGCGGATCAATACCAAGCCTCGATGGAATCCTACTACGCCCCCGATCGGACGCGGAAAGAAAACGATCGACACGCCATCGACCCACAACGGATCGACAGGTCCCAATTCGCCCTGACGCAGCTTTCGTTCGATCGCTACGGTCCCGTCAAGCGCCGCCTTGGATTCCTGCTGGAAGACGTGCGCTGGCACAACCGCCCGAACAACCACTATCGATCCAGCTGGGTCATCCCGATTTGGGCCCACACCGCGATCGCGCTCTTCTCGATGGGCGTCATCACCCTGATCTTCCATTTCTCCAGCAAGTCGGAAAACGTCGTCGCGAAGCGCTTGCTGGCGGCGTTGGGCGCGTTCGCCGCCCTCCTCTTCGCACTGGAGTTCCTCTCTCCCCTTCTCGCGACCTACCTCGCCATGTACCTCATGGCGCTTTGCTTCTACCTGTGCAGAAATGTTGGATACAAGATCTACTGGGTGGTCCTCCTGTTCGTCATCACTCAGGAGGCGCTCTGGAACGCCCTGCACGCGAACCAAATGGTGCTGCCCTACGGCACCGGCATATCCATCGCTTCAGCGGCCATCCTGCTCGCCCCGCTCGTTCTGATCAAGAGACGCTGGCTGGCGATGGCGCTTGGAAACCTTGCAATCGCGCTCGGAGCAGCCTACTACTTCACCGCAAATCAATACTACGGCTTCTTCAACGATTTCCCCACCTGGAATTTGCTGAGCTACGCGTCGCAAGGACTCCAAGTCATGGACTCGATCGCCGAGCTCTTCAAAGAGGGGCACAGCATTGTCGGAAGCTCCATCCTCGTCGCTTTGCTCGCCATAAACAGCGAAGCCCTGACCCCAAGACCGAGCAAGTCTACTGCGTGAGTCGAGCTTGTCTGGCGTGGCGGGCGGAGCGAGTCTAACACGATCTGAAAGAATCCCGGCCACCCCGGTCCAGCAAGCGAAACCAAAAACGGCACTCCACCATGCAGAGACTCAGATTCGGAATCATCGGTTCAGGAAAGATCTCCCAGTACAGCGCCCAGTCCATCGTCAATCACCCGCGGGCCGAGCTCACAGCGGCTCAGGACATCAACCGCAAGCGAGCCGAACAGCTCGCCAGCGCCTTCGAGATCCCCCATTGCTTCACCGAGGCCAGCGAACTCTTCGCTTGCGACGAGGTGGACGCGGTCTACATCGCGGTGCCCAACAAGTATCACGCCGAGCTGTCCATCGCCGCCATGCGTGCGGGCAAGCACGTGCTGCTCGACAAGCCGTTCGCCATGAACGCCCAGGAAGCGGAGGAAGTGCTGCGCGTCTCCGAAGAGACAGGACAGCTTTTCGCGCTCGGCATGAACCAGCGCTTCAACGAAAACTCCCAAAAGATCAAAGCGGTCGTGCAAAGCGGGGCCTTTGGCGAAATCTACTACGCCAAGGCCTACTGGATGCGCCGAGAGGGCATCCCTCGACTGGGGACCTGGTTCGGCAGCAAGGCCCTCGCCGGAGCAGGCTCCATCTACGACATCGGCGTCCACCTGCTCGACCTCTCCCTCTATCTGATGGACAACTTCGAGCCGGTCTCGGTCTTCGGATCGACCTATACCAAGTTCGGAAACCGGGGTCTGGGCGAAAGCGACTGGGGCCTTTCGGACAAGACCGACTCCATCTTCGACGTGGACGATCTAGCCGCGGCTATGATCAAACTGAAAAACGGGGCCACGGTCTGCCTGGAAACCTCCTGGGCCTCCCATATCCCGGAAAACGAACGCCTCAATGTCGAGCTCTTCGGCACCGACCTCGGGGCTAGCGTGTATCCAGCCAAGCTATACAAGCGCGACCCGCTGGACGCCGACTATCGCACCATCGAAAACATCGCCGCGAAACCGGGCTTGCCCCACTGCGACCGTTTTCACAACTTCATCAACCACCTCTTCGAGGACGAGCCCTTGATCGTCAGCGGGGAACAGGCCCTCGCCGTGCAACGCATCCTCGACGCCATCGCCGAATCCTGCCGCTCCGGCAAGTCGATCGACCTCTAGCCCAGCCTTCCCAACGCCACGAACTTCGCACCCACCCCCCATGGCCCTACTCGACACCCTCGCCGTTCAATCCTACTGCTTCCGCGAATTCAAGGAGAGCGCCGAAGTCGCCTCCAAGACCCGCGAGATCGGACTCGACCACATCGAAGTCTGCGAGCTCCACGCGGATTTTCGAAACCCCAACGAATGGAAACGCATCGTGGAGATCTACGAGAGCTTCGGCGTATCCATCGTATCCATCGGAGTGCAAACCTTCGACGGAAACGAAGACGACGAATCGTTTTTCGAATGCGCCGCCATCGCGGGAGCCAAGCACATATCGGCCCACTTCAAAGTCGGCACCTTTCCCAAAGCCGTCGCCCAAGTAAGATCCTGGTGCGACAAGTACGGCATCAAGGTCGGCATCCACAACCATGGCGGCTATCTCTTCGGGGGATCGCCCGACGTGGTCGAACAGCTCATCGGGCTAGGCTCGCCGCAAGTCGGTCTTTGCATGGATACCGCCTGGGCGTTGCAGATCGGCCCAAACAACGGAAACCCCATCGACTGGGCCAACAAGTATTCGGAATTTCTATACGGAATCCACTTCAAGGACTTCGTCTTCGATCGGAACGGAGCGTGGAAGGACACAGTCGTGGGGGACGGCAACCTGGATTTGCCGAAGCTGCTCGCCACCCTCAAAGCTCAGGGCTTCGACGGCGTGGGCATTCTCGAATACGAAGCCGACCCGGAAAATCCAGTGCCAGCCCTTAAGGCCTGCGTGGAGAAGATGCGTTCCCTAGCGTAGCGACGCTGGCGGATTCAGCTCCCCCCTCAGGCCGAGTGAATACCCTTGCCCTCGGCCTCGAGCCTTGCGCTAGCGACCTCAGGCGCTAGGCTTGAGGTTCCTGTGCCCAAGCTTTGTTTTACCTCCAACCTGCAGCGCCACGTGGAGAGCTCCGACCTTATCGTCGATGCCAGTCGCGTGGTGGACGCTCTTGAAGTCGCGTTCGCGAAACGCCCTCGTTTGCGCGGCTACATTCTCGACGATCAAGGCTGCTTGCACCGGCACATGGCGATCCTGGTAAACGGAGTCGCCATCCGCGATCGAGAGAAGCTCGAGACTCCCGTTCGACCCGACGATGAGATATTCGTCGTTCAAGCCCTATCCGGAGGCTAGCCGCCTCCCTCAATCCTCCAACTCGCTCACACCATGAAAACAAATATTGCCGACCTGCCCACCGTTATGGAAGGGCCAGAAACCTCCATGCGCCGTCAAACCAAGCTGGGCGACATGGACGTCACCTACCTCGAGCTTCCGAAAGGGACCGACTTCGGACCGTTGCTGAAAGGCCTTTCCAACGACAGCTGCCACTGCCCCCATTGGGGCTACCTCATCGAAGGCGTTTTCCGAATCGACTACGACGACGGCTCGGTCGACTCCTTGGAAAAAGGCGATGCCTTCTACCTGCCCGCTGGACACACCGCCTTGGTCGAGGAAGACATCAAATGCGTCATGTTCAGCCCCGACCACACCCACACCGAGGTGCTGGAACATGCCCTGTCAAACATGGCGAAACTGGCAGAATAAACGTCAACTCCCGCCCAAGGACGCGTCTCGCAAGCGCCTCTGCGCCGAAGACGCGTCGTGGACCAACTCACCGATGAAGAAGACGATCCGACTGCTGCTCGCCACGCGCAAAGGCCTGTTCGAACTCGAACCGCAAACCGAGGCCGCATGGTCCGTTTCCGACACCGCCTTTCTCGGCGACCCTGTCACGCTGGCCTTCCACGACTCCCGCTCAGGCCATGCCTACGCCGCCCTCAACCACGGCCACTTCGGGGTGAAACTTCACCGCCGGCTCGCTGGGCAATCAGATTGGCAAGAAATCGAAACGCCCGCCTACCCGCCCTTTCCCGAGGGCAGGGAACCGGATCGCTGCCCGTTTCGCGGCATCGAAATCCCCTGGAAGCTGGAGCAGATCTGGGCCCTGGCCCCCGGCGGCGAGGACCAACCGGGGCGAATCTGGTGCGGCTCCCTGCCTGGAGGCTTGTTCAAGTCGGACGACCATGGCGACTCGTGGCAGTTCGTCGACTCCCTATGGAACGTGCCCGAACGAGCGAAGTGGGCCGGAGGCGGCTACGACTTTCCGGGGATCCATTCCATCGCCGTCGATCCTCGGGATTCGCGCCGCGTGGTCGTCGGCATCTCCTGTGGCGGCATTTGGGAAACGAGCGACGATGGAGGAACCTGGAAACTGATCGGCCAAGGCCTGCGAGCCGAATACATGCCCCCGGAGCTCGCCTACGATCCCGTCGCTCAGGATCCGCATTACCTGGTCTCCTGCCCCGCCCAGCCCGAACGGATCTGGGTGCAGCACCACAATGGCATCTTTCGCTCGGACGACGGGGGAAAAACCTTTTCCGAGATCAAAGACGCTGGGCCGAGCGTCTTCGGCTTCGCAGTGGCCGTGCATCCCCAAGATCCGGATACAGCGTGGTTCGTGCCCGCGATCAAGGACGAGCAGCGTATCCCGGTGGACGGGAAACTCGTGGTCACCCGCACCCGAGACGGGGGAAAGCATTTTCAGACGCTTGGAAACGGGCTCCCGCAGACCCATGCCTACGATCTGGTCTACCGGCATGCCCTCGCCGTCGACGACACCGGAGACCGCCTGGCATTCGGCAGCACCACTGGCTCGCTTTGGACCAGCGACGATCAGGGCGACACCTGGCAACTCGCCAGCGCCCACTTTCCGCCAATCAACAGCGTGAGCTTCTACCAGTAGAAAACAGCGGGACGACTCCCGGCCCAGCCAGAAAGCCGCGCCGCACTGGAGCATCAAGCCATCAACGAGCTATTCGTCGAACTCGTATGCGAATTCTGGCGACAAGCCGAGCTTCTCGGCCAGCTCCTCGTTCAAGTTGTCTCCAGAATAGCATGACACACCGTGGTTCGCGTGAGCGGCCACGTTCGAGAAATGCAGCAGGCTGGTGGGGCAAAAGTCCTTTTCCGCCACCTTCAGCGGCTCGTGGTGGAAGGAGACCGCGCGAACGATCACTTCCGGCAGGCCCCACATGGAGAAGAGGAATCCGCCCACCCCAGCGTGGTCGCAGCCGTAGTTGGCGCGCTCGAGGCGCCAGCACGGCGTGCCGGAATCCACGGATTGGCCCATGAGGTCGGCGTAGTCGTTTCCTTTGGCGGCGAGCAAAACCAGCTTTCCCAAGTCGTGCAGCAAGGCCAAGCTGCTGATCTGCTGCACCAGCTTGAGGTTTTTGACGTACTTGCGCATGCGCAACCCGTACTGGCTCGCTTCGATCGAGTGCTGCAGCACCGCGTTGGCCAGCTCCTGCAATCCCGGGCTGAGACGAAGCTGCTTCTTCGCCAGCTCGGTGATGGCCAGATTGCGCACGAAATCCATGCCCATCAGCTGCAAAGCCTCTTCCAAGGTGTCCACTCCGCCGGCCGAACCGTAGAAGGCGGTGTTCGCCACCTGGAGCACCGTGGCCACCGCAGTGGGGTGCTTCTTGATGATCAGCGCCAGGGTGTCGATGTCGCACTGCGGATCGTCCGCCGTCTTGAGCAGCTCCTGCATCGGTTGGGTGTTCACGTGCAGCTGCTTGGTCTCCCGAACGATGTTGGCCACCTCGGGTCGACGGATGCGCAGATGCGTCACTAGAACCTGACGAATCGCCAAATCGAGCTCCTCGGGGGCGACCGGTTGCTGCAAACGTCGGTGCATGAGGCCGACCGCCTTGCCCATTTCCCGCTTGTCCGCCTCCTTGTAAAGCAGCAGGCGCAGGGAGTTGGGCGAAAGCTCCTTGGTCTTCTTCAGAAAGGAAATCCCATCGAGGTCTGGCAGAGAGACGCCAGCGACGAACACGTCCACGCGAGCTTCGCGAAGGGCTTTCAAACCCGCTTCGGCGCTGGAAGCGGTACGCACGACCCAACCGGATCGGTTCAGACCTGGACAACCACGCACGCTCTCGAGAAATCGCTCGTCCGATTCCACGATCAGCACGCTGACCAGCTTCTTACCATTCGTACTCATTAGGTTGATTGGCCCCATACCAGCGAGGTTCGCCCGGATGGCTTTCTCAACCTCGTCGTCGCGCGTAATCATCGGTACAGGAAGGCTTTATTCAGAAGACTTGATAAGCATCAATCGACACAAAACTTAAATTTGAAAGGGTTTTGACACATAAACCAGTCGCGGCCCTCACCCCCTAGGCAATAAGACGAATGGTCGATTTCAAACACTGCTGAGATCGATCCCCCCGTTATCCCTTTCGTAGATTCACGTATCGAAGAAACAGCCTAGAAACGGGCGGACGCGAAGGCGATCGCGGACTGGAAATCCGCGACGATGAGCGGGCCCTCCCACGAACGCCCGTGGCGCAGCTCGGGGCGCGGGCTAGAGGATGCGGTCCGGAGCCCCGCGGAAGACAGCTCAGTCTACCGTCAATCGCCCCTAAAAGGATTTATTTGCCCATTGCCAAAAAGCGCGAACACTTCGACGCGTGATCACAGTACAGGAAGCCGAAAAACTCATCCTCGACAATATTGGCCGCATCGGCGCCGAAACCGTTCCCATCACCGAAGCCGCTGGACGATCGCTGCAGGAGCCCTTGACCGCCGATCGCCCCCTGCCCCCTTTCAACCGAGCCGCCCTGGATGGCATCGCCATCTCCAGCTCCGCCTACAACATGGGAGCGCGCGTCTACCCCGTGGAAGGCGTCGCAGCGGCGGGCGCCCCTCCGCTCGAACTCAAGGACTTCAAAGCCTGCATCGAGGTGATGACTGGCGCCGTCATGCCCACCGGCACCGACTGCGTCATTCCCGTCGAAGAGTACGAAATGACGAAAAAGGGGGCCAAGCTGCCCGACGGCATGATCGTGGAGTTTGGCCAGGGTATCCACGAGATGGGCACGGATTGCGATGAAGGAGCCGAGCTTCTGGCGCCTGGGATCGCCCTCACCGCGAAGGAGATCGCCATCGCCGCCTCCATCGGAAAATACGAACTTCGCGTATCGAAAAGCCCCCGCATCGCCATCATCTCCACCGGAAACGAGCTTGTATCCATCGTGCAAACACCGGAGCCCTACCAGATCCGTCGCTCCAACGATCTAACGCTCGCCACCGCGCTGGCGGCGGCTGGATACGGCGATACCGAACTGATCCACATCCCCGACGATCCCGAGCAGATCTCGAAAAGCATCAAGGACGCCATGTCGCGCTGCGACGCCCTGGTGCTCGCTGGCGGCGTATCCAAGGGCAAATACGACTACATCCCGGAGACGCTGGTAAAGCTCGGCGTCGCCATTCGCTTCCAGTGGGTGAGCCAGCGCCCGGGCAAGCCGATGTGGTTCGGCCAGTTTTCCCGAGAGCGCGAACGCCTGCCGGTATTCGCCCTCCCTGGCAACCCCGTTTCCTGCTTCACCTGCCTTCGCCGCTACGTGATCCCCGCCCTGGATAAATGGACCGATCGCCCCGCCCCGAGACCCTTCTACGTAAAGCTCGACCACGACCTCACCTTCAAACAGGAGCTCACGCTCTTTCTGCCAGTGGTGCTCGATCCGCGTCCGAGCGGCGAGCTCTGGGCGAAACCCGCGCTCTTCAACACCTCGGGCGATTTCAGCTCCGTCGCCAAAACCTCCGGTTTCATCGAACTGCCCCGAAAGCGTTCCGTCTTTCCTCAGGGCGAAGCCTTTCCCTACTACGAGTGGCCTAGCTGAGCCCGAACCGCCAACCGCACGCCGCCAATCCCATGCCCTTCACCCACCTCGACTCGAAAGCCCAGCCCCACATGGTCGACGTCACCGACAAAGCGGTGACGCGGCGCTCCGCGACCGCCCAGGCCCGCGTGCGCCTCACGCCAGAGATCATGGCCGCCTTCGATGGCAAGGAGCTGCAAAGCAAAAAAGGGCCCGTGTTCCACACCGCCATTCTGGCTGGCATCCAAGCCGCCAAAAAGACCAGCGACCTGATCCCGCTCTGCCATCCCCTGCCACTGACGAAATGCTCGGTCAGCATCGAGCCGACGAGCGATTCCTGCGTGGAAATTCGCGCCACCGCAATCACCGACGCCAAGACAGGCGTTGAAATGGAGGCGCTCTCCGCAGTCAGCGGGGCCGCCCTCACGCTCTACGACATGTGCAAAGCCATCTCCAAAGGCATCGTCATCGAAGACATCCGGCTGCTGGAAAAGACCGGCGGCAAGAGTGGCGACTACCATGCCGACGCCCCCACCAACCGAGCCGACACGCCGTGAAAGTTTCCATCCAATACTTCGCCCTCCTCCGCGAACAGCGCGGACTCGACCAGGAGGAGATCGACACCGACTCCGCCACCGCTGGCGCTCTCTACCAAGAGCTTTCCGAGCGACACGGGTTCACCTTGCCAGCCACCTCCCTGAAGGTCGCGCTCGATGACGACTTCGCCCAGTGGGACGACCGGCTGAGCGACGGCTGCAGCATCGTCTTCATCCCGCCCGTCGCCGGGGGCTGATCGCTCCCGAGAAGAGAACCCGCCACAGTCTTCAGCCATGTCCGGTCCAAGACCAACCCAGACCTCGCTCCGCTCGGAAACTCCAGCGTCCTTTGCGCTTTCCGCCGATCCGCTGCAACCCGAGCGCCTCAAGCAAACGCTGCTCAATCAGCATGCCGGGGCCCTGGCCACCTTCGAAGGCTGGGTGCGGAACCACAACGAAGGCAAGCCCGTCGATCGCCTTGAGTATTCCTCCTATCCCGAGCTCGCCAACAAGGAAGGGGCCAAGATCGTGCAGGAAGCCCAAGAGAGATTCGCCATCGACGGAGCCATCGCCTTGCACCGCACCGGCTTGCTGGAGATCGGCCACATCGCGGTTTGGGTAGGAGCCTGCGCCGCCCACCGAGACGCCGCCTTCGACGCCTGCCGCTACATCATCGAAGAAGTGAAGCGACGCGTGCCTATCTGGAAGAAGGAATACTACTCAGATGGAGTAAGCGCCTGGGTGAATTGTCACCAAGAGGCTAAATAGCATCCGCCACAGGTCGATAACCTAAAACGAAAACTTGCGGATATCGGTCAACGCATGCACTACGTGGAAAAGCTTCTTCAATCCCTCCAACCTCTGTACAACCAGCCATGGTTTCCCTATGCGCTGGGGCTGATAGGGCTGCTTTTCGCATACTCGGTCTTCATGACCCTGAAGTCGCTGCCCAAACTGGTGATGTATCCCATCATCCTCGCCACCGCAGTCATCGTCTTCATGAACTGGGTCTACCACCGCAACGAGCCGGAAATCCTCTCGCCCGTGGTGAACATGATAGCCCAGTTCCTGCCCACCGGAGTCTGAGCAGAACTCCACTCGGCCACGGCCGGAGTATCCGCTGCCGGAAAGGCGCCGCGGCCCATCGACGGCAGCAATTCTTCGATTTGCCGAAATTGGGGCCAATCCCTTGGCTCGAACGAACGTTGAGTTAAATATCGGCGCCAACGCTCACACAGTTTCCCAACAGTGGAATGCTCGAATTCCCCTCATGGAAGAAGCGAAATCCTCTCATGTTAGGCGAAATTCCAACAAATTCGCCAACACGAGGGGCTTTTTAGCGCTTGCTGGTCCGAGCAGACGGCGGTTTACTTCGCCCCTCAAAAAATCGATCCTACTATGTCGACAGAACAATCAGACATCGGACTCGTTGGCCTAGCGGTCATGGGTCAGAACCTTGCCCTCAATATCGCCGACCACGGCTTCAAGATTTCCGTCTACAACCGAACGACGTCCAAGACCGACGACTTCGTCGCCGCCCACCCGGACACCCCGGGCGGACTCTTCGGAGCCAAGACCCTGGAAGAATTCGTCCAGTCCCTCGAGCGCCCGCGCAAGATCATCATCCTGGTGCAGGCAGGCAAGGCTACCGACGCGGTCATCGCCGGTCTGACGCCGCTGCTGGACAAGGACGACATCATCATCGACGGAGGCAACGCCCTCTGGACCGACACCATCCGCCGCGAGAAGGAGCTCAGCGAGGCTGGATTCCGCTTCGTCGGATCCGGCGTTTCCGGCGGCGAAGAAGGCGCCCGCTTCGGTCCTTCCCTCATGCCAGGCGGAAAGGAATCCTCCTGGAACGAGCTCAAGCCCATCTGGGAAGCCATCGCGGCCAAGGTCGACGCCGACACCGGCAAGCCGATCGGCGGCGCCGCTCCGGGCAAGCCGGTCGAAGGCGGCGTGCCCTGCACCACCTACATCGGCGAAAACGGAGCCGGCCACTATGTCAAGATGGTGCACAACGGCATCGAATACGGCGACATGCAGACCATATGCGAAGCCTACTCCGTGATGTCCAAGCTGCTCGGCATGAGCCCCAAGGACATGTCGAAGGTCTTCACCGAGTGGAACGACGGCGTGCTGGATTCCTTCCTCATCGAAATCACCGCTGACATCCTCCAGCAAGACGACCCTGTCACCGGCAAGCCCTTCGTGGATATCGTGCTCGACACCGCCGGCCAGAAAGGCACCGGCAAGTGGACCAGCGTGAACGCCCTGGACATGGGCATCTCAGCTCCTTCCATCGCCGAAGCGGTCTTCGCTCGCTGCATCTCAGCCGTGAAAGAGGAGCGCGTGGCAGCCTCCAAGGTCATCGAAAAGAGCTATCCCGCCTTCGAGGGCGACAAGGAATCCTTCACCCAGGCCGTGCACGACGCCCTGTACTGCTCCAAGATCTGCTCCTACGCCCAAGGCTTCCAGCTCATGCGAGCCGCCCAGAAGGAGTACGACTGGGACCTGAACTTCGGAGAGATCTCCATGATCTGGCGGGGCGGCTGCATCATCCGAGCACGCTTCCTCCAGAAGATCTACGAGGCCTACCAGCGCGATCCTGACCTGGCCAACCTCCTGCTCGATCCGTACTTCAAGAGCGAGATCGATCGCTGCGAGGCCAACTGGCGCAAGGTGGTCTCCACCGCCGCCAGCCACGGCATCCCGATCCCGACCTTCATGTCCGCCCTGTCCTACTACGACAGCTACCGCAACGAGCGCCTGCCCGCCAACTTGCTTCAGGCCCAGCGCGACTACTTCGGCGCCCACACCTACGAGCGCGTCGACCAGCCCCGCGGGAAGTTCTTCCACATCGACTGGCCCGACCCGAAGCGCCCGCAGCTCGAGGCCTAAAGCCGGAGCGAAGCCTCCGGACTCGCTCGAACAACGCCTCCCTTTCCAGCCCGCGTCCCCCAAAGGACGCGGGCTTTTTCGCGTGCTGGCTCAGCAAGCCGCCCGCCTCCGAAAAACCGATAGCGAAGCGCTTCACCAGTCGTATCAGCCGCTAAATCAGGCCTTCGAACGGATCAAGGGAAAGACCTAGTCCGATAGCACAGTCTCAGAGGCAAAAAAGCTGGAAAACTGGCCGAAATTTCGGATCATCCTCCATACCTGCTCTAGACTGTTTACACCTAAGTCTAACGAACAACACGGCAGCGACCCTTCGTTATCAGTTTGGCGTTCCCCCATTGGCCAATTCGATCGATGAGGCAGCCGCTATCGTCTTGGCAACCAAAGAGGACCCTACCATGCGTCAATCGACTTGCCCGACCCGCGCCATCTCCGGCGCGATCATCTGCTTCGTCCTGAGCGGAGCAGCGCCGCTCTTCGCCACCGAACCCGATCCTTGGTTCACCCAGGAGCGCGACAGCTCTGGAGGGGAACAGGAGAAGGCCTCGACCTACAGCCTCTCCGCCAAGAGCCCCCGCGCCATGCTGAAGCGAATCATGGAGGCCTACGAGCGCACCCCCGACAGCAATCTCACCCGCCGCATCAGTCTGCTCGAGGAGGCTACCGCGACCCTGCCCGATCGCACCGAAGAGCAGCGACAGACCCTCGCCGAGCTTCGTAACATCCAGCAGGGCATCGAACGCGTCCTGGATCAGCTTTACGATAACTCTCTCGAACCGAGCGAAGGCTTGAGCGCCCTCGCTCCCTACGTACCCTACCTGAAGGGCGACAGCGGCCTGCTGGTCAGACTGCTCGATTCTCCCTTCGCCCAGCGCCTAGGAGACTACGCCCGAGCCTACAGCCGAAACGATCGCATCGACGACCTGCGGCAGCTCCAAACCGCAGTCGAAGAAGCAGGGCTGAAGGATATCCTCGGATCCCGAGTTGCGGAATCCGTCAACCTCTCGCTCGCGCGCCAGATCAAGCGAGATTGGCAAAAAGCGACCAGCCAGACCGCTCCCCTGCCCGGAGAAAGCTACCTGATCGACACCTTGCTGGGCCTCGACGAGACGCGCCTTCCCATCAGCGTGTCCATACCTGAAAACGTGGACGAAAAGCTGGCGGACAACATTCGACGCAGCATCGCCAGCGAATGGTCGGAAGCATTCTCGTTGCTGGAGGACACCGCGACAGGTCCGGAGCCTGCCCTCGTGCTTAAAATCGATGCAGCCCCCATCAGAACGGAAGCGAGGGAATCCAGCCAGGTCGTGAACTCCACCATCCCAGGAGAAACAATAGAGGAAACCAACCCGGAGTTCCAAGCCTTGGTCGCGGAATACCAAAAAGCAGCGGAATCCTACGAATCCGCCATGCAAGCGTACGAGACCAACTACGAGCGCTACTTGGAACAGTTCGAGGACGGTGAATACGACCGGCTGCAACGTGACTTCGAACAGGCGGAACGCAACCTGAGACAAACTCCCATGTCGCTCCCAGGCGGCATGGCTCCCAACCCCGACTACTCGCGGGCTTTGGCCGTCTACGACCAGGCGCGATCCCTCGCCCTCTCGGTCTCGCCGAATACCTTTCCCGAGCCAGTCCAACCCACCCCTCACCACCTCAAGATCCTCGACGAGCTCTATCTCGTGCCGAGCACCATCGTAATCAGCGAAGAGGCGGACTCCTACAAGTACACCGCCAAAAAGCTCGCCTACCGCTTCGAGACCGAAGCCCGCCTCTCCATAGAAGCCTCCCACCCCGCCGCCGCATCCCCAACCGAAACGGTGGCTCTGCGGCAGGACCGAATCTGGACGGCAAACGAGGGCGTGCACCCCCGAGACCCCAGCGCCGACCAAGGCTCCTTCTCCCAGGAACGCCTCGATTCGGCCCTCGATATCTTCACCTCCGAATTCGGCGCCCGCTGCTCCGAGGGCCTAGACGCCTTGCTCGACCAGCTCATCGCATCGCTATCGCAGCCGGAAAACTACTCCGAAAACATCGCCTCCACCCTCCGCTACCTCGCCTTGCGCGCCTCTCAGGAAGACGCGCCGACGCTACGACTCTCGCAGCAGGAGCTACTTCGACTGAGCGCCCTCTCCAAAGAAAACGGCCTCAGCCCTGAGCGGTTCCGCCTGGCCTGCCTGAAGATGGTTCTGGAAAAGGGCGGATTCGACCCACTAGCAGACGAGCAGAAGCTGTCCGAATCGCTCTGATCCCACGACCGCCCCCACCCGGCGCCTGCCCTTCCAGGCGCCGTTTCTCCCAAACCATCCTTCGTCGCCAAACGCCCAAATGAAACTCAGTTTTAGACCACCCGCGGCAGCAGTGACGTGCTGGCTGCTCGCCACCCTCGCCTCCAGCCAAGAGCTCGATCTCCTCAAACAAACCACCGACCGCTGGATCGAGGCCCGCAACCGTCTCTCCAAGGAGCAGACCGATTGGGCGGTCGAAAAGGACCTCCTCAAAGCCACCCAATCGACCCTTGCCAGCACTCGAGACACGGTCTCCGAAAACCTGTATCGCCTGCAGCTGGAGTCCAAGAAGCTCGACGAACAACTGCTGGATGCCCAAACGAAGCTGCAGGATCTCGAGGCCACACGCCAGGTCATCGAAGACGCCACCCAGCGCCAAGAACACCAGATCCGAACGATCGTCGCCTGGCTGCCCTCTCCGCTGCGAGACAAGATCAAACCGCTCGCCCGCAAGATCCCCGCGCCAGGATCGAAAGACGTTCCCACCCCAAACCGCTTGCAGAACATCGTCGCCATCAGTTCGATGATAGACGAGTTCAACAACACCCTCACCCTCTCCCACACCATGCGGACCCTGGAAAACGGCGAGGCCATCGACGTGCGCGTGCTCTACTGGGGACTGGCCACCGCCTACGCCACCGACAGAAGCGGCGCCCGAGCCTGGATCCTCTCCCCCGCTCCAGACGCGTGGACCTGGACGCCCGCGCCCGAGCACGCCCCGGCCATCAAGCAGCTCTTCGACGTCTACGACAAAACCATCGATCCGCTAGCGGTCGAAGTTCCCTTCACCTTCGTCAAAAAGGAGGAAGCGCCATGAGACCCCGGGTTCTGCTGCTGGCCGCGGCTATCGGCATGACGCCCTGGGGCTACGGCCAAGCGGAAATCGAATTCGCGGAGATGATACGCGATACGCAGGAGCGAATCGAGCAAACCCTCGCCTCCTACCAAAGCTTCCTCCAAGCCACCCAAGGCGAAAAACTCGAGCTCGTCCGCCAAATCAATAAACTGGAAACCGAGCTGGTGGAGCTTCGCCGCCAGGAAGCGAAAGCGAAAAGCTCCACCACCGAACAGGGTTTCGATCTGGAGGACATGAAGAGCCGTATCGACGCCCTCGATACGCAGACCCAA
Organism: Pelagicoccus sp. SDUM812003; assembly: GCF_031127815.1. Taxonomy (NCBI): domain Bacteria; kingdom Pseudomonadati; phylum Verrucomicrobiota; class Opitutia; order Puniceicoccales; family Pelagicoccaceae; genus Pelagicoccus; species Pelagicoccus sp. SDUM812003. The sequence continues at coordinate 65,665 of NZ_JARXHY010000003.1, read as the reverse complement.
TACTCCAGCGGCGTGCTCTCCGAATACCTCACCAACTTCGAAAGCCGCATCCACATCTCAGAAGACCAGTTCTATCTGGCGCCGCTCAGCGAGCTCAGGCAAACGCTGGACGAAGAAGGAAGATCGCAAAGCGAACGTATCCAAATCCTCTTCCAATCCCTCGAGCTCGGTCTGGAAAGGCAACGAGAGCTCCTGGGCGGACGCCGCTTCCAAGGCAGAGCGATCACGCCCTCCGGAGGGATCAAACCGGGCGAAATCGCCCTCATCGGTCCAAGCGCCTACTTCCTCTCCCAAGACGGATCCGCCTCCGGCCTGCTCAACTTCAATTCAGGCACCATCGAACCCGCACTCATACCATTGAGCGAACAGCAAAGCGCGCACATCAAAGAGACGCTGACAAACGCCGACGGAATGCTGCCAATAGACGCCTCTCTGGGCAACGCCATCGCTCTCGATCAAGCCCGCGGCAGCCTGCTGGAGCACATCCAAAAAGGAGGCTGGGTCGGCTACGCCATCCTCGCTCTCGGGGGACTGACCTTGCTCGTCTCGGTCCTCAAACTCTTCGACCTGCGAGCCCATCGAATCGACGATCCAGGCGACCTTGGCGCGATCGCAAGAAACGCATTGTCCGGAAAGTCCGAATACACGGAGGAGGCGCTGAAGTCGAGCTCCAAGCCCATCGATCGCATGCTAGCGACAGGGGCGCAGTTCGTCCGTGCCGACAGCGACACCTTGCTCGACGCCATGGAAGCGTCCATCCTTCGCTTTCAGCCGAAGCTGGAGCGGTTTCTTCCCTTGCTCTCCACCACCGCCGCGGTGGCCCCGCTGATGGGCCTCCTAGGCACCGTGGTGGGCATGATCAAAACCTTCACCCTCATCGAAGTGTTCGGCACGGGCGACGCCAAATCCCTTTCCTCCGGCATATCGGAAGCCTTGGTCACCACCGAGCTGGGACTGGTCGTCGCCATCCCCGCCCTCATCTTCCATGGCATTTTCACCCGCATCATGCGCTACCGCATCGGCTCCATGGAGCAGATCGCCACCGAATTCTCGCGCCACGTCTCCAACCAACGAAAAACCGAAATCGCCCCATGAGCGCCGGCATCCTGGAGAGAATCTGGCAAATCATCTACAGCGGCGGCCCCATCATGGTCGCCCTCGCCCTGCTGGCGTTCATGCTCTACCGAAACACTGTAGGCGTTTTCCTCTTCATCACCCGACTGCGCGTGCGCCAAACCTTGCAAAGACACCATAGCAAGCCCACGCGAACGGACATTCGAAATTTCAGAGAACACTTCGAGCAGCTGGTGCGAACGCAGCTCAAATACGCCAACGTGCTCATCGTGGCCGCTCCCCTGATGGGGCTGCTCGGCACCGTGGCGGGCATGCTGGACACCTTTCGCGGCATCGGAGCGGAAAGCGGCCAAGACACCACCAAAGCGGTCGCCGACGGCATCAAAGTCGCTCTCATCACCACCCAGACCGGACTGATGATCGCGATCATCGGGCTCTTCTTCAGCCAGTGGATCCTACGAATCTACCGCAGCAAGGACCTGCAATTGCTCGAACTGGAACTGGAAACCATGGAAAAAACCTAAGACCATGAGACGCAACCGCTCGCGTAAAGATGACAGAGATCGCGTCGACATCAACCTGTCGCCGATGATCGACTGCATCTTCATCCTTCTCATCTTCTTCATCGTCACCACCGTGTTCGTTGAAGAGAGCGGCATCGAGGTTCGCAAACCCCAAGCCGCCTCCACCGTCGCCCTAGACAAGAACTCCATCCTCATAGCCATCTCCAACGACGATCGCGTCTTCTACGGCGGCGAGGAGATCGGCGTCTCCGGCGTACGGCCCCGCGTGCAGCGCATCCTGACCACCGAGGAGTCCGACGTCATCATCCAAGCCGACGCTTCCGCCAGCCACGGCGTCTTCGCTCGGGTCTACGGCGAGGCTAAAGCCGCCGGAGCCAAACGCATCCACTTCGCCACCGAACAGTAGCGCATCTTCAAATACATGACCCCACTAGAAAAACAGCTTCGCGGCAGCAAACTCCACCCCGTTACCTTCTTCGGCGGCATTCTGGTCTCCGCCGCCGTATTCGTATCCATGGGCATGACGCAGCTGAAAATCGACTACCCGGAGCCAGCCCCCATCTTCGAAGTTCAGGACGTCTACCTCCCACCGCCACCGCCGCCGCCACCAGCCAAAACGCCTCCAAAGCGAACCAGCGCATCGATCAACTTCAACGTTCCATCCACCTCCGAATCAGGCGAGCTGCCCCTCGGCTTTCTTGAGATCGATTTCGGCCTATCCCCCAAAAAACTCACTGAAAACAGCCTCAGCGTAGCGGAAACGATCGAAAACTACGAAACCGAAAGCATGGAGGAACTGACCGTCTTCGACTTCGCGGACGTGACCGAAAAGCCGAAGGTCTACTACACGCCTCCCCTGCAGATCCCGCCCCACTTGATCGGAAACACCGACAGCCGGGTCACGTTCACCTACCTTTGCCGCGTGGACACCAAAGGCCGGCCTCACGATATCCATATTCTCGATACAGACTACCCAGAAGCGGTTCCCACGCTGGTGGAATGGGTGAAACGCATGCGATTCAAGCCAGCCGTCAAGGACGGAGAAAAAGTGAACTGCATCGTGCGCCGCAAGACCACCTACATCAGTCGCTCCAATAGCAGCCCCTTCTCCATATGAAATCGATCCTTCTATCGCTTTGCGCGATCATCTTCCTGTTCCACCAAGGCGCCCTGCCGCGCGAGCTGGGAGAACCTGACCTGAATAGCGACGAGTTCATGAAACGCTTCACCGCCAGCTACGGGGTGCTTTCCGAAAAGGAACCACCCCTGAGCGATATCGAGAAAGTCATGCTCAAAAAGGTCGCCCCTATCATGCGCATCAACAAGGAGCACGCGAAGACCTTCCTACGCAGCATGACCACCGGGGAGGAAGAGCACAGCGCCAGCTTCAACTACTTGCTGGGCAACGTCTATTTCGAGAACGACGAATACCTGCAGGCCGAAGAGCAATACAAGCTGGCCATCGAGGCCTTTCCAGACTTCCAGCGGGCCTGGACCAATCTAGGAGTGCTCAAGCTACGCGTGGGCGACACGAAAAGCGCCCTGATCGCGCTGCTCAAAGCCGTGGAACTAGGCGACTCGCACAGCCAGACCTTCGGCATGCTGGGCTTCTGCCATTACGCCGAAGGCAACTACATATCAGCGGAGGTGGCCTATGATCGCGCCGTGCTCGCCGAGCCCGACAACTTCGACTGGCTGGAAGGCAAAGCTCAGACCTACCTAAAGTCGCAGCGCTACATGGAAGCGATCCGAGCGCAGGACGAGCTCATCGCCAGACGCCCCCGAAACGTCGACTACTGGCTCGCCCAGACCAACGCCTACCTCGGCATACAGGATTACCAGAAGGCAGCCCGAAACCTAGAGATCGCACGGGCCTTGGGCGGCGACGATTTCCAGTCGCTCATGCTGCTGGGAAACCTCTACGCCAAGCTCGGCATGGACCTGCCGGCCGCGGAAACCTTCATCGCCGCCGCCCCGCTCGCCAGCGAGGACGACATCAGCTCTCTGCTCGCCGCCGTCAAAGTCCTGATCCAGCGCGAGCAGTTCGATCGGGCCGAAGCCCTCTTCGCCAAGATCGACCTTCAGGAATCCTCCGCTTCGAATGAAGACCTCTTCGACTACCAAGTGGCGGCGGCAGAGCTCGCGCAACACCGCCAAGAGACATCGAAGGCTATCGGTCTGATGATGAAGGCCATCAAGATGCAACCCATGGACGGCAACGCCCTGGTCAAGCTGGCAAAGCTTTACGTGAAAAACGGCGACCGAGATCGGGCGTACCTCGTCCTCGACCAAGCTGAGCACGACCCTGAAGCGGAGTATCTCGCCCTCATCACGCGAGCGAAGCTGCTCATCGAAGAGGAACGCTTCTCCGAAGCTCAGACTTTCGTCAGCCGCGCCCTGAGAATCGAATCGGATGAAACGGTGCAGCTCCTCTACCAGCAGGTCGAAGAAGCCGCCCGCAACGTGAACTAGTCTCTATCCAAATCCCGGATACACCCACGACTTACGCCGCTCACCTCCACCGGCTCGAAGCCATCCGCCTCGATCAAGCGACGAGCCCCTTGATCCCCCTTAAGCTGACAAAGATCCCCGAAGCAGCGCTTCGGAAAACAAACCGGATGCCCCCTTCGTCTCCCCACCAACGGATAGGCGATACGGTTGCCCCCCGCCTCCCAAAACGATGTCGCAACTCGACGCGTATCCTCGGCCTCGAGCTCCGGCAAGTCAGCCAAGCAGACTAGCAGCGCGTCGGGGTTTCGCTTGACCGCTTCTGAAACCCCGAACGCCAAACTCGTCCCCATCCCCTCCGCGTAGTTGGTATTGAATACAAGCGCCGCATCGCTTCCTCGCAGAGCAGCCGCCACCGCTTCCATCTGATGGCCAAGCGTCACCACGCGAAAGTCCACTCCATCCACTTCCAAACGCCTTAACACGCGGCGGACCATCGCTTCGCCATCGATCTCGCGAAGCAATTTATTGCGGCTTCCGTAGCGACGCGACATGCCTGAAGCCAGCAACACCGCTCCCAACCCTCCCGATCGCTCTCTCGTCATCCGACGGTTCTCCCACTTCGAAACTGAATCAACTGGGCCACGATACTGATCGCGATCTCTCCGGGAGTCCGACTCCCGATATCGATGCCTACCGGACCATGGATGCGCTGCAGCGTCTCCTCTTCAATCCCGAGCTTCACCAAACGGCCCATCCGCGCTCGATGACTTCGCGCGCTACCCAAAGCTCCGATGTATCCACAGTTCGACTTCAAAGCGACCGCCAATGCCTGATCATCGATCTTGGGATCGTGAGTGATCGCTACCAATGCATCGTCTCGCTCCAGCGAATAGCCTTGCAGAGCTTTCTCCGGCCACTGCACATGCACCGCATCGGGGGCGAACTGGAAGCGATCCGAGCGAGCGTAGCTCTCCCGCGGATCGATCACCACCACCTCGTACTGCAGCATCTTCGCCGTGGCAGCCAAATGCAGAGCGATGTGCGACGCCCCGATGACGAAGAGCCGCTTGCGAGTTCCGAGCTTCCGATAGAGCGTTCGTCCATTCGAATCTTCCCGCTCACAGGTTTCCTGCTCCTCCGCATCGCCAAGATCCAGCGTATCCCCTTTTTCGCTACTGATCCAAATACAGGGATTGTTCGCATCCAATGCATCGATCAAGCGATCCAGAAACGCCTCCTCGCAATGCGGTTTGAGGTGCGGCGCGGGTTCGATGCGCACTTCTATCTTGCCCCCACAGGATAGCTCGATCTCCCACGGGAAGCCCTCGCCCGGGCCAAAGCTCATCCAGCGCGTCGTCCCGTCCGCCAAACACAGCTTGGAGGTTTCGATCACCTCATGCTCCACGCAGCCGGCGCTCACCGAACCAATGAAGCGCCTCCCGTCCTCGTGAATGGCCAGCACAGACCCGACGCCTCGCGGCGACGGCTTGCTGGCCTTGACCACCGTCGCCAAAGCGAAGCGTTCTCGCTTCACAAACCAATCACGAAGTTGCGGCCAAATATCCTGCATGACGGGTATACGAAAAACGGCTCTAGTCTACTTCGACCAAATCCGATCGCTCGCCCAGCAGCCTCAACACCGCGAAGGCGGTGATGGGAAACAGGATGTAAAAGGCCCAAATCGAAATTCCATTTCCTACCATGAGATAGCCAAAGACACAGGCCAAGGCCACCGTGACGAGGGCATAGTAGAGCTGGGTGTTCACATGGGCGAGGTGGTCGCATCCGGTCGATATAGACGAAAGCACTGTCGTATCGCTGATCGGACTACAATGGTCTCCAAAAATCGCTCCGTCCAAAATGGCCGCCGCGGTGAGAAGATAAAGGGTCAACTCTCCCGATTGCGTCGCGCCCATCTGCACGGCGAGAGGCATCACGATGGGAAGGAGGATTCCCATCGCTCCCCAGCTCGACCCGGTGGCGAAAGACATGCCAGCCGCCAAAAAGAAAGCGAATACCGGCAGCACGTAGACCGGCATGCTGTCGCCCATCATAGCGATGAGGTAGTCCGCCGTGCCCAGCGTGTGGCAAATCTCTCTCATGGACCAAGTCATCACTAGAATGAAGACCGCCATCCACATGGTGGGCAGAGCCCGGGCGTAGGAGCTCACCGCTTCCGCCACCGAGAGCACGCCCTGCATGGCAGGCATCGCCACCGCGACCAAGCCAGCGATCAGGGCGGAAGCAAAAAGCACCGGCATGGCCCCCAAGTCGCTGCTGCCGCTTGGATCGAAAACCGCAGCGCTGAAGGCCGCTCTCCAGTCATGGGAAGACAGCCACCAGAAGATGTCTCCGGAAGACTCCATACGCATCGCCCCTAGCGTCACGATACCCGCCACGATGCAAACGATCAGCACCAGGATCGGTACCACCGCGTTGTACCAGCGATCGGGAGCCTCAACCGCCTCCTTTTCCGTACTTCGCATCTGGATACCGATGGACTGATGCTCGTCCGCGATTAGTTTGCCTTCGCGAAACGCTCTTCGCTCCGCATGCAGCATGGGACCGAAGTCGCGCCCGGTAGCGGAGTTGAGGAAGAGGAAGATCAAGGTCCCGATGCAATAGAATCGCATCGGCAGCATCTCCACCAGCATGCCGTATCCAGAAAGCTCGATATCGAGCTGTACCGAAACGTCGCCTAGCAAATAGACTTCGAAGGCCACCCAGGTGGAAAGCAGAGCCAGGCCAGCCACCGGTGCAGTGGTGGAGTCCACCAGATAGGCCAGCTTCTCGCGGGCGATCTTCCAGCGATCGGAGAGCTTCTGCATCGTGGTGCCGAGCACCACCGCATTCGAATAGTCGTCGAAAAACAGGAACAAGCCGCCCAGACCGATCGCCACCTTGGCCCGACGACGCGAATTCGCCACCTTGCCCATCTTGCCCACCAGACCGCTCAGCCCGCCGCTGCGAGACATGACCTGCACCATGCCCACCAGGGAGAAAAGGAAAAGTATCACCAGGGCGCTGAATTGCCCGGTCGCGGGCTGGATCAGGAAATCGTTCGTCCCCAGCACCGCGGTAGCCAAGGGATTGAGCCCGTAGGCGAGCAAGGAGCCCGCCACCCAAGCGGTGACCAGCGCCCCCACCAAAGTACGGAAAAACGCCGCCACCATGACCGCGATCAAGGGAGGCAGCAGCGAGGTCCAGTGCCCGTTCACCCGTAGCTCGCGGGCCCCCTCGCGCAGGGTGTCCATGAAGGAAACCTCCTGACTGCTCAGGGCGGCGCCCGCCGCCTCCTCCAGCAAGCGCGTTTCGTGGCTCACCGGCACGATGGCCAGAAAGGAGCAGACCCCGAGGAACGTCAGCACAAACGCCAGCCAGCGCTCAGGGCGTTGCCAAGGTGGGAGTGGTTTCACTGTCGAAGGGATCGCGCTCAAAGTCAGGAAGACGACCGGTCTAGCTGAACCTCACCCGCTTGCCTCCGCAATGAAAAACCCTCCCGCCTAACAAGAGACGAGAGGGTTTGAAAATCAGCCGGGCGCTTGGCTCGAGAGCTTAAATCTCGTAGGCGGCCAGCAGCTTGTCGACCCGGGCCCCCTTCAAGCGAGCGAAATTCGGCAAACCGTTTTCCCAATGCAGCTCCAGCTCGCCCTGGATGAGCGGCGTGGCGTACTTCACGTACGGAAAATTCATGCTGATGCCGTCGTCGTTGATCCAATCCGTGGGCAGCTGCTTGGTGGAAGAAGCCACGTCCACCAGATCGACCCAGCCCGTTTCGCACTTGTAGCTGTCAGCTTCGGCTCGCTGCAGGGTGATCATCTTGCCGCTCTTGCCGTTTTCCACCGCTTGAGTGACCGCGGCCTGACCAGCGAGGTAGGCTTCTTCCGCATCCGCCTTGGAGGCGCAGTGGGCTGCGGCGCGCGAGGCGATGCCGAGCTTGCTGGAACGGGCGCTCACGCCGAGACGGCTCTCGATCAAGCTGCGCAGGAACTCGCCGGTGCCGCCGAGCTGCACGTGACCGAAGGCGTCGGTGCTGGTGGAGCCGAGGGCGACGTAGTTTCCGTCCGCGTCGACCAAGCCTTCGCCAGTCACGATGAGACAGAACTTCTCCTTGGAGAGCACCCGCTGAACGTCGGCCAGGAATTTCTCGGTGTCGAAGGCGACCTCCGGCAGCATGATGATGTGCGGCGGATCGTGCGGATGATCGCGGCGCTTGGCCAAGGACGCGCCAGCGGCGATCCAGCCCGCGTTGCGGCCTTGCACTTCCAAAATGGACACGTAGTCGCCTTCGCCGATGGCTTCGTTGTCGCGAGCCATCTCGCGCACCGTGGTGGCCACGTGCTTGATCACGCTGCCGTAGCCCGGGCAATGGTCGGTGCCGGAGATATCGTTGTTGATGGTCTTGGGGATGCCGATGATGCGCATCTCGAAGCCCGAGGCCTTGGCGAGCTCGTCGAGCTTGTCCAGCATGGCCATCGACTCGCTATCGCCGATGTAGAAGAAGTAGCGGATGTTGTGGGCCTTGAACACCTCGAGGGCCCGCTCCAGGTCCTCCTGTTTCTTGAATGCGAAACGGCAGGTCCCCAAGGCGCAGCCAGGGGAGGTTTTGAGCAAGCGAATGGTCTGCTGCGACTCGGCCGCGAGATCGACAAAGTCTTCGTTGAGAACGCCGACCACGCCATTGAGACCTCCGTAGATCTCCTCTATGCATTCGTGGTTGAGCGCTTCTTCGATCACCCCAGCGAGGCTAGCATTGATGACTGCCGTGGGTCCTCCCGACTGGCATACGAGGCAATTTCCTTCAAGTTCCGACATGTTGAGAAAAGGTTGATAGCTTTGTAATTGGGAAGAGAAAGATCATCCCCCTCCGCTTGGCAACCCCTATTTGGAAACAGCCCCGTTCTTGGCCGGCCCGGTCGCCTTTCTTCCTGTTCCATAAGCCTTTCGGCCGCCCAAAGGGGCGAAACCACCCGCAAAACCGGCACTAATCGCCCCACGCTCGCCACTATTCATTGACCACGCCCCGCCCTCCTATCATTTCAGTAGCCCTTATGTCAAAAGACGACGCATCCTCCACTGTTTCCATGGATTCCATCGTAGCCCTCTGCAAGCGCCGGGGCTTCATCTTCCAATCCTCCGAAATCTATGGAGGGTACAATGGCTTCTTCGACTACGGCCCCCTCGGCGCCGAGGTCAAAAAGAACATCAAGGACGCCTGGTGGAAGGATATGGTGCAGCGCCGCGACGACGTGGTAGGACTCGACTCCTCCATCATCATGTCCCCCAAGATCTGGGTGGCCTCCGGACATGTGGGCGGCTTCTCCGACCCCATGGTCGACTGCAAGGAGTCCAAGATGCGCTACCGGGCCGACCAGCTTTTCTTCGCCCCGGTCAAGGTCGACGGCAAGACCATCGGCTACGTCTCCGTGCTGGAGGACGCCAACATGCAGGCCGAAGCCGAGCAAAAGGCGGACAAGCTCAAGCGCAAGGCCGCCGCCCAAGGCGAACTCGAGCCCATCGTGCTCAAGGACTACACCGAGGCCACTCCGGACGAATACGCCCTCATCCCCTCGCCCGCCACCGGCGAGCCGGGCAGCCTCACCGCTCCGCGCGACTTCAACCTCATGTTCGAAACCAAGGTCGGCGCCCTGAGCGACAACTCAGCCACCGCCTACCTGCGCCCGGAAACCGCCCAAGGCATCTTCGCCAACTACAAGAACGTGGTCGACACCGGCCGCGTCAAAATCCCCTTCGGCATCGCCCAGATCGGCAAGGCCTTCCGCAACGAGATCACCCCGCGCAACTTCATCTTCCGCTCCCGCGAGTTCGAGCAGATGGAGATCGAATACTTCATCTCCCCCGACGCGGACTGGCAAGCCGGCCACCGCGAATGGATCGACGCCTGCAAGGATTGGCTGGTCTCCGTGGGCATCCCCGCGGAAAAGATCGGCGAGGACGTGCACCCGCAGGAAAAGCTCTCCCACTACTCCAAGGGCACCACCGACCTGACCTTCCACTTCCCATTCGGCGAACAGGAGCTCTGGGGCATCGCCTGCCGCGGAAACTTCGACCTGACCCAACACGCCGAACATTCCGGCAAGTCCATGGAGATCTTCGACGAAGCCACCAAGTCGAAGTACGTGCCCCACGTCATCGAGCCATCCCTTGGCGTGGACCGCGTGCTGCTGGCCATCCTCACCGCGGCCTACGCGGAGGACGAGATCGGCGGCGAAAAGCGCAACCTGCTCAAGTTCCATCCGCGCATCGCGCCGTACAAGGTCGCGGTGCTCCCGTTGGTGAAAAACAAGCCTGAGCTGGTCGACTTCGCCCGCAAGCTCTACGAGAAGCTGCAGCGCAAGTACAACGTCTTCTGGGACGTCTCCGGCGCCATCGGCCGCCGCTATCGCCGTCAGGACGAAATCGGCACTCCCTGGTGCGTCACTATCGACTTCGACACCATCGAAAAGGAAGGCCAGACCTTCACCCTGCGCGACCGCGACACCACCGAGCAAAAGAGAATCACCGAGGCGGAGCTCTTCGCCCTCCTCGACGAGCAGCTCTACTAGGAGCGACCGCCACACCCTTTTCCGAAAGCCCGTCCCCAAAAAAGGACGGGCTTTTTCGCGTCCAGCACCCATCGCTATCCGAAAACGACGGCAAGGCTAAGGGTGAGGATTCCTTCCTAGCTAGTGGTCTAAGGTGATGTCCTTACGTCGGATTTTTACCAAAAATTCCCCGTATGTCCCGGGCATGGATCCACGCCCTTTCGACTCAGCCCCACCCGCTCGAAGCCCCTTGCCACATCTCTTTCCAGCTCGCGCTCGCGCTCGCCTCATTTCTCCAAAGCCCTGTGGTTCTGTGGCTTGCGCATCCCATCTTCTAAACGGCCAAGCAGGATCGACCCCGTCGCGCCTCGCCGATTCGAAACACGGCGCCGCCTGATCGCACCTCTGGCGAAGGCTCCGCCCAAAAGCCGCGAGGAGCTAAACACAGGCCCCTTAGAGTCGATTCCACAAGGAACCAACGGCAACCAACTCAAGACCTTCACCCATGGATTCCATCGGTATAAACACTTTGTCCCATCAAGACCTCCACGACGTCACCGACACCCCCGTTCTGGTCGTCGACGACGACCCCGTGGTGCACCTCATGGTGAAAACCATTCTGCAAAAGCTCGGCTACCGCTACTTCGGAGCGTCTTCCGCCATCGAAGCCCTCGATATGATCCGCGATGTCCAGCCTGAGCTGGTGATGAGCGACGTCTCCATGCCAGAGATCAACGGCATGGAGTTCTGCATCCGGCTCAAGGCCGACGAGGAGCTGAAGGACATCCCTGTCATTTTCTTCACCGCTCATTCCGACCCGGAACTGCTCGGCAAGGCCTTCGACGCCGGAGCCTGCGATTTTCTCATCAAACCGCTGCAACCCTTCGAAATCGCCAGTCGCGCCCAGCACCACATCGTGCAGTACCGGCTTCGCCGCGAAGACCGAAACGTCATACACACGCTCGACACTAGAAACCAGACCATGACCAAGTTCCTCGGGGTGGCCTCGCACGACTTGAGAAACCCGCTGGTTTCCATCCGCGGACTGTCCAAGCAGCTGAAATCGGAAATCTTCGGCAAGCTCAACGAAACGCAAAACGAGCTCATCGAAGCCATCAACCAGAGCTCCGACGCCATGCTGACCTTGGTCGAGGAACTGATGGAAGTCTCCAAGTTCAAGAGCTCCCTGAACAGGATCAACCGAGTGGAAGAAGAGATCGGACCCCTGCTGCAGCTCGCCCGCGCCCTCCACTCCGGATCCGCCAACCTAAAGCAGATCGAAATCAAGGCGGAGGAATGCCCCCCCGAATTGCGCGCCCCCGTGGACAAGAAACTGCTCACGCGAGTCATCGACAACCTCATCACCAACGCGGTCAAGTTCTCCCCCTCCGGAACCGCCGTCACCATCACCGCAGCCGATGAGACCGACCACATCCGCATCTCCGTATCGGACCAGGGCCCAGGCATTCCGGTCGACGAGTTCGCGCAACTGTTCAAGGAATTCAGCAAGACCTCCAACCAAACTACCGCCGGCGAAAGCTCCCACGGCCTCGGCCTCTACGTCTGCCGCTGCATCGTGGAAGCCCACCATGGCGCCATTTCCGCCCGCAACCTGCCCGAGGGAGGAGCCTGCTTCTCCTTCACTCTGCCAAAACACGCTACCGATGAATAAAGAGCTCACCGCCCTGATCGCCGACGACGAGGCGCACATGCGCACCTTTCTCAAGTTTCTCCTCGTCGAGCTCGGCATCACCAAGTCCTACCTGATGCGAAACGGCATGGACGCCGTGGAAGCCTACAAGGAGTACCAGCCCGATATCGTGCTCATGGATATCAACATGAACATGATGAACGGCCTGGACGCCCTCGAACGCATCATGGAGATCAATCCGGACGCCATCGTCATCATGATGACCGCCGTGTCCACCCGCGACGCCATCGAACGTAGCAACCACAGCGGAGCCATCTACTACATCCTGAAAACCCAGGACTCGGAAGACATCAAAGCACAGATCTCCGAAGTCATCGAAGCGCTGAGAAGCCAGACCTAAGCTCGTATCCAAATTCCTATGTCGGAACAAATCAAAAGCGATTCCTCGCCCGCTCCCCTCGACGGAGCGCCCTCGTCCGCCCAGCCGACCAAGCTGAGAAGCTTGGCCGATCTCACCATCAAGTACGACCTGAAAGAAATGAAGCGCAACGTGGAGTTCGAATTCGACATCTCCTTCGCGGCCCGCGAGCTGGTCGACCAGCAATCGATCAAGCAAGTCTTCAACATCAAGGAAAAGCTCAATGCGCGAAATAAGATGCGATAAGTTCATCCAGCTGCTGGAGGACCTAGAAACGATCGAGCCCACCATTCTGAGCGCCTTGGTCGGCAAGCACGGCCAAGACCACAGCGGCCTGATGATCGACGCCATCGACAAAGGCATCGTACGTCGCGACCCCATCGGCGAAATATGGGCCCGGGCCATCGGCACCACCTACGTCAACCCGCTGTCCATATCCATCACCTGCGAAGAGACGCGTAGCATCCCGATCGATATGGCTCGCAAGATCAAAGCCATCGGCCTGTACAAGATCAACGACCACATCACCATGGCTATGGAGGATCCGACCAACCTCCAGCTCATCGAGTCGCTCGAACGCCTTCTGCAATACCGCATCAGCCCCGTGTATTCACACGCTGAGGACATCGAGCACGCCATCGACCTGTTCTACCACGCGGATCTATCCTTCGACGAAGCCCTGCAGAAGCTGGAAGCCTACACCGCCTCCGTCAAAGCCTCCGCGGACGATCGCGAGGCCCTTACCAACCTGGTCGAGGCCAACGCCCTGATCGACATCACCAACCGCATCCTCTACTCGGCCTTCAAGCAGCGAGCCAGCGACATCCACATCGAGCCAACGCGCAACGCGGCCCGGATTCGCCTGCGCATCGATGGCCACCTACGCCCTCTGGCCGAGGTGCCCACCCATATCCATCGAGCTCTCATGGTGCGCATCAAGTACATGTCCGAGCTCGACATCGCGGATACCCGCATGCCTCAAGACGGCCGCTTCACCCTCACCATCGGCTCCTTCGAACAAAACTTCCGCGTATCCACCTGCCCCGGCATCGAAGGCGAAAAAGCCGTGCTGCGCATCCTGGGCCTCGCTGGAGCGAAGAGCTTGCCGACCTTCGACGAACTCCATTTTTCCAAAACCAACCTGACTCGCTTCCGCACCGCCCTCGCCCGTCCAAACGGTATCCTCATCACCACCGGTCCAACCGGCTCCGGAAAAACGACCACACTGTATTCGGCGATCGAATACCTAAACGACGATTCCCGAAACATCATGACCATCGAGAATCCGGTCGAGTATCGAATCCCTGGGGTCAATCACTTCGAGGTGAAGCACAACATCAACCTGGACTTCTCTCGATTCCTGCGCTCCGCCCTGCGCCAGGATCCAGACATAATGCTCATCGGTGAGATTCGCGACGAGGAAACCGCCAACATCGCAGCCGAAGCCGCCTTGACCGGTCACTTGGTGCTCACCTCCCTGCACACCAACAGCGCCGCCCAAGCCATCATCCGTCTCATCGAAATCGGAGTCGATCCACATCTCGTCGCCCCTTCCCTCAACGCGGTCATGTCGCAGCGACTGGTGGGCAAGATCTGCGAACACTGCAAGGAGGCGTACCAGCCGAAGCGCGAGGTGCTGCAGCAGTTTTTCACCGAGGAAAGCCTCAGCGAGGCCGTCACCTTCTACCGCGGTCGCGGCTGCAAGCACTGCTTCAAAAGCGGCTTCAAAGGACGTGTGGCCCTGCACGAAATCATCGAAGTCTCGGAAAGCATGCGCGAGCTCATCGCCTACTCCGCCCCCCTGCACTCCATCGTGCACGAAGCGCGGCGCATCGGCTTCAGCTCCCTGCGCGAGGACGGCCTGCAAAAGGCCTTGCTCGGACTCACCACGCTCGACGAAGTCCAGCGCGTGACCAATGCCGAGTTCATGAACTAAGATCCTGAATACGGCGATCGGACTGGCGAACCTCATGCGGTCGCCCCATTCTTATCGACAAAAAAACGGCGAACCGTGCCACGGCTCGCCGTCTTGATCTCAGTATCTAGAAAACAATTACATTGTCCGCGACTTAACCGTCGCTGGAGAAAATGAAGGGTACCGAAACGGTGGAGGCCACTGGCTTGCCTCCAGCGCGGGCCGGGGTGAAGCGCCAGTCCTTAGACGCTTCCAAGCTTGGACCATCCAGACGATCGTTGGTGCTCTCGACGACGCGCGAGTCCGTAACGAAGCCTCGTTCGTCGACGCGCAGGCGCAATAGCACGAATCCATGGTTGCGCGGGTCGCTGGTATTGATTCTCGGCTGTGGCGAGCTCAGGGCCTCCGCCACGGTGTCGACGCGAGGCGCCTCGATGGAGGCGAGGCCGTTGTTCACCTTAAGATTCAGACGCAACTTGCAGTCCACCGCCCGTCCGGCGATGGCAGCGGGCTCGAACTTCCAGCGGTACAGAGCTTCCTCCACTTCGTTGTCCACGCGGCGGTCCAGTCCGTTCTCGATCTCGACCGCGGTCACGTAACCATAGGTGTCCACCGCGATGAGGGCCTGCACCTCGCCGCTGGCGTTCTGACGCGATGCTGGTATGGTCGGTACGTAGCGGCGAATGGGCTTGGGCTTGGTATCCACATTTCCGAAGTCAGCGTCGACCAGACGATCGAAAACGTAGCGCGTATCGCGCTTTTCGTTGAACACCATGGGCACGCGGATCTTTCCGGCCTGGCCGCGTCCATCGCTCTGGAAGCGCCAACGGTGAGCCACCCGAATCACCGGCTCGACCAGCTCTTCGTGGCTGTAGCTTTCTACCACGATAGCAGGCGAGGAACCGCGAGCCGTCAGATCGTAAACCAGATTCACGTATCCAGAAATGCCGCGCAGCTCGGCCGGGAGCTCTGGCTCGACCGCCCGGAACACTTCGTACCCGGAATCCTTCAGGTCCTTGATGGAGGGATCAGCGTTGACCGGATGCGATCCCATCAAGGGAATGCGCTCCGGCTCAGGCAGGATCTCGACCTGCGGTTCAGGGAGCTCCTCCTTGACCGGCTCGGACTTGGCCACCGGCTCGGGAGCAGTCATCGACTGGCGCATGGCATTCCAAAGTTTCGGTCCGATCAGCGGTTCGCCATCCTCGTAGCGGAAAACGTATTCGAACAGCCCGATGGCCGCTTCGCCACCGCGGGCGGCAGGACGGAAACGCCACTTGCCAACCGCATCGGAAACCGTTTCCACCAAGCCTTCGTCAGTGGCGGAGTTGGCCATCACGTCTACCACCTGGCCCTGCAGATCGACCGCGACCATCAAGCTGATCTTTCCGGTGGCGTCGCTGTAGGAACGCGGCAGTTTCGGCAGGTCCAAACCGACCGGGAGTAGTTCCGGCTCCACCGGATCCCGGCTCAACGCGCTCCAGATTTCGTCGCTCAGAACATAGCGGCCATCCTCGAAGGTGAAGGCATGACGATAAAGTCCGACCACTGGGCGACCGTTGCTCAGAGCTGGATCGAAACGCCACTGGGTGATGGCCTGCTTCATGGCCTTCGCCACCCGCTCGTCGGTGGAAGCCACCGAGACCACGCTGGCCACGCGGCCTTCGCCGCTCACAGCCACCAGAACCTCAGTCTTGCCATTGGCCTTCACCCCTTCAGGCAACTCCGGCAGCACGATGCCGTCGGCCCGCAGCGTGGGCACATGAGACGCGGCGCTGAGCACGCGCCAAAGCTTTCCGTCAAACTGCTCCTGCCCCTCATCGTAGCGAAAGGTGTGATGGTACAGACCGCCGACCGGCATCCCATCGCGGGTCACCGGATCGAAGCGCCATTGAGAGACGGCGCTCTTGACCACGCCTTCCAAAGCGGCGTCGGTCGACGAGGCGGTGACGACGTCGACCACGCGGCCTTCGCCATTGACCGCCACCTGAAACTGCACGACGCCAGAAACCTTTTCCAGAGATTGCGGCAGCTTGGCCAAGACGATGCCCTCGGGCCGGATCTTCGGTTCGTCGGTCGAATTCGCGAAAGCGGCGATCAAGGCGTCGTCCAAAACGAAGTGGCCATCCTCGAAACGAAACGCATGTCGATACATGCCGATAGTGCTCCTGCCTCCATTGGTGGCAGGTTCGAACTTCCATCGCTTGACCGCGGCCAGGACCGAGTCCTCCAGGCTCTGATGCGTCGAGGAGAGAACCGTCACGCTGGCAGTGTCGCCGTTTTCATCCACCGCGACCATCACTTCCACCGAGCCGGTCTGGATGTTTTCGCGCGGGACGGCCGGAAAGACGATGCCATCGGGGCGCAGGATGGGTTCTACCGCATTGGCTCCCGTGGCGAGGATCAATCCAAGCAGCAACGACGCCAAAGCAGGCTTAAGGAATGCGAGAGTCTTAGGGTACATAATCAGATTTGCTTTGTTTTGGGTATTGGGGAATCGAAGCGGCCAGCGGGAAATTCGATCCGATTGGACCAAATTCACCCCAGCAGCAGCGGATGCTTTTCCCTTCTCAATCGTTCCGAAACGACAGGAATTAAGGAAATTCCTAGGGTATTTCTGTCACTTCCTGCAAATCGCTCCAAAAAGCCCTGCCTAAAAACCGCGAGTAATACCTGCGATAAGCTAGGGCCTCCGTGACTTCACGCACCTCCAAAAAACTTAGGTAAACTTTCGGTCCCAGCGGTCGACTTACTTAGTTACGGCCCTCCCCGTGGGCTCTCCCAAACCTAGGGAAATCTCCTAACTCTGTTCATCATCGCGATCGAAAATGTCCACTCCGGTCCCTCATCCCCTCGACGCGCAAGCGATCGCGCGCCGCGTGAGATCCATCCTGAGCGAAGAGAGCTTCGGCTTCGAAGCCTCTCGAGACGCATGGCGGTACGCCCATACCGTCGCTCTCGCCAACGAAACCTTGAAGAGCTGCGCCAATCGGCTGGGTCAAGACAGCGCGACCGACGCCTACGTGTCCTTCGTCTCCCATCGAAGCCTGCTCTCCACCATCGAAACCCTCGAGAACGACCTCGGCTCCGACTGGAGCGAGCGCTGCAAGGCCTTCTCCTGGGCGAATCCCGAAACGCTCAAGCGGAGCATTTCGGAAATCCTCAACGACGCCTTCAAGGACATCCAAAGCCATCGCGCCTCGCTGACCGAGGAGTTCGCCCGTCGCAAACGCTCCAAGGGCCCCCTAGCAGCCTACCCGATCATCCGACTGCTCGCGAAGGCCTTCCCGAGCGACGAAAAGCTGCAAACCCAGCTCGAAACGGTTGGCAAGGACCTGATCCGGGCCATGGAAGCGGATCTGATCGTCTGCACCACCAGCTCCAACGCCACCGAGGAAAGCATCGCGACCGTGCAGCGCTACCGCGAAACCGGATTCGAAATCTCCCAGGAATCAGGACCCATCCAGGACGCTCTCCGGGACGAGAGCCGCCTGCGCCATTCCGAGCTGCGACTGCAGATCACCCAACTGCTGCCGAAGCTGGAGCAGCTCGACGCCAGCTCGGATTGGAAACCGCTGGAAGCGGAGTTCTTCCAGCTCGAACACCAGATTTCCGCCGCTGCTCTGCTACCGCAGGATCGCGAAAAGCTGAGCGAATCCCTCGCAGCGGCGCGGACGACGCTTGGCTCCCTGCGCGACGCCCATGATGCCGAAACCGCCCTTTCCGCCACCGTCGAGCAGGTGCAGGCTAGCCCCAAGGACGCCGCCTTGGCCGACCGTTTCCGCAAGCAACTCGACTGCCTGCAGCAGCTCCGCGTCGACCTGCCCTCGGATCTCCAATCCAGGATCGAGGCCAGCAAAGCGCTCTTGCCCTCCCCTAAAAAAACTGCCGCCGGAGCGTCGGCCTCCGCCTTCTCCCCCAAGCTGCTGATGATGGCGGGCGGTGGCATCGCCGCAGCCGCAGCCATCGGCTTCCTGGTCTTTTCCGGGGATTCGGACTCGCCAGCTGAAACAGCGCGTTCCGTCAACGAGCCGGCTAGCGTTCCAGCCAGCGTTTCCCAGAAGGACCCATTGACAGAGCTCGTGGGCAAACTGCAGGCGGCTGCGAACGCTCCTTTTTCACCCGACTCGGAAAGCGCCATCCAGGACCTGCTGGTCCAGTCCCGCCAACTGGCCGAATCAGCCGATCGCAGAAACGAGTGGCTCTCTAAGATAGACGCTGCGGAAAACGCCATCGGCGCCGCCCGTCAACTCTACCTCGATCAACGAGCAGCGGAGGCGCGCGAAGCCCTCGCCGCTGCCAGCCAAGCGATCATAAACGCCCTTGAGGTGGTGGGTGAAACAGATTTCGAATCCGCCCGGGCCTCAGCCAAGCAGGCATTGGAAGACGCTCTGAGCCTCTCGGCTCAAGCCAGCGATCCCGCAGCGCAGCAGGAAAAGCTCACCGAACTATCGAGCCAACTCGACGCAGCCGTCGCCATGGACGCGACGCGGCGCTCCAGCCTGCGCCTCATCGCGGAGGCGGCCTCGCTCCCCGACTATTTCGCCGGACTCGCCAAAGTGGCGGAATCCCGCGATCTCGGTTTCCAAGAGCGGCAGGCGATCAGCGGCATGCTCTCGCTTCAGACAGCCTTGGAATCCTCGATTCGAGACCTCACTCGCTTCGACGACATCGCTCCCTACTCGCCCCTTCGGGCCTGCCTGCTGGAAGACCCCGCCCTCGAAGCGGACGAACGCGCCCTGATCGACCAACTCATCGATCAGCCGACTCTGGCCCAGGTGTGGGTTTCCACCGTTCGCTACTTCAACAACGCCTCCGAGGCTCAAAGCGTTCACCTCGCCTACCTCTCCGAACCGGTCCAGGCCTCGGAGCGAACCATCGGCACGCGCACCAACGTCACCTACGCAGTGCGCGGTTTCGACGAAGACGGCCAACCGCTTCCGCAATCCTTCAACGCGAACCTCAGCCGCTCCGCCGACGGAACGGCGACTGGTCACGCCTACGAAAGCTCCGTCCTGACCCCGGAAGCGAGCTTCTTTGCCGAGACCCTCATTCCAAGTCTGCGGGCCCTTAAAGCCGCTCCCACCCCGACCGGCCCCATCGACCTGATCGCTCGACTCGCGTCCGAAACCGACCTTTCCCCGCTCTTCCGCCTCTACTGGATCCAGCAGCTGGAGGAGCTCATGGCCCTGCATCCCGAGCGCTGGCCCTTGCGCAACATACCGGCCCTGCAAGGCGTTCGGGAAGAGCTTCGAGACTACTCGCCCACCGCCATCTCCCCCACCCGCTGGATCGCTCTCGGCCCCGACGCCGCGAAAAACCCCAGCCTCTCCGCTCTGCTACAGTCCATCGCCGAAGCCCGACTGGCGCGCCAAGCAGCCGCTTTCGCCGAGCTCTCCCAGGCCTTGCGGGAAGGTCGATTCGAGATCATTGGCTTCGCGGACGCCGCCGGAACCGCCCAATTCCACCCGGATGCAGAGGAAAACGAGGCGCGATGGACGCTCGATCCTGAGGCAGGAACCCTCATTCCCTGCTCGACTTCGCTTTCGTTCAAGCCGTTCGCGCCGATATTAGCCTATCGCATCTCCGGCTCGCCGAGTCGGCATGCCCTCGCCAGCGCTTCGGAAAGCACCGGTTACGACCTCCTGCAGCAATCGTTTCGTGACCAGTTGCCCCGCATCTTGCGGCCCTAGCGCCACCAACGCAGCACACGAAACCATGAACAACGCACGGTCCAGCGCCGACACCGAAGAAACGACGACCGCCACCGCGGAGGCTCCGCCAAAGGCCGCCACGATTCTCGTCGTGGACGACAGTCGCGACACCCGCGTGATCGCGAAGAAGTTTTTCCAGCGAGCCGAACTCAGCTGCGACACGGTCGATTCGGCGGAAGCGGCGCTCGACTACCTGCACGAGCGCGTGCCGGAGCTGATCTGCACCGACATCAACATGCCGGGCATGGGCGGACTGCAGCTTTGCCACATGCTGCGCAAACAGGAGTCCACCAAGGAAATCCCCATCATCGTCTTCACCGCCCTCAGCTCCTCCAAGCCGATCGGCGACGCGTTTTCCGCAGGCGCCAACGACTATGTGGCCAAGCCGCTGCACGAAATCGAACTGGTCAGCCGAGCCCGTCACCACATTTCCGAATTCCACAAACGCCAGCGAGCCCAACAGCGCATTAGCAACCTCAGTCAGCTCAACGAAACCAAAAACCGCTTTCTTGGCGTGGCCTCGCATGACCTGAGAAACCCGCTGGTCTCGATACGCGGCATCTCCCAGTACCTGCAGTCCCAGCGCTTCGGACCGCTCAACGAAGGTCAGACCGAGATGATCTCCACCATCGCCGATACCAGCTCCTTCATGCTTACGCTGGTGGAGGACCTGCTCGAAATCTCGAAACTCGAGTCCAGCCACTTCGAACTGAAAATAGAAGAGACCGTGATGGCCGAGCTGGTCCAGAACGCCAAACGCCTCCACCAAGCCGCCGCCGATCGCAAGAAGATCCA
The DNA here is from genome assembly GCF_031127815.1 of Pelagicoccus sp. SDUM812003. Classification (NCBI taxonomy): domain Bacteria; kingdom Pseudomonadati; phylum Verrucomicrobiota; class Opitutia; order Puniceicoccales; family Pelagicoccaceae; genus Pelagicoccus; species Pelagicoccus sp. SDUM812003. Next base: position 44,578 of record NZ_JARXHY010000003.1, on the reverse strand, counting down.
CCTGAGCATCGACGACCGCTCCGAAGGGGCAACCGCTCCCGTGGACCGCAAGCTCATCACCCGCGTGCTCGACAATCTTGTCTCAAACGCCCTCAAGTTCACCTTCCCCGAAACAAAGGTGGTCGTGGGCATCGAAGCCTCCTTGGACATGGTCGACATCATCGTGGAGGACGAGGGCCCGGGAATCCCGCCCGACGAGTTCGACCGCCTCTTCAAGGAGTTCAGCCGCACCAGCAGCCAGCCCACCGGAGGCGAGTCTTCTAGCGGCATCGGCCTATTCATCGTGCGACGCATCGCACAGCAGCACAACGCCAGCATCACCGCCGCGAACCGCGAAACCGGCGGAGCCCGCTTCACGCTCAGCTTACCAAGATACTAGCCATGACACCGGAAAAACCAAACGTACCAAATACACGCTTCTCCCACATGTCGGCCCTCATCGCCGACGACGAAGCGCATATGAGGACCTTTCTGAAACTGATGCTGATGGATATCGGCATCGAAAAGATCTACCTCATGCAAAACGGCATGGACGCGGTGGAAGCCTACAAGGAGTACGCCCCGGACGTCGTGCTCATGGATATCAACATGAACAAGATGAACGGCATCGACGCCCTGGGTCACATCCGAGAGATCGATCCAAAAGCCAAAGTCATCATGATGACCGCGGTGTCAGCCCGCGACGTGGTGGAGGAATCGCGCAACCAAGGCGCCACCCACTACATCCTCAAAACGCAGGATCCGGAGAAGATTCGCGAGCTCATCATCAAGACGCTCTCGGTCAGCGTCTAGACCCGACCACACCAAGAAAGCGATATGAACGACGAACCGAACACGCCCGCCAAGAAAACGTTCGAGAGCCTCGCAGATTGCGTGGTGCGCTACGATATGGGGAAACTGCTCGACGAGGCCCGCGCCGAATTCGAAACCGTCGTCACCAATCGCGAGCTGATCGACCAGGACAACATCTCCGAGCTCTTCAACGAGGGGAACTAAAGCCATGCGCGAAATCGATTCTCCGAAATTCATCGAACTGGTTGAAGCCTCAAAGCTCATCGAGCCTTCCACCCTAAACGCTCTCGTAAACCGCTTCAACAAGGACCACAGCGGCCTTCTCTTGGAAGTGGTCGAAAAAGGCTACCTGAAGCGCAACTTCGCTGGCGAGCTCTGGGCCCGAGCCCTAGGTGTCACTTTCGTCGATCCGCTCTCCATCGAAATCACCTGCAAGGATTCGGACCGGATCCCCATCGAGATGGCTCGCCGCCTCAAGGCCATCGGCTTGTACAAGTTCGATGGATACATGACTATCGCAATGGAGGATCCGACCAACCACAAGTTGATCGAATCCCTCGAGCGCTACCTGCAGTGCCGCGTCAGTCCCGTCTTCGCCCACCCGGAAGACATCTCCCACGCCATCGATCTTCACTATCAGACCAACATCTCCTTCGACGATGCCTTGAAGACCTTAGAAGCCTTCACCGCAGGCGAGGCGATGGCGAAAAAGGACAGCGCCGAGTTGCTGGAAATGGTCAAGTCCAGCTCCATGGTCGAACTCTCGAACCACGTGCTCTACTCGGCCTTTCGCCAGCGAGCCAGCGACATCCATATCGAAGCTCACAAGAATCACGGCATCATACGACTACGCGTCGACGGACACCTGCGAGACCTCATCGAACTCCCCAAGGAGATACACCAAGCCCTGCTGGTTCGCATCAAGTTTCTCAGCGAGCTCGACATTTCGGATACGCGCCTTCCCCAGGATGGACGATTCTCTATCAACATCGCATCGTTCAGCCAAAACTTTCGCGTATCCACTTGCCCAGGACTGCACGGAGAAAAAGCCGTAATCCGAATCCTTGGCCAAGCGGGAAAAAAAGGCCTCCCCAGCTTCGACGAACTCTACTTCTCGAAGCCGAACATGAAGCGCTTCCGCAACGTGGTCGCCAAACCGAACGGCATCTTCATCGTCACCGGTCCGACAGGATCGGGTAAGACTACAACCCTGTATTCAGCTCTCGACTACCTAAACGATCGCAATCGCAATATTATGACCATCGAGAACCCGGTCGAATACCAGCTTCCAGGGGTCAACCATTTCGAGGTCAAGCACGGCATCGGGCTCAACTTCGCCAGCATTCTTCGAGCAGCGCTCAGACAGGACCCGGACATCATACTCGTCGGCGAAATTCGAGACCACGAAACCGCCAAGATCGCCACCGAAGCCGCTCTGACAGGTCACATGGTGCTCACCACCCTGCACACCAACAACGCCACCCAAGCCATTCTCCGACTAGTGGAGATCGGCGTGGATCCCTACATGGTGGCGCCTGCGATCAACGGAGTGATGTCCCAGAGACTTGTATCCAAAATTTGCGATCACTGCAAAGAGGCCTATCAGCCAAAGCCGGAAGTGCTCGAACAGTACTTTCTGGAGGACACCATCAGAAAACACGCATTCTTCCGCGGCAAAGGCTGTACGAGCTGCCACCAAACCGGCTTCAGCGGACGCATCGCGGTGCATGAAATCGTAGAAGTCTCGGAGGAGATGCGGGAGATGATCACCAATCGAGCCCCCCTTCACGAGCTGCAGGCAGCTGCCAATCGCGTCGGCTTCCGTTCCCTGCGCGAAGACGCGCTGAAAAAGGCCCTGCTCGGTCTCACCACGCTCGACGAAGTCGAACGCGTCACCGTTCCGGAGTACCAGCAGAACTAGCCGACCCCAGCGCGCATTCTGACGTCTTCGATGCCGCCTAGGCCAGGTAGGGCACGTATTGGCTTCGCACGCTTCCGTCCTCGTACAGATCGACGATGACATAAGCGGGCGGAAATTCCTGGTAGTTGCCGTCCCACCAACCGCCGCTGACGGCGCCGTTGCAAAGATAGGTCACGCCGAGGTACTTCACTTCGTCAGCGAGATGGATGTGGCCGCTCAATCCCACCTTCACGTTCGGATGACGCGCGAACAGGTCTTTTATTCGACGCGCGTCGATGTGCATCCACGGACCAGGGACCACCCAATCGGAAGACGTTTCGTTCTCTCCGTCGAAGAACGGACAGAAGCTGATGATCGGAATGTGCGAGAGCACGCAAACGGGTTTGTTTGCATCGAACCGCTCCAGCGTGTCCTGCAACCAAGCGAATTGCTCTTCATCCAATCGAGCCGTGTATCCACGTTCCGAATTCAAATCCACGTGAGCGCTATCTAGCGCCACAAACTGCCAATCCTTTTTCTCAAATGCGTAGTATCGCCTGTCGAGTCCGAGCTCTTCCATGGCCCAGCGTTTTCCGTAGTCGCCTCGACGAGCCCGGTCCTTAAGAGCCCAGCCCCAAACGTCATGATTTCCTATGGCGGAATACATAGGCAGCTCCCGCTCGTTCTTCAAGACGCCTTGCCACTCGCTCCATTGAGCCGCCACCTCCGCCTTCTCATGTTTCAAGGCATCCATGATGCAGTCACCGCCATTGAAGATGAAGTCAGGACGGTCAGACAGGGACTGAGCGTGCTGAAACGCCTTCGCCATCCCTTCGGCAGCTCCCTTGCCTGGCATCACGTGAATATCCGTCAGGTGCGCGATGCGCAAAGAACGTCGCGGTTTCACCACGTCCGCCCTGGCGCTGGCATTGCCCACCAGCAGTCCGCCAGTGGCCAGAGCCGTGTTTCGGAAAAAGTTACGTCTGTTCATTTCACAATGCTGCTTAAAACTTCAGGTCGGACAGAACAATTGTATTCTGCATTTCGATACGTCCATTCACATTCTTTACCGACAAAGTCACCTGCGGCTGCGGAGCGTTCCACGAGATTTCGATCAAGCCATAGTTCGCTTTGCTGTAGGGACGCCCGATGCGGTTCTTGTTTGGACTCACGTCCGACCATTCCTCGGTCAATCCACTGGAGGTCAACTCCCACAAGGGGTAGCCGGTTTTCAAATCCAGCCGGCTAAACTCCGCCCAATGCGTGTCGCCGCTGATCAGGAACGTACCATGGGCTCGCGCCTTCTCGATCAGCGCGAACAGCCGTTGACGTTCCTTGGGAAAATTCGCCCAAGCCTCCCACCCCGTGAAGTCCGAAAGAACCTGGATGCTCGAGCCAATGATCCGAATGTCCGCCGGCTTCTCCAACTGGGCTTCCAACCACCGCCACTGGGCCTCGCCCATGATCCGGGCCGAATCATCCTCTTGCGGTAGGTAAGGCCCCATCTTCGCAGGGCGACATTTCTTTCGATAGGTTTCCGCGTCGACCGCAGCCAGAGGCGTTCGGTCCCAGCGCAAGTCTAAAAGAATCAGCTGAACGCTACGCCCGGGCTCTCCCCAAAGATAGGAAGTGTAGATCCCACCTTCCTGCGTCCAGCGAGGACTGCTCTCCTCCTCTCGAAAGAAAGTCAAAAACGCCTCGCGCGACTCGCGCTTCAAGGGATACTCCCGCCCTGCATCGTTCATCCCATAGTCGTGGTCATCCCAAGTCGCCACCACCTCGGCCTCATTCCTCAATCGCTTGAATCCGCCTACGTCACCAAACTCTCGATACTTTTCCCTCAATACCTCGACCTCCGTCGTGTCCCCGTAGATATTGTCACCGAGCAAGACAAACACCTCCGGATCGTCATTGAGAATCGACTCCCAAATGGGCTGCCGCTTGCTGGATTCGGCGCAGGATCCAAACGCGATGCGCGTAATCGGCTCGCCCCAGGCAGCTTGGGTCAACGAAGCCCCGACGCAGACGGCTACCAGAAAAGAAGAAAGAGAGTTCATTTCGGTTGAGAGAATCAGAAAACGGCGCCTGGACCACTCGAAGCCCAGACGCCGAAACTCAGAACTAGAATTCCAATCCAAACGTCATCGACACGTTGCGGGGAGCGCCGATGAAGTAGGCGCCGGCGCTGACTCGGGCGTCTCCATCAGGAGTAGCAAGGTAGCGGGCGTCGAAAGCGTTGTAAACCCTAAGCTCTGCTCGAAGCGCCTTGACGAAACCGTCATCGGTATCGAAAGCTCGGCGATAGCCGAAGGTCATGTCCACCTTGGTGTAGGCTTCCATCTGCTCGCTGTTGTCCAACGTGCCTTGACGATCACCCGTCCACTTCGCTGCAAGACTTGCGTAGTAGCCGGCTTCGGATCGGTAGAACAGACTCGCGGTCAAGAGCTCGCTCACCGAGCCGACTACCTCGTTGCCCGCGACGACTCCGTTTTCCGGAACGGTCTTCGTGTATTCGGAATCGTTATACGTAGCGCTTACGTAACCAGAGAACGCGGAATTGAACTGATAGTTCGCCGCCAGCTCCAAGCCCTTCGACTCGATACCGCCCACGTTGACGAATCCGCCACCGGTCCCGATGTCGTAGTCGATCTCCGTCAAGTCGTCATCGCCCGGGTCCACAAAAGAGATCTTGTTGTCGAACTCGATCATGTAGGTGGAAGCCGTGAACGACAATCGATCGCGTGTGTAGCGGTATCCCAAGTCGATGCTGTCGCTCTGTTCCGGAGCGAGGCTAGGGCTCGCGTCGCGCAGCAAAACGTTGTCGTTGATAGCGCTGAAGTTTTCGGTGTAATTCGCGAAGAGCTGCCCGGCGTGGTCTCCCAGGTCATAGAGCAAGCCCACGCTTGGCAGCAGGTCGGAGTCGCTATCGAGGGAGCCAAGAGATTCGCTGGCGATGTTGTCGTATCCAGAAAGTTCTACATAGTATTGCTTCAGTCCGATCTGCGCCGTGACGCTGCCCCACTCGATGGTGTCTTGCACGTAGAGCATTGTGGTGTCCGTGTCGAAGGTCTGGTCGAAATCGGTCCAGTAGGGGCGATAGTCATACTCCATGCCGACCGACGCATCGAGAATCTTGTGCCAGTCTCGGCCCGAATCGCGCTCCTGCTGCTCGTACCAAAATCCGACATCCAAGGTGTTCCCCTCGGTCTTCAGCGTATAGTTCGCCCGCGCGCCGATGCGGCTGTTGCCGTAGTGCGACGTACGGAACGACGACGCAGGCACCGCTCCGGCTTGCACCGCCTCTGGATAGGTCTCGATGTCGAAGGGATTCGCGAGCGGGTTTCCGTCCTCATCCAAAGGGAGGATGTCATTTCCCGCTGCATCGTAGAAGAAAACGCGAGCCTCGGTGGCTGCGAGCTGGGCGATGGAGGTCGGGTTTCCTTCTTCATCCCAACCGCGCCGCTGATAAGGCGGGATCCAGTGCCCCTCGCCGCTTTGCGAGTGAAAATACGGTTGCAGCATCAAGGTGCCATTGTCGCCTAAAGGCATGTCGAGCTTCAAGCCGCCGAGCGTGTTTTCGCGCACCGTCGACCAGCCTTCGACGAAATACTGGTCCGGATTTGGCATCCCGGTCCATTCTCCGGTCAAGTAGTCCCAGTTCGGATTGGCCGCGAACTGTTCCAAGGTGACGCCATTGTAGTTGTCCTCGTGAATGTCGTCATAGGAGAGCCGTGCCTCAACATTCACCTGTCCCCATTTACTCACTACCTTGGAATCCACGTGCAACCGGTCCGCCAGGCCATTCTCTCCCTCGGAGGTCCAACGATTGTGGAAGGAGTCGGAGAGGCTGATGAACGCTCGCGTATTCTCGCCTATCTCGCCCGTGTTGTAGCGGAGGAAATAGCGACGCATGTTGTTGTCCCCAGTCGAGTACTGGACCGACACGCTTTCCTCGTAGCCCGGGTCGATCATCATGTACTGGATGGTCCCGCCGAGCGCTGTGGTCGAAGCCGAAGCGATGTCGCCCGCGCCTTGGGAAACCACCACGCTGCCGATGTTTTCCGAGTCGATGAAGCGGTTTGGCTTGGCCCCGCCTCCGTAGTTGGTGTTGCCGTTCGGCAAGCCATCGATGGTGTAGCCGAGCTGGCTGGAGTTTCGATCCGTCTGGAATCCACGGATACTGACTGATGTTGACCAGTCGTCTCCTCCATACGCGTCGCCCTCCTGAACCACCACGCCCGGCAATCGGTCGATGTGATCCAAGGCGCTCGTCATGGGCGAGGCCAGTTCCAGCTGCTCCAGGCTGAGCACTGCGTTCGATTGCGTAGTGGATTGAGAGAAGACAAAGACCTCCTCGAGCTCAGTGACGTCTGAGATGCTTTGATTGTCGCTCTGGGCCAGCAGCGGTCCAGCCGATATCAACGCCGCGGGTATCAGTAGTGCGGTAGTTTTCATTTCCTAGTCAGTTGTAGTTGATGTCTGCATACGCGTCCGGGAAAGACGTTTAACCCATAGCGCAACGACATGCTCTCAACCGGCCAGGCCCAGGCCTGTCAACGCGATGAAAACCGCTTTACCAAATCGTTTTCCTCCCGTAACGAAACGCCACGTGGCGTTTCAGATCCGTGTCCGATTCGTAACGGTAGCGCACGATTCAGCCGAGCGGCAACTCCATCAACTCCCGGGCCACTCCCACCGCAGCCACCACCGCGGTTTCCGTGCGGAGCACGCGCTTTCCCATGTCGACCAGCTGCCAGCCTCGCTCGCGCAGGAGCTGGCGCTCCGGTCCAGTCCAGCCCCGCTCCGACCCGACCGCAAGGGCGATAGCCTCGCAGTCCCCTACCGCCAAGCCGAGCCGCGTCATCGCCTCATAGTTGTCGAGCGCCAACAGGCGCTCGTCGGAACAGCCGAAGGCGCCTAGGGCCTCCTCCAAGGGCATCCCCCAGGACACCACAGGCAGACGGGTGGTGAAGGCCTGGGCAGCGCCTGCCAGGGCATGCCGACGCCACTCGCCCGTGGTCCACAATCGCGACTGAGCGTAGGACGGCTCGCCACGCTCCGTCACCACAAATCGAATACTGCGAACTCCCAAGGAAGTCGCTTCGTTGAGGATCTTGCGCATGGTTTGAGGGCGACTCAATCCCACCACCAAATCGATCGGCAGCAGTTTTGGCTCCTCGATCTCCAAATCGAAGCGCAGCGACATGGAAACGCTCCCGTACTCCAACACCGTGGCCTTCCCCCTTTTGCCATGAATCTGCCCCGCATCGAAGCTCTCCCCGACATCGCGTCGCAGCACCTTCTTCACATGCTCGACCCGATCGTCGTTGTTTGGCAAATACCCCGCCTCGATTTCGCCTTCTTCGAACAAGACAATATTCATCCTTCGCATCCTCGCAAACTCCTCCCACTCGTCAAGGGACGAAGCCACTCCAAGCAAGCTTGTCCTTTTCAAATCAGTCTCGATGCACTAGCGTCGCAACATGTTACCCCCACTCCCCTTGCGAAGCCTGGCGGCGATCGCGCTGGTGTGCCTCCTGACAAGCTGCGCCAGCCACCACGCCACCTATCGGATCAGCAAACCGGCCACGGACGAGCTGCCATTCGCGGGAGAACGCATACTTCTTATCGACCGCCACTGGACCCACTATCAAGACGAGGCCGATCGGACGCTGGTCGGTTCGTTCATCGTCAAAAACACCCCTCTCATCAAACAGCTTCACAAGCGGCACAGCAGGTCGCAGGAGCAATCCATCCGAACGGCCTTGGCCTCGCTCCTGAGCGTTTCCCTCGCCATCGATTTCGTCACCATCTTCGAGGAGTTCGGGAAATATGAGGTCATGCTCATGACCAGCCCTCCCGCCATCTCCAAACCGGAAAACACCGCTTTTGGAGAGCTGCCTCCCCCGCTTGCCGCCTCCGAAGTGGGAGCGCTCGCGGCGCAGCATTCGGCCGACATCCTGCTCGCCTTGGAAAGCGTCGAAGTGGTGGTGGGCGAGCACGAAGAGAAACGCATCGTCGAAGAGAAATCCAAGAACGACGAGGTCAAGAAGAAGACCTACTACGACGGCTGGCTCCGTCTCACCTGCACTGTGGTCTTCCGTGTCTACGACCCGCTGTCCGGGCTTTGGGTCGACTTCAAGACGACCTCCTCGCAGTCAAAGGAGGAGTGGAGCGACTATGGAAGCTCCATCAGCAGCCGCAGGATTGCGGCCATGCGCGACGCCCTGCTCGAACGGTCGCTCGAGACGGCCATCAACGATTTCGCCCGCTCCCTCACCCCGCACACCATCTCCGTATCACGCAAGATCCTTGTCGACTCCAGCAGCCGCCATAAGGAGCAACTTGAAGAGGCCGCCGAACGCTTCGCCAGTTCCGCCTACTGGAAAGACGCCGTCGAGATCTGGCAGAGCCTGCTCCCGCTCGAGCAACCTGGCTTCCTAAAGGCCAAGATCCTCTACAACCTCTCGCTGGCCGCGGAGCGGGAGCAGGACCTCGACCAGGCTCTCATTCTAGCGGAAAAAGCCGTTGCCGAAAGCGATCAGGGAATCATCCGAAGGAACCGCGACCGCCTTGCCCGCAGAGTGGACGAACAGCTCCTTTTCGAATCCCAGATTCCACCTGGTCAAGAATTCTAGTCCCCGCTGACGCGAATCCCTTTCCCGCTCAGTTCTTGCTTTGCTCAAGCGCTGCGAGCGTTTATCAACAATGCCACGCCTAGCATCTCAGAATCAAACCTCACCCGTATCCGTGCTCTTTCGTGGTCTAAAAACACCGCTTCTCCTCTTCGCATGCGCCCTCGCGCCACTCGTCGCTTGCTCGCGTATCGACAAAGAAACGACAGAGGACGGGCGAGTCATCGTCACCCTTTGGACCAGCTGGACGGGGACCGAGCGCGCTGGCATCGACGCGGTCGTTGACGACTTCAACACTTCGCAGGACTCGCTCTTCATCCGCTGCCTCAATATCACCGACCCCAATACCAAGATCATGCTGGCCACCGCGGGCGGAAATCCGCCGGACATCGCCATCATGAGCAACCAGTACATTCCCGCCTACGCGGAAAACAACGCCCTCACCCCGCTTGACCACTTTTGCGAAGAAGCCGACATCGGCCCCGAGCGCTATGTCAAAACCTTCTGGGAAACCGCTACCTACCGCGACCATATCTGGGCTCTTCCCCTCACCTGCTCCGTCACCACGCTCCACTACAACAAAGCGATCTTTCGGGAACTCGGTCTCGACCCGGAGCATCCCCCGCAAACAATCGAGGAGTTGGAACGTATCAACGACATCATTACGCAGCATCGCGACGATGGATCGATCGAACGCATCGGCCACTTTCCACTGGAGCCCGGATGGTGGAGGCCGGAGTGGAGCAACTGGTTCGGCCAAGGCTCCTTCGACGGCGAGGATGAGATGCTCTTCCTCGAGCAAGGTTGGCTGCGAGCCGGCGACTGGCTGGCATCCTACCACGAACGCTTCGGTTCGGAAGAGCTGATCAAGCTCCGCTCCGGCTTCGGACGTTTCAGCTCGCCTCAAAATCCCTTTTTCGCAGGCAAGGTCGCCATGGTGCTGCAGGGCATCTGGATGAATCGCTTCGTGGAAACCTTTGCGTCCGAAGATTTCGAATACGGATGCGCTCCCTTCCCCGCAGCGGAAGACACGGATCGCCCCTACTTCGCCATTGCCGACGCCGACCTGATCGTCATCCCCAAAGGAGCCAAGCGAGCTCGGGAAGCTTTCGCCTTCATCAAATACCTCAGCGCTGTCGCCCCTCTCGAAAAGCTCGCGCTCGCTCACGGGAAGATGACATCACTCAAGGAGGTGTCTCCAAATTTCTATGACAAACACCCGAATCCGCACTTGAACGTTTTTCTGGACGTCGCGAACTCCGGTCACGCCAAACCGAGACCCCAACTCGCGCACTTCCAAAACTACTTCACCGAAACCAACGAGGCCGTCAACAGCATCACCTACGGATTGAAGACGCCTCACGAAGCGCTATCGCTCCTCCAATACAAGCAGCAACGGGCCCTAGACAAGAAGCTGCTTCGCTGGCGTCGCGTAGAAGACGCCTACCAGAAGCTGTGGCGACAATCCCCGTGAGCCGACACCGCCTTTCCAAACAGCACCTCCCCTTTCCACAGTGACTCGTACCGAAAAACAGAATACGCTCAAGGGGCTACTTTTCATCAGCCCATGGATCCTTGGTTTCCTCGCCTTCTCCCTCTATCCATTGGTGGCGACGATCTACTTTTCCTTCACCGACTATTCCGTGCTCGCCCCTCCCGTACCCATAGGGGCGGAAAACTACCAAGAGCTCGCCGGTGATCTGAGCTTTCGTAAGGCAGTTTTCAATACAGTGTTCTTCGCTGCGTTGAGTGTACCGATCAACACCGCGATCGCCTGCTTTCTCGCCATCCTGCTCAACTTCAACGTCGTGGGGAAAAGCGTCTTCCGCACCGCTTTCTTCCTGCCTTCGCTCGTCCCAATGGTCTGCCTAGGCATCATCTGGCGATGGCTGCTCAATGGAGAGGTCGGCCTGGTGAACCAGTTCCTTTCCCCTTTCGCCGATTTCGCAAACGCGGTCCTCGGTACGAGCTTCAATACCCCTGCATGGCTGGAGGATCCTCAGTTTACGAAACTCGGACTGGTGGTGGCTTCCGTCTGGGGGCTTGGCCATGCCATGGTTATCTTCCTTGCTGGTCTCCAAGAAGCGCCCGTGGAGCTCTATGAGGCGGCCGAACTGGATGGAGCGGGGTTCTGGACCAAGCTCCGCCATGTCACGCTCCCGATGGTCTCGCCCTACATTCTGTTCAATATGATCATGGGCTTCATCGCCTCCTTCCAGGTCTTCGCGGTGCCCTTCGTCATGATGGACGGAGTCAATGAACCACCCGGCGGGCCTGGCGGCTCCATGCTTTTCGCCGCCACCTACATCTATCTCAAAGCCTTCCAGGATTGGGAAATGGGCTACGCTTGCGCCATGGCCCTGATCTTTTTCCTCCTTATCGTAAGCCTCACCCTAACCCTCATGAAACTCTCCGAGCGCCGCGTACACTACCTTGGGAAGTAGAAAAGTGAATACGAACTGCGCTTCCTAGTTCTCCGTTCCTACATCATCACTCATAGCCGTGCCCACGCATCAGCTCAGTCTATTCGGAAGGCTCATCCTCTACGCCCTTCTTATCCTTTTCGCCATCCAATTCGCGGCCCCCTTCGCCTGGATGCTATCGACCGCCTTCAAGCCGCTGGAAGAAACCATGGCCCTTCCTCCAGTCTGGATTCCTTCGGAGTGGAAATGGGAAAACTTTCCCGAAGCCATCGACTCCATGGGCCGTTTCTGGCGCTACGCCGGCAACACGCTTTTCGTAGCTCTCATGTCGGTAGTCGGATCCGTGCTTTCCAGCGCCCTTGCAGCCTACGGATTCTCGCGTATCGAATGGCGTGGCAGAGACCAGGTTTTCTACCTTTGCATCGCCACCATGATGATCCCCTTTCCTGTCATCATGGTACCGACCTACGCCCTTTTCCGGGAACTGGATTGGATTGACACCTTCAAAGCGCTCTACGTGCCTTTCTTTCTTGGAAACGCGTTCAACATCTTTCTTTTAAGACAGTTTTTCCTCGGTATCCCGAAATCAATTACGGAAGCGGCTCGCATCGACGGCTGCAGCGAACTGAGGATCTTCTTCCAAATCATTCTGCCGCTGAGCAAGTCCGCTCTCCTGGTGATCGCTCTCTTCACTTTCATGCACTGCTGGAACGATTTCTTCGCTCCCTTCATTTTCATCAACAGCCAGGAAAACTACACCTTGGCCCTCGGCCTCCAGGCGTTCCAGTCCCGCTCTGGGGGCACCGAATGGCACTACCTCATGGCCGCCTCCACACTGGTCATCCTGCCCCTGATCGTTCTTTTCTTCTTCACACAGAAAACCTTCATCCAAGGCATCACCACCACCGGAGGAAAATAGCCCGAAGCAAACGACCTCACAACCCATGCCCTTCCTTCCCTATCGCGTATTACCCTTGCTAGTCGCCGGCATCCTCGCCCATTCGCTCCCGGCCCAAAACGCCTGGCGATCATCGCTCTACCCTGAGGACTGGGTCGCTCCGCACCAGGCCGACAATCCCCCATCATTCATCCACGATCTCTTTCTGCAGGACTTCTCCTACGCCGGCTATCGTCAAGGCGAACAGCCGATTCCCCAACCTGAATGGAAGGTGTTCGACGCGGTGGAGGCCTTCGCTGCCGATCCCACGGGGGAGACGGACTCGACGGCAGCCATCCAGATGGCCATAGACGCGGCTTCGCAAAAGGGAGGTGGCATCGTTTTTCTGCAGCAAGGGAGCTATAGGCTTTCGCTGCCCCCGAACGCCGACGCCTGTCTTAGCATTCATGCCTCCAACGTCATTCTGCGCGGGGCCGGGACAGAACGTACCTTTCTTTTCAATACAACCACTGCAATGAGGAACGCGGAAATCATCCGCGTTCGTCCACCGGACTGGGGATCCTGGACGAGCGAGACCTCCCAGGAGGTTCTTCTCGCTGCCGATGCTCTAGGTCCCACCAGGACCATTGCGCTCGAGCAGACCGAAGGGTTTTCCGTAGGCGATTGGATCGTCGTCCACAACCCAGCCACTAACGCCTTCGTAAAGGAGCTCAACATGGCCATCGGAGCCGACGGCGTCTCCTGGCTCGACCAGGCGGATTCCTTGGGCGGCCCACGCATTTTGCGTCGTATCGTAGCGATTGATACAGACAACAAAGCGATAACCCTCGATATCCCTACTCGCTGGGCGCTCAATACTCGCGACGGAGCCCGAGTCTACCGCACCGCCTCCCATCTTTCGGAGGTCGGGCTGGAACAGTTCTCCATAGGAAACCACCGCGTTCCCGGTAGCGAATGGGGCGAAACCGACTATACCGATCCCTCCAAACCCGCCTATCATGCACACGATTCCTTCGCTATCGAAATGAGAGGCGTCGTAAACGGATGGATACAAGACATACGCTCCTTCAACCCGAAAAACGACAATGGAGCCCACCTCCTCTCAAACGGCGTAAAGCTGGAATGGTCCCGCAACATCACCCTCCAACGCCTGCATCTCTCCCACGCCCAATACGGAGGGGGTGGCGGAAACGGATACATGATCCGGCTCAACTCGGCAAACGAATGCCTAGTGGCCGATTCCGAGGTCGGACATTGCCGACACGGCATCGTCATGTGGCGCATGGAGAATTCGGGCAACGTCATCACGCGCTGCTACGATCACAACAGCGGTATCCAGATCGCGGACACATCGCCTCAGCCAACCGCCGGCATCGGCAGCGACCACCATGGCGTTTTCTCCCACTCGAACCTTTTCGACAGCAATCGGGTAGAACGAGCCTACCTCGAGGCCGCCTATCGGGGAGACTGGGGAGGCAACCCGGACCATGGCATGACCTCCAGCCAAACCCTTTTCTGGAACACCAGAGGCGACGCCTACCACGAGAAAGCCGACTACATCGTGCACAGCCAGCAGTTCGGCCACGGATACATCATCGGCACCAGCGGCAATGCCTCGGCGATCAGACTGACTGAGAAACGTCCCGGCTCCGCCGAACGCACCGCGCCTGTCGATTTCTCCGAGGGCATCGACCGCGGCGAATCGTTGATCCCCCAGTCGATTTATCAAGACCAGCTCCAGCGCAGGACAGGCGTAGAGGCTCCTGCCTCGAACTAGGAATCGGGTTGACGATATATCCTCGAAACGCCCATCCAGGCCAAGCCCATGCGCGAAACACATCACCCCAAGGGTTCAAGCTTTCTGAAAATACAGAAAGACGCCGCGGGTATCCTGGTGATTCGTCGCCTCGGAATAAATGCGTGAGATTCCGTGATCACAGAGCAGATCGAAAACTTCCCCCAGATCATACGCAGTCATCAGCATTGGCGGCTCCCGCTCGCTCCCGGCTCCCCTCACCGCCCGCCGCAATCGAGCAACCAATCGGCGCACGAATCTCCGGGCCCGCATGCCCCGAGAGAACCGTCGTGTATTCCTGTCGTACAATCTTGAATACGTAACTTGGATCGCCCCAATACCTCCCGACTTCAAATGACCGAGGAGCCGATTCAGGATCCGCATCCCCCGATCCTTGGGGATGTGCTGCAACACGATAAAGGAATGGATAAAGTCGAACTCACCCGCCAGCCCCGACAAATGGTCGTCCCCCTTGACTAGCGACACGTTGCCTAAGCCGCGCGCCTGGCAGTTTCTCCGCGCTTCCTCGAGCATCGCTGAAGAGACGTCTATCCCAACCGCCGTCTCCACCTCACGCCCCATCGGTATCAGCACCCGACCGGTGCCGCAGCCGAAGTCCACCGCGGAAGCTGGCTCGAACTCCGCATCCAAATAATGGCGACACTTCGCAAGCACCTCCCGCAAATGCGATTCCCCAGAATCGAAAAACGCCTTCTTCGATTGATCGGTCAGGTTCGCCGAGCGATAGGAATCATTGGTCAGCACAGCGTAATAGGGATCCAGCTCACCCCACTTCTCCCAGTGCGCGTCTGTATCCATTTCCTTATTCTCCCAGCACCACGCTTGGCAGCCAAGTAGTGAGGGCCGGCCAATAGGTGATGGCCAGCACTCCGATGACAAATACCACGAGCATCGGCATCGCTGCGCGTATCACCATGCTCATAGGCTTCTCGAAACGATAGCTGGCAAGAAACAAGTTCATGCCGATCGGCGGAGTGATGTATCCAAGCTGCAAGTTCGCCAGGAAAACGATGCCAAGGTGCACCGGATCGATGCCGAACGCCGCCCCGAGCGGTACGATCAAGGGCACGATCACGATGATGGCGGAAAAGATATCCATCAAGCAGCCCACGATGATCAGAAACACGTTGAGCAACAGAAGAAACACCAAGGGATTGTCGATGTTGGCCGTTGCCCACTCCACGACCTGAGTCGGCACCATCGCGGTGACCAGATAGTTGGTGAATCCCATCGCAACTCCGAGGATCAGCAAGACGCCTCCTACCAGCAAGCCGCACTCCGCCATCACGCCCGGTAGCTCCTTCACGATGGACACTTTTCGTATCCATTTCGCTTCGACAAGATAGAGGCACATGGCGTAGAAAGCGGAAACCGAAGCCGCTTCGACCGGTGTAGCATAGCCACTGAACAACGCGAACAGGGCCACTATCGGAAGCAGCATCTCGCCAAGGGCCGCCAGGGCAGCCCGACCCAATTCTCGAATCCACGACGTGAAATCCCACGGGGCCTCGCCTTGGATCGCTTCCCTTTTCGGCTGTCGTATAACGCCGTATCCAATCGTCAACACAAGCAGCAGCAAGCCCGGGAGCAAACCGCCAAGAAAGATCTGCTCGAGCGAAATGCTCACGCGAGCAGTAGACGCCACCACACTGTACAAGATCAAGGGGAGACAGGGAGGGAAAAGCACCCCAAGCGAACCGGCTCCCGTCAGCAGCCCGATGCTTCGTCGGTCGTCGTAGCCCGCCGCGGTCAACACTGGCATGAGCAAGCCACCCAAGGCCAAGATCGTCACCCCGCTAGCCCCGGTGAAAACGGTGAAGAAGGTGCAGACCAGCACCGTCACAATAGCCGGACCTCCCCGCACTCTGCCAAACACAGCGTTGATCAAACGTATCAAACGCTGCGACGACTGGCCCTGGGCCAGCAGGTAGCCGGCTAGAGTGAAGAGCGGCAAGGTGACCAGCATGGGGCTCTTCACCAGATCGTAGAGGTTGAGAGCCAAGATCGGGCCCACTTCCTCCGGCCAATAGCCGCCCCAACCCCAGAACAAGACCAGAGCCGATCCCCCAAGCGTCACAAATATCGGAGCGCCCAGCACCGTCGCGACCAGAACAAGTATCAGCAACGGCCATACAAAGCCTTCCACCTCGTCAAACTCGTAGAAGCCAAACGCGAACAGGCCCGCCGAAACCACGATCGGGATCAAACGCAGCCACCACCGATCGCCTGACTTCCAAATCAAGCGAACGGTGAGCATGAAAAACCCAAAGGGCAAAATCAGCTTCGCCCACCAGAGAGGAAATCCCGGAAAGAGCTCCGCCTCGTAGTCAGCGAAGTCGTTTCTCACAAACCTCCAGCTGCCCGCGCAAAGACTAGCCGACACGAATACCGCGATGGAGCTGCTCGCGTTCTTGGCCGCGGCCGCGTATCTAGGTTTCAAATACGCAGTGAAGGTGGAGAGAGAGAGAAGCCTCGACTCCCGCGCCGCGATGACGCCGCCGATCATAGCGACAAAAAGAACGAGGTGCTGCTGGATCGACGAACTGCCAGATATCCCGGAGTCGAACTGACGCAGCACGATCTCCATCAGGGGCAGCAGCATCATGCCCCCAAGGGCCAACGCGATAGACCAGTCCTCCCCCTTCTTGAACCATCGCCATGCGCGGTCCCACCACGGGATGGATTGTCCATCTGATTCCTTGCCAAGATTCTCGTCCGACACGCCCCTCATGCAACGCGCAAGCTCCCAGGAAGCAAGGGGAAACAAAGCGCTCGCCTCGCGCGAAGCCCTGCTCGCTGGCGTCCCCTGAGCCCAGCGGCGAACCCCTACCCCCTCCTACCGCAAGCGATCCAGGCGCAAGCGATCCCGCTCGTCAAAGAGCTGCCCCTTGAGCAGCTTGATCGCCACCGTCATGCCAAAGCCGCAGCCTCCCGCGATCATCAACCAGATCACGATCTGGTACTCGACTGCCTCTACCGGAGACGCGCCCGCCAGAATCTGTCCCGTCATCATGCCAGGCAGCGACACGATGCCAGCGGTGGACATCGAGTTTATCACCGGCGTCATTCCAGAACGGATACAATCCCTCGCATAGCCGCCGATCGCCTCCGAAGGAGCTTGCCCCAAGGCAAGACGTTGCTCGATCACGTTGCGATTGGTGAAAATGGAATCGGTGAGCCTATCCATGCCTAAACTGATGGCGTTCATGGTGTTGCTAATGATCATGCCGAGTATGGGGATGGCGTATTGAGGCGTGTACCAAGGCTCCGGCCGCACCACCACCGCCAAGCCGAAAAGCGAAATGGCGAACGAGGAAACAAAAAGGGTCGAAGCCCCCAGCCGCCAGCTGCGCCAGCCGCTAAGGCGGCGCTTCTGTCGAGCGAGGATTTCTCTGGAGGCAACCGTCAGCATCACCAGAGCCATGGCCGCCACCATCCACCATTGCCCGGATTCGAAGAGGTAACGCAGGACATAGCCGATCAAAGCGAGCTGGACCATCATGCGCCCCCCGGCAATCAAGAGGCTGCGAGAGAGCCCAAGTCGCATGGCGTAAAACAGCGCCGCCAAGGAAACCAGGATCAGGGCGGCGAGGGCCAAGTCTCCATAGGAAAGATCGATGCTAGCCACGCCCCACCTCCTGCACGCTCTTGTTCGCCATCAGAAAACTGCGATTGCCGATTCGTCGGGCCTGCCCTTCGTCATGCGTCACCCAAAGGGCGCAACCGTTGGTTCTCTCGACGTATCCAAGCAGCAAGGACTCCACCGACCGGGCCGTTCGCTCGTCGAGGTTGGAAGTCGGTTCATCCAACAACAAAGCCCGAGGGCCGCGATCCAGCAGGCGCAGAATGCCCAGGCGCTGTCGTTCGCCCATCGACAAACGAGAAACCTCCCAGCTCAGGCATTCCTCCGACAAGCCCAGCTCAGCGAGGACCTGGTTCTCCGGCCGATTCAGGTAGTGATCTTCGACGCGATCCTCCCACCAAAGCGTCTCCGCCGGCAAATAGCCTACGCGACGCCTCCATTGGCCCGGCTCGACCTCGCCGCTCTCCTCGTCGTCCAGCCAGACTTTGCCCTGGCGCGGGATCAAGTCCGCCACCGCCCGCAGCAGCAGCGATTTTCCAGAACCGCTTCCGCCCATCAGGCAAGCCACCTCTCCGGACGAAATCGCCAGAGAAATCGCCCTCCAATCCAAAAACCTCAATCCGTCTAGCCTCAACATCGCTTGCTGGGCCAAACGCTAGCCGAGTCAGACCCAAATACCATCTCGAAAACGGCCCTTCGATCCCCGCCGCTAGGCATCGAGCGGCGTTCGAGGACGCAGCGTTGCATTGCAATGGCGTCAAACCGCGCCCACCTTCGGGACATGCCTTCCCTTCGCATCGGAATCGCCGGAGCAAACTACGGGGCCGCCTTCGCTGCCGCCTTCGCCCAGATCGACCAGGTCACTCTGGCCGCCATCGCGGATCCGGACAGCGAGCGGCGCCAGCCCCTCGCGGACTCCCACCGCATCTCGAGCCAGTTTGAGAACGCGGAGGAAATGATCGGAGCCGGGCAGCTGGACGCGGTGGTCATCGCCACGCCGACCTACCTGCACGAGCGCCAGATCGGAGCGGCGTTCGACGCCGGGTTGCACGTGCTCTGCGCCGCGCCGATCGGGACAAACGCTCGCGAGCTCTCCCACATCGTGACCTCTGCCGGGCTGGTGGGAAAAACCTTCATGGGCTCCAATCCCCTGCGCTTCGATCCTCGTTTCGCAAAAGCGGCCGAGCTGGTTGAAAGCGGGACCCTGGGAGACGTCTTCATGGGTCGAGCCAGCGTCAAGGTCGCCTCCTGGCCCTACGACGGCTCCTCCTGGAGACTCGACCGAGAGCGGGGCGGCGGCGCTCTGCTGGAGACAGGCGCCCAAGCCATCGACGCGCTCTGGTTCGCCCTCGGATGCCCGGACGCCACGGAAGCGATGGCGGCGAGCTACGATCGGTTTTCCCAAAGGCACGCCAGCAGCTTGGAGAGCGTGGCAGAGGACGCGATCGCCGGATTCGTGCGACTGCGAAACGGAGCTTGCCTGCAGATCGAAGCCCAGCTCGACGCCGATCTCGGCTCATCGAGCGAATCCATCGAGCTGACGCTTTCCGGCAGCGAAGCCAGCCTCGACCTGCAAACGGGCCAGCTCCTGCGAAACGGTTCCAGCCAAGGGTACGCGGAGCCATTCGATCCCGCCGCCAGTCATCGGGCCGAAGCGGAAGCTTTCGTCTCCGCCGTGCTGAGCGAAAGCGAAACGCGTTTCACCGGCAAACAAGCCCTCAGCCTGGCCAAGATCTTCGACGCCTTGCTGCTTTCGGCCAAAGAGAAGGAAGCGGCTCCGATCAAACTCGAGCGCAGTCTGGACGACCTGTTCGGGGCGCTCTAGCGGGCACGGCTCTCCACTCGACGGTAAAGTCCTTCCGGGCTTCACTTGCGCTCCAATCTCTATCCCATTGGTCTGAAGTGAGCCACCCCCTATCGGTGTTTGCCTTGAGACCAATGACCAGACCCACTCTGAAACGACTTTTCCGCGCAGCCGCGTGCTTCTTGGCGCTGGCTTCCTGCTCTGCCCAGGACGCGACCGAGATCGAGATCGAAGCCGCCACGATCGCAAGTCGTTCCGAGGTCAGGTTTCCCGCCACCATGCGAGCCATCGGAGTGAAGGAAGGCAAGGTATCGCTGGCCTTGAGCATCGACGAGCAAGGAGAGCTCGTGGACGCCTTCGTGGTGGAAAGCTCACGCCGAGCCTTCGCGGACTCGGCCCTGAAGTCGATCGAGACCTGGACCTTCGAGCCTGCCTTGTACAACGGTCAGCCCTTTCCGTCCACCGTGCGGGTCGACCTCGAGTTCGAATTGGACAAGAAGCTGCGCTGGCAGACCTTTCAGGCTCCCACCGAAACGAACATCACGCAGACCGCCCAAATCGAGCAGCCCATCACCGCTCGATCGATCGAGGAGCTGGACGCGATCCCGCTGCCCTTGCAGATCGTGGAGCCAAGCGACGAGCTGGAGGGAGAGGTCACCGTGGAGTTCTACATCGACGAACTTGGCGACGTGCGCTGCCCCAACATCGTAGGCGGCACCAATCTCGACTTTTCGCGCGTGGTGCTAGACTCCGTCGCTCAGTGGCGCTTCCAGCCGCCGGTATCCAAAGGACACCGCACCAACGCCTTGGTCCGCCAGACCTTTCAGCACCGCGAGGGCAAACTCGCCACCGTGGAGGCCGACTAGGGCTCGTTTCGCTCCGACGCGTCCAGGCCGGAGGCGAGGCGCCGACCCGGAAAGACGCCCCATCCCCTAGGCCACGCCGTCCTCGCCCCAGAGGTCGCCACTCGGCCCCAACCTGCTGCTGAGGATGTTCCTGAGGGCCTTGCGAGCTCGATAGAGGCGCGTTTCCACGCCTTTGACCGAGCAGCCGACGATTTCGCCGATCTCCTTGTAGCTCAGCGACTCGTACTGATAGAGAATCAAGGTCACCCGCAGATCGTGAGGCAGTTTCTCGATGGCTTCCTTCACGATGGCAATCCTTTCGTTGCTCAGGGCGCGCTGGTCAGGCTGATCCGCTTCGCCGGTTTCGACCTGCGGATGCAGCGAGCCTTCCTTGGTCGCCCAGTCATCGGTCAGGCTGTCCTTGGCAAAGGCCGGGTGGCGGCGCTTCCAACGCTCGAAGTTCTTGCACAGGTTGGAGAGCGAGGTGAAGGCCCAAGCGGAAAACTTGGTCCCCTGCCGAAATCGGTCCCGGTTTCGATAAACGCGCACGAAGAGCTCCTCCACCAGATCCCGGGCGTCCTCTTCGCTCTGAACGTAGCGATAGGCGAAACTCAGAAGCGGGCGCTGCCAACGAACCATCAGCTCGTTCAGAGCAGAATCGCGACCTTTTCGAAGCTCGTCGAGCAACGCGAGATCCGTCTCGTTATCGGAAGGCATGTAAAGGGGCAGAGGAAAAGTCCGAGGCAGATTGCAAGTCGTCTGCTGGGACGCGGAGATAGGCGGGTAGGTAAGCTTGCTACTAGGTAGCCTAGACAATGGTCTAGTTTATTCTACTGCTTACGATAGAAAAATACCGCTTTCTTTGCTCGACGTTCATCACGTCAACCACCGAAGCGATCAAGTCGTTGGTCGACTTTTCGCAGGCTTCGTCGAGTTTGCGCTTTGCTTCCAGGTAGTTCTGGATCTCCAGAAAGTCCACATAGCCTTCGCGCACACGCTCCGCTTCGAACTCCGCCAGAATCAGCTCCAGCTCGCGCACCTTCTTGGAGAGGGCCCGGATCTGCTTCTCGCGGTCGCTGTGCAGCCGGGTCACCCGGGCGTACTGCTCTTCGGAAAGATCCAGCTCGTCGCGCAGCCATTCCATCTCGCAGGAATCCGCCACGATCGAGCACTCCGGGGCGTAGGCGTTGAAATAGCCGAAATGGGCTCCGATCCCGCAGGCCAAACCGGCCAGCACTACTGTGAGGGTCTTCCACATACGCTATTCGAATTGATAGGTGTCCCTCAGCAGAGGATCGATCACCTGCTTGTAGCTTTCCGCCAGCTGCTCGCCGCGCTCCACTTGCCGCTGCGAAACGCGCACCTCCGCCAGCAGCAGTCCCAGCAATACGCAGCCGACCACGAAAGCGGCCGCGTAGATCGGGCGGCTCAAAATCGAGCTCACCAGCTGGAAGAACCCGGGCAGCGCCGTAGAGTCCTGGTCTTCGTTCGCGATGCGCGACCACACGCGTTGCCCCAGCCGCGGGTGCTCGATGCTCGCATCGTCCCACGCTGCCAACAGCTCGTCTAACTTTTCGCCATCGTCTTTCATAGGTTCGGTCGTCCTGTCCTGTGGAGTCGAAGTCGCCCCTCTACTGCGAGAACGCGCTTGCCTGCCTCCACATTGCATCAAGCGAAACACCTATTACGTAATGCCCACTTCACAAAAATCGCCTCAAGCTGGCAAACGCTTCACGCCGGGAGATTCGATTCTATTTGCTTTACAGTCAACTCGGGCTCGAATCCGCCCTGTCGACTAGAAGTTGACCGCGCCCGCAGCTTGCAACTGCGCTTACGCCCCACACTCTCCGTTGGAAAATGAATCCGATCCCGCTCTTCACCTACGGCACTCTGATGAGCTCCCAGCCCGAGCACGCCATCCACTGCGAGCGTCCTCTGTCCACCCAGCCGGCCCAAGCCCGGGGTTCGCTTTGGAAGCTGCGAGAGGGCTATCCGATCCTGCAGATCGATCCCAACACCGCCATTCTCGACGCCAGCGCCGACCTGCTCGCTGATACCGCGCGGGCTGCTCAGATCGCCCAGACCAGCGCACCCCAGCCCGCGGAAGGCAAATGGATCCAGGGCGAATTGATGGAAATCTCCCCCGCTCCCGACGCCTTGCGCAAGATGGACGAGTGGGAAAACTTCGCGCCTGGAGTCAAGAGCGCCTATCAACGGCGCATGATTTGGATAAAGGACCAGGCCGGTCTGGATCGCGCCGCCTGGGCCTACGTGTGCTACTCGCCGCCCAACTGGGCCAGCTTGCTGCAAAGCGATCGCTGGTCGGCCGACGCCCGCTAGAGCGGATCAGCGGCGCGGGCTGACGGTTCGCATCAATCGGCCGCGCCTAGGGACGGTGGATCAGCTTTTCCTTCTTTAGATTCTTTCCGAGAAAGCGGGTGGCGATTTCGCTGAGATCGCGCAGCTGGGACTGCGTTTCCTCGTCCCGCAGATTGTTGTAGGTCGCCAGCACCGCCCAGTCTTGACGCAGCGGGTTTTCCGAATCCCCATCGAGCGACCAAGCCGACACTTCGAACGTGATGGGATAGACCGTGGCGCTGAACGGCTCCACTTCCGTCTCGATGACCTTGGGTTCAGTCGGCTCCATGCGCGACGGATCGATAATCTCTCCCTCCGGCCCTAGAATCGCTCCGACCATGTTGCGGTCGCGATTTCGACCTGGGTTCGCCAGCTCCTGATAGCGGCCTCCTTTCATCATCGCCGCGTGGTTGCGGGTGCTGGAAGCGTTGGAGTAGTCGATGCGCGGACGCACGTTCAGATCGAGCTCGGTGGCGTAGGGCTCGAACTCGCTGAAGCGCACCCGCACGTAGACCGCCGCCTCCGACTCGCGCTGCACGATGGTGTACCCCAGCTCCCGCAGGGACGACTCGAGCTGGTCGATAGCACCCGATTCCTGCAAGATCTCCAAGGCTCGGCCTTCCGGGTAAACCATGTAGCAAGGGGCGTCCTTGGCGAAGGACGAGGCTGCGATCGACTGCACGATCACCTTGGTTTCCGGGAACTGAGTCTGGGTGGAATACAGCGGCCAGGCCAGGGCCACGGAGCAAAGCGCGAAGAAAACCGATAGACGTTTCATAAGCAGGCGGGTTGAACGGAAGAGACCAGTTTAACCCAACACCCCGCGTTGGCAACCCGATTGAACGGCCAATCAATCGCAGCCCCCCTGCCGCGCGTTCGCGTTGATAGCCTGCCGCCCTCGCGGCGCATCAAAACTTTGCGCAATGGGACTCGCCCCCAGGGTGGCGCGGCCTAGGCTACCCGCTACAACCAAGAAAGAAATCTCCCGCGGGCCTTGAGCCCGAACATTCCTATGGAATCCGACATCGCCTTCCGCGCCATCACCCTCGCTCTGGGGGTCGGCCTCCTGCTCACCGTCATCGCTCACAAGTTCGATCTGCCGACCATCGTGCTGCTGCTCGCCGGCGGGCTGGCTCTCGGTCCGGCGGGACTGGGTTGGATCCAACCGGAGAGCCTGGGCCACGTGCTGCCCGTCATCGTCTCCCTCTCCATCGGCATCATACTTTTCGAGGGCGGCCTCACCCTCAAACCGAAGGACTACCTGGCCTCGCCCCGCATCATCAAACGCCTGCTCACGGTGGGCGTGCTGGTCACCTGGCTCTGCGCCTCCGCGGCAGTCTACCTGGTGTTTCAAGCGTCCTGGCAGATCAGCCTGCTGGCAGGCAGCCTGGTCATCGTCACCGGTCCCACCGTGATCGTGCCCATGCTGCACCGCCTGCGACTGAAATCGAAGCTGGGTTCCATACTGCACTGGGAGGGCGTGCTGATCGACGCGGTGGGCGTCTTCGTCGCGGTCTTTTGCTACGAGCTAGTGGTGGCGAAAGGTGGCGGATCCGCAGTGGGCGGACTGCTCCTGCGTCTGGCCGTCGGGCTCGGTCTGGGCATCGCGGGCGGAGTGATCATCCAGCAGTGTCTCAAGCGGGCCTGGATTCCAGACTCGTTGACCAATCCGTTCGCCCTCGCCGCAGCGGTGCTAGTGTTCGCTTCCGCAGAATTCATTTCCCACGAATCAGGCCTGCTGGCCGTCACGGTGGCCGGCGTCATCGTCGGCCAACGGCGCTCTTCGGAGGTGCGACAGATCCAGGCCTTCAAAGCGGAGCTCACCGACATCCTGATCGCCACCCTCTTTCTGCTGCTGGTCAGCCGACTCGATCCCAACCTCTTCTTGCAGCACCTTTGGAAACTGGTACTCGCGGTGGGCATCGTCATGATCGTAGGGCGCCCGCTCAACATCGCTCTTTGCTCCATCGGGTCGGGCCTCACCGGTCGCGAGAAACTCTTTCTAGCCTGGGTCGCCCCGCGCGGCATCGTAGCCGCCTCCATGGCGTCCCTTTTCACCTTGCAGCTCAACCAGATGCCGCAGCACGCCGCCGAGGCCAGCATCGTGGAAACCTTCGTCTACACCACCATCTGCGCCACGGTGGTCATCCAAGGCCTGAGCGCCGGCTGGTGGGCTCGCAAGCTCGGCGTGTCGCGCGGCAAGGCGGACGGCTGGCTGATCGTCGGCGCCCACGCTCTCAGTCGAGCCATCGCTCGCATCATGGTCGATCGTGGACGCTCGGTGGTTCTGGTGGACAACAACCAGCGCAATATCGACGCCGCCCAGCAGCTCGACCTGCACGCGGTGCTCGAGGACGCTCGAGAAGCGGAAAGCCTGCGCGACAGCGAACACTTTCAGGATGTCGGACGGGTGCTGGCCCTCACCGACAACCCCGACCTCAACGAGCTGATCGCCAACCGCTGGCAGCCCTTCGTCGGCCGCAGCAATCTCTTCGCCTGGTCGCAACGCTCCGGCACCGAAACCACGGAAAGCGCCTTCGCCGTCTTCAACGATCTGCCGCAACCGAGCATCGTCTCGGAAGAGCTCAACAAAGGCAAAGCCCGCCTCAAACTCTCCATGGACCCGATTTCCGAGGACGAGATCGCCCTCATGTCGGTCAACGGCAGCGCCTTGCTCCCCCTGCACCGAAAGGAGAAGCCAGAGAAAGACGCCATGGTGCTCCGCCTCAGCCGCCAGCGCAGCAGTCTCGGCCGAGCGGTCGAGCGCGGAGGCGTTTTCCGCATCAAAGGGGCCAAAGACCTGGACGAGGTCTACCGCCAGCTCTGCGACGAAGCCCTCAGCGTGGAACCACGCCTCGATGGCAAGGCCCTGGTCGAGGAACTTGCCGAACTGGCTCGCCGCCGATCGCCCATTTTCGGAGAGGACGTTTCTGCCCACCACCTCTACAGCGCCGTGCTGGAGCGCAGCATCTGCCTTCTAGGCTGGCTGGAAACGCCGGTGGCGTCCCGATCCGGACGCACCCAGGTGGAGTTCGTCTTCCTCATCGTCAGCCCCACCGACGACCCGGAGGAGCCGCTTTCCATGCTCAGCCAGCTGGTGCAGCTCTGCCACGACCACGACGCCCTCGAAGCCTGGGCCTCGCGCCAGTCCACTTCCGCCACACTCTAGCAAAGCGCTCGTCAAGAGCCCCTACAGTCGCTCCAGCTCCACGATCGCCGGCAGCTGGTCCGGATCTCCCGCAGGGGCCAGGGCCACCGCGAGGTTCCAGTCATGACCCGCGCCCCGAGATTCCGCCCGAGCGCTGAAAAAAGCGTATCGATCCAGCAGCTCGACCAGCTCGGTCCGCATCTCCTGCGCCAGCCCGGGGCTCAGACTAAGCGGTTTCATCAATGCGAACGAGCCAGACTGCCCTTCCACCACGCTGGCGGTCACCCGCTCCATGAACCGCTTCTGCTGCTGGCGCAAAACGCGACTCCCCGGACCGAAGCCAAAGGGCGGCCGGACCAGAGCTTTGCACCGCAACCCCTCCAAGCGCTCCAGCAATCCCACCCGCTCCAAGCCAATCAAATAACGCTCCGTCGACAAGCGGCTGATGCCTGCCTGGCGCTCGATCTCCAGCGGAGTTTTCCCCTCCTCCACCAATCGAAGAAAAAAGCCCATGAATTCCGGCCGCTCAGCGAATAGCCGGTCCTGCTCCTCCGTGAACAGCGCATGCCGCGGACGCTGCGCCTCCGCCCGCGAAATCACCTCCGATAGCTCGACCCCTGCGATGCGACAAAGCTCCAGCATGCGGTCCAGCGGCAAGTTGCTCTTGTTGAGCAGACGCTTCATAGTTGGCAACGAAACCTCCAAGCGCTCCGCAAGCTCGCTGTACCCAAGACCCCGCTCCTTGAATAAGCCTTTCAAGGCGCTCAACAATCGCCCCGCTTCCGTTTTTCCAAATTCCAGTTCCATAAGCCTTAGATAGGTATCACTTTCTGATACCTCATAATTTTCGGTATTATCACTTCGACAACCCGCGCCTGGCTTCGCAAACCAAAAGCATGAACAAGCGCCACCTCACGTTTCTCGCCGGCACGGTCGGCCTTTGCCTCGCTCCGCTCAACGCTGCGGAACCTGAAGGCTCTCTCGAATCGGTCTTGGCAGCCCAGGTCGAAAGCAGCGGTTTGCCTTCCATTGCGGCCATCGCCATCAGCTCTCAAGAAACCTTGGATTCCGCGGCGGTGGGCGTGCGAAAGATCGGCGACCCCACCCGCGTGACGCTCGAAGACAAATACCACCTTGGCTCCTGCACCAAGAGCCTGACAGCGACTCTCGCCGCCATCTTAGTGGAAAGCGGATCCATTCGCTGGGATTCCACCATCGGCGAAGCGCTCGAGTCGAGAATCGAAACCATCCATCCCGAATTCGCATCGGTGACGCTCGACCAGCTGCTAGCCCACACCGGCGGATTCGCCGCCAATCCGCCGCAGTCGACATGGCTCAAAGCGTGGAAGGATCAAGGCCAGCTTGCCCCGACGGAGCAGCGTCTCTCCTTCGCCAGCGATCTACTCGCCAACGCTCCCAGCTATCAGCCGGGCGTTCGATCCGTGTATTCCAATCTTGGATACGCTATCGCTGGGGTCATGCTGGAAACCGTCACCGGCCAAGCGTGGGAGTCGCTGCTCGCGGAAAAGGTCTTCCACCCCCTAGGCATGGAGTCGGCCGGCTTCCGAGCTCCAGCTTCTCCCGGCGCTGTCGACGAGACATGGGGCCATCGCAACGGGATAGCCGTGCCCCCGGGCCCGCAATCGGACAATCCCGACGCTATCGGACCGGCCGCCACCGCCCATGCCTCGATCACGGATTGGGCCAAATTCGCTCGCTACCACTTGAAGGGAGAACCGGCTCCCCTACTGAAGGACGCGAACAGCCTGGCGAAGCTACGCTCCACTCTGAAAAACAGCGAAAATCATGCCGTCGGCGGCTGGCTGGCCCACGACATCGAGCCCTTCGGAGGTCGTGCCTTTCAGATGGTGGGCTCGAACACAATGTGGATGGCCATGATGTGGATCCTGCCGGAAAAGGATCTGGCGGTGCTCGTCGCCACAAACGACGGCGGGCCGCAGGCATTTGCAAACCTGGATCAGGTCGCCACGTATTTGTTTAGCAAATACATCGACTGACGCACCAGCCGGGCGCTTCGGACCGGCGATCTTCCCTGTCGAAAGGCCTTCCCATCGAGGGTCCGAAACCCGGGCGCGTTCCTTGCTTGAACGGTGGGCATGTGGGAATCTTTCAAACAACGCCCAAACATCAGCTCGGACGAAACCGAAAGCGGACTCAAGCAGCTCATGGTGGATGGGGTCTGCGGCCAGCTCATGATCCTGCTCACCGGAGGAGCCTTTCTGGTCGCCCTCGCCATCCAGCTGGGCGCCTCGAATCTGGTCATCGGCTTCCTGGCAGCGGTCGGCCCCCTGAGCCAGATCATGCAGATTCCTGGCATCTTCATCGTCGAGCGCCTCAAAAACCGCAAGATCGTGACCGTGGTCTTCGCGGCGATCGGGCGCCTGTTTCTCATCGCCGCCGCCCTCTGCGCCTGGCTGCTTCCGGAAACGCTCGCCCTCAAGGCCTTCCTGCTTTTCTTCTGCGTCTACTTCGCCCTATCGGGCATCAGCGGGTGCGGATTCAATTCCTGGATACGCGACTTCATCCCCGAGAATCGCTTCGGCTCATTCATGGGCAAACGCATGGCTCTGGCCACCGGCTTCGTCGCCGCCGCCACCATTCTAGCCGCTTTCGGCATGGACGCGGCCCGTGAGCGCATCGACGACCCGGTCCTGCCATACGCCGCTTTGTTTTCCGTTTCCGCCCTCATCGGGCTCTTCGGCGTGCGGGCTCTAAACAAAATTCCCGAGCCCGTGCCCCAGCCGGCCGAAAAGGTCTCGCTGTTCGCCATGCTGATCAAACCCCTGCGAGACCGCAACTTTCGCCGCTTGCTGGCCTTCACCGCATCGTGGAACTTCACCATCGTCATGGCGGGCGCCTTCTTCGCGGTCTATATGCTCAACCGCATCGGGATCGGCCTCTCGACGGTGATCCTGCTCTCGGTGCTCAGCCAGATCACCAACGTTCTCTTCTTCCGCATCTGGGGAAACACCGCCGACAAGTTCAGCAACAAATCCGTTCTGCAGGTGGCCAGCCCGCTCTTTCTGCTGATGATCCTGCTCTATCCGCTGACCACCATGCCGGAGCGCTACTCCCTGAGCGTGCCGATTCTGGTGCTCATCCATTTGATCGGCGGCATCGCCACCGCGGGCTTCACCCTTTGCGTCGCCAACATCGCTCTCAAGCTGGCTCCGAGAAAGGAGGCGACCGCTTACCTTGCCACCAACGCCTTCTTCAGCGGCATCGCCGCCACCATCGGCCCCATCGTGGGCGGACTCGTCGGTCACTACTTCGACCAAAAGGAGCTCAGCATTCGCCTCTTTTGGCAAAGCGATTTGGCACAGGGTCTGGAACCTCTGGAGATTCCAGCTCTCATCCTGCGAGGCCTGGATTTCGTCTTCATCGCCGCCATCCTGGCCGGCTTCTACTCCTTGCATCGCCTGTCGCTGGTGGAGGAAGTCGGCAGCGTTGAGGAGAAACAGGTGCGCGAGGAGGTCATCTCGTCCATGCGACAAACCTTCGTCACGCTCTCCAACGTGGCTGGTCTGCGGCGCATGACTTACTTCCCCTACGACATGCTGCGCAAAACCGCTGCCAAGGCCAAAAAGACCGCCCGCAAACTCAACCGACCGTACTCATCGATCAGCCCGCGTTGAACCTCTCCGGCAATGCATCGCGCAACGGCTAAAGGGCGTATGGCAATCTCCAGTCGATCTCCAGCCGCTTCGCTTCCGCTAAGAACCGCCGCATCGGCTCGTCCATGGGCTCCAGACTCAGACGGTAGCTGCCGAAGTGTCCGGGAATCACCCGCTTCGCGCCGAGCTGCAAGGCCGCTCGACACGCTTCCTCCGGATTTATGTGCCGCGTCTTCAAGAACCAACGCGGCGCATAGGCTCCGATCGGTAGGACCGCCACGTCGATGCAATCCCTCTTCCCAATCTCCGCAAAGTGCGGCCCATTAGCGGTGTCGCCAGCCAGGTAGCAAGCCTTGCCATCTTTTCTAAGAATGTATCCACACGCGAAATACCCTCGCTGCCAAGGATAACGCCAGCCGCCGTGCGCGGCAGGGACGATTTCGATCTCAATGTCCTCGCATTGGAAACGCTCGCCGAGGCTCAACCCGGTCGTCAGGGGCCGAAGGGCCCTCGCGAGGAAACGCTCCGTCTTTCGAGGCAGGACGATCCCCTTCGGCTCAAGAGCGGCCACGCTTGCACTGTTCAAATGGTCCATGTGACCGTGGGACAACAGAACAAGATCCACTGGTTTCAGCTGCATGCAATCGGGACTTGGCACTAGGCGTCGCGTTGTCCCTATCCATTTGCTGAATACAGGGTCGATCACCAATCGCGCCGTTCCCCATCGTATAAAGAAGCAACCATGCCCCAACCAGACGATCTGCGGCAGCTCGCTCGATCCTTCTACGTCGCAACGTTCTGGATACGCGTTACCTGTTTCCTCGGCGAGCTTCAATCCAGAGTGTATTTTCCACCTGTCGCCCGCCTCCATTCACGCTCCCTTCAGCGGAATCTCGATCCGCAGGATCAAGCCGCTTGCCTCGCTGCGATTTCGCGCCGAGATGCGGCCCTTGTGCAAATCCACGATCGAGCGACACAAAGCCAAGCCCAACCCCGTCCCCCGATTACGCTCTTCATCAAATCCCTCGCTGTAGAAGCGATCGAATATACGGATGAGCTTGCTCGCGGGCAATCCCGGCCCGCTATCTCGCAATTCGAGCGTCCAAGCGTGCGAGTTCACGTCGGAAACAAGGGCGATCTCGCCCCCTCGGGGCGTCACCTTCAAAGCGTTGGACAACAAGTTGAAAAGCGTGTGCCTCATCCAGACATCGTCGAAACTAACCAGCGGGGTCGCCCGCAAACTAAGCTCGAAGCGCACACCTTCATCTTCGCAGAGCGCCCGAGCGTCCTCCGCGAAGTCCTCCAGAAACTCTTTGCTCGCTCGTTCGAGCGCATTCATTTTCAACACCCCCGCTTCCGCTTTGGAAACAAGCAGCAGGTCGTCGATCACACGCGTGAGCCGCTCAATGTCCTCCAGCTGCCCTTCCAGCTCGCTCCGGGCCTCCGGCCAGCCGTCGCCCGTTCGGCTCAAGAGCTCCTCCGTTCGCAAGCGAACCAGCGAGAGAGGCGTCTTCAACTCATGCGACGCGTCGGCAGCGAACTGCTGCGCCTGCAATACCGCGGCTTCCAAGCGCTCGAACATCTCGTTGAGAAACACCGTCAAACGGGCGATCTCATCTTTCGTATTCGGTACCGCGATACGCTCGCTCAGATTCTCCGCGCCGATTCGACTGGCCGTCTTTTGAATATTGGCGATCGGGTTGAGAGCCAGGCGACTGAGCAGATACCCTATCGCCAAGCTACCGACGAAGACGCCCACCAGGATCACCGAGGCCAATCTTACCAGACCGGCATTGAGCGTGTCCCAACCTTGCAAAGAAGACGCGATGTGCAGATCGTATCCACTCACCTTATACTCAGCGACCCTAAGCCTCCCTAAGTGCTCGTCCTCGATGGTGACTCGCGGCTGACCATGGACCGCTTCGGGAAACGTGTGACGAGCCATGTTGCTGCTGGTGAAGAACGCCGAGCGATCGTTTCTTCCGATCTGAAAGAAAAACAAAGACGCATCGATCTCAGTATGCTCCAATACCGATGCCACCACTTCCTCGTCCGAACCGGAATTCGCTTCGATACGCGGAGCGATTTCCTCCAGCTCTTTGTCGTTCAGATCGTCGATTCCCGCGATGTAGCTGGATTCCAACGCGAACCGTCCCACCCAGAGGAACAACGCCGCGGTGATCGTTGCCGCAAGAGCGTACCAAATCGTGAGCCGAAACGAAATCGAGTTCATGGCATCATGTACCCGACGCCTCGCACCGTCTTTATCAACGGAGGATCGCCTTCGTCGCCGAGGTGCTGACGTAGTTTTCTTATGTATACATCGATCAAGTTGGTCTGCATCTCATACTGCGCTTCCCAAATGCGTTCCCCGATTGTGGTGCGCGTCAGCACACGGCCTTGGTTTTGCATCAGCAGCTCCAACAAGGCGAACTCGCGATTGGTCAACTCCATCACCTTCTCATCCACGCGAGCGGTACGGGCCAATAGGTCGAGCGTCACGTTGCGATACCTCAAGATCGTCTGTCGGACCTTTCCTTGACGCCGCATCAACGAACGGGCCCGAGCCAACAGCTCGTCGAAAGAAAAGGGTTTGGGCAGATAGTCGTCTGCGCCAAGATTCAAACCGCTCACCCGATCCGCCACAGAATCCCGAGCGCTCAAGATAACCACCGGTTCCTCGAAACCGCAGTCGCGCCACTCCTTAAGAAGAGTCAGCCCATCGCCGTCAGGCAGGCCCAAATCCAAGACGATCAGATCGTACTCACCCTCGCTCAGCAGGTCGCTCGCTTCGGCGCAACTCCGAGCCCATGAGGTGGCATACGCGTTCTCTCGAAAACCTTTTTCGATGAAACGTGCGACTCGAGACTCGTCCTCGACTATCAATATCCTCATCTGCTGCGGGGATCGGTCTCGGACCAATCCGTTAAGAGCTCTACCAAATCCACAACCTGCTGGTCAGTCAAATACTCATGACCCGGCATCGACGTACCCAAAATTCCATACTTCACGATACGCTGGAGTCGTAGCCTGCGCAGCTCGGGCTGCAGACTCTTCGGCGCGAACCGATAGCCATCGCCTCGCAAGTCGGCCGGAGAGGGACGAAAGTTGGAACTGATATCGCCAGTCCCATCGCCTTGGGAACCGTGACACTGGGCGCAGTATTCAGCGAACAATCGCCTTCCGCGTTCGAGACTTCCCGATCCGGTGGTGTTGGCGGGCGTCCAATTCTCTCGATGCCGCAGCCAAGCTTGTTCATTCGCCCCTTTTAGCGACTGCAGGTAGTCCAACAGCGCTTCCCCCTTCGTTTCCTCCCCCTCGAAAAGATAGCCATAGCTGGGCATGCGGCTTCCAGGAGTCACCGCCGCTGGTTTAATCAAGTGCAAGCGATTCCATTCGCGGGAACGCCGTAAACCGACGCTGCTCAAATCCGGTCCCTGCCGACGATTTCCGATCAATACCGATTGTCCTTCCTGCAGCGGCAAGACCGCTGCGGGACCATACAGATCAGCATCCAAATCGATTGGCCGCGAGTACTGGGAGTGACAGTGGATACAGCCTTCGGCGACGTAAACGCGCTTGCCCAATTCCAGACTCCCTACGGGAGCGCTGGTTTTGCGGGCCGCGAAAACCGACATCAGCGCCAATGCGGCAAATGTCACCACAAGCTTCATCCCCAAACACCTCCCGAGACCCGAAGACGCTTCAAGCCGTAAAGCGACGCGAGGCCGACCACTACCGCTGCCGCCAAAAACCCGACGGGGATGGTGCTCAGATCGCGCGCCATGCCAATCCCCATCCCAGAGGCCACCCAGCCTGCCAGAGCGAAGAGCATGCCGGCGCGTTTCGCTACCGGCCAGGCCCCGTTCGCTTCACCGCTCAACGCTCCGAATGCGACCAAAGCCGTGGAATAGAACGATACTCCGAGCACGTATCCGCTGACGGAAATCATCGACCAGAGCCCTTCTCCATGGACAATCCCAAACGAACCAAGAACGAGCAACGACAAGGCCGAGCCCAACACCCAAAGCAGTTTCTCGTTTTCAATCAAGCATCCTGCGATACCCGCTCCCAGCAAGTGACCAGCTGCCAAGATCCAAAGTTGCTCGAATTCCCCCCAAGTGACGCCTCGCAGCGTATCCGTTTCTTGGATAACGTAAAACGCCGCAGAATCCAGCCACACGAGCAGAGCGAAGATCACAATGACACCCCAGACTCCTGCTCCCTTCGCCAGGTTCTGCTCCCCTTCCATCCCCGCATCGCCGCTCATTCTCGCCTTCTTGGCCGGACCGGAAAATGCAAACGGCAGGCAAGCGCCCACACCCACAACCATCGCAGCTACCATGCATTGAAAATCCGGAGCTGCCTTGAAGAGAAATGGCAGATTACAAACCGCATAAGCAATCCCCACTCCCGCCGCGCAACAACGTCCCAATCTCTTCGGTTCGACGCGTAGTCGCAAAATGGGCACAATTGTGACAGTGAGAAAGCCAAGAGCGAGGCCTACTCCAAAGCCGACGCCGAGAAAACAGGGAAGACTAAAACAGAGCGTCGAGAGGACCGCCATGACGCCACTCCCTAAGAAACCGAAAAAGAGCTGCTGATCCGAATTGGAGACCCGAAAACGGCGCCAGGCCAACAAGCTCCCTGAAACGCCTCCCAGCCCCATGCAGATCATCACCGGTTGCAGCCAACGCTTTTCCGCATCCAACGTTTCGATACGATGCAGCAAGGCAAACTGCGCGAACAAAAGGAAATAAATGAACGCGCACGCGATCACTGCTGCGGATATGCAGGCGTCGCGTCGACTCCAATTCTGACTAGTAGACATCGTTTCCCCAATCCTTTCGCTCGCGACTCGACCACTGATACACTGCCAAGGCCAAATCAGACACTGGCACCGAGATCCAAGCGAACTCGAGCCCTCCAGCTGAGATAAGCCCTAAGGTGACCACTCCCACCCATAGGCGTATCCAGGCGGTAGCGAGCCAAAGCGCATTCCAACTCTGGCGACGGCCCGCAACCGCCTCCCGAAAAGCAAAGAGGTACAGTCCGCCCACCGAAAAAACGAACGCGCCTATAAAGCGCGTGAACGCTGAATCAACGCCTTCGATACTTAGGCCCATCAATCGGTAAGTGAAAAGCGGCGCCACGACCAGCATCACGCCTGTGCCCGCATCCATCAACCCTGCGCCAAGACATACCCAATCACGAATACGCTTCATCTCACGTCCCTCCTTTTTACCAGCCCGCCCAGCCAGACCAAACTGCACAGCACCATCAAAGCACCGGAAGCCCATCGGACTCCGTATATGATCTCTGTCGCTTCGTCGAAGTAGAAGAGGCGCCCCGGCTGCTGCCCCTCCCGCACCCCCTGTAGGGTCAATACCACTACAAATGCGAGCAACGCGAAATTCCACACTACACACCAAAGCGGTCGCGAAAGGCTGGCCCGCGAAACGTCATCCGATCCTAGCTCCAGCAGGATGATCATATTGAGGCCGGTCACCATTCCTGCCATTGCCAGATGGGCATGAGCCACCATGGCATTGGTGAACTTAACAAACTCCAGAACCCCTGGGAGAAAGCTCACCCATCCATCGAGAGCCAGCATGGCCCACCAGAAAAAGAACGCCACTCTCCACCAACGGGAGCTAGGACTCCACTGAAATACCCGCCAATACCACAAGAGAAGCAATGGCCACACGAGCAATGAACCGAGGCCAGCGATCTGATCGAAGTGCCGATTAGAAGCGTCTCCGTGCTGTATCAGCAAATACACCACAATCGAAACCCCGTAAAACATCCAGTATACCCGCTCCCGAAGAATCGCCGATTTTTCCGATTCCGCAGCGATCCCAAGTCCAAGACCGAAACGCGGCAATCCACCCATCAGCGCGACAATCCCCAAGGTCGAGGCGAGCAAGGAATGACCTGTCGCCCCACCGCTATCTGGGTCGACCGGCGGGTAGACTCGCGTATCCGAAACGAAATACAATACGAACGGGACCACCCCCAACGCTGCGGCCACGATTCCGCGAATCCAGATCCCGAGCCTTTCCCCTTTCGATCGGAACGTCCGTTTGCTTCCTTCCCACCATCCGCGACATAGCAGAAGCCAGATCGCCACCAGCGTACCGGCGAAAAACCATCTCGAAGCGCCGGCCCAATTCAGAAACGGCTTCCCCACGGCCTCGCCCAGCAACCAGTATATGCCACCCACCAGCAACGCTGCCGACCAAAGAGCGAATGCTAAGCGGGCTCGCTCGAGAGCCTTGTCATTATGATTCCAATACCAAACAGCAAGGATGCCTAGCAGCGGCAGAGAACACCAGCCGTACAGCTGCCAATCCATGTGCAGCGGCATCCAACGCCCATAGGTAAACGGAGCGACGCCATCGCCCAGCCGCGGCCAAAGCAACAAGCTAGCCAGCCACAAACCGATCACATTGGCCAACAATAGCCAAGCAATACTAACTCTGGCGATCAGTCGTTGCATCAACGCCATTTGACTGCTGTTCAATCCCGTCACAGCGCTTTGGCGACGCCTCCCCGTACTTGCACGATTCGATCACAAGCCTCCGCAAAACGCCGCTCGTGCGTCGCCATCACCACTGTGACGCCTTCCTGCCGAGCAGTTTCCTTCAGGATATCGAAGACCGCTTCCCCCGTTTGCTCGTCCAGCGAACCCGTTGGCTCGTCGGCCAGAATCACGCGGGGAGAATGCATCAGAGCGCGACAAATCGCCACCCGCTGGCGCTCGCCACCGGATAGCTCCTGAATCCGTCGATCCTTTCGGTGATCAATGCCAAGCAGCTCGCTCAATTGCTTGAAACGTCGACTGTACGCCTTGCCGTCTCCCTTCGTCGCCACCGCAGTGATCATGCAGTTTTCCTGCATGGAAAGATCCGGGATCAGATTATGTAGTTGAAAAACGAATC
Organism: Pelagicoccus sp. SDUM812003; assembly: GCF_031127815.1. Classification (NCBI taxonomy): domain Bacteria; kingdom Pseudomonadati; phylum Verrucomicrobiota; class Opitutia; order Puniceicoccales; family Pelagicoccaceae; genus Pelagicoccus; species Pelagicoccus sp. SDUM812003. Next base: position 7,800 of record NZ_JARXHY010000003.1, on the reverse strand, counting down.
CAACCTTCTCGCGCCTCAGGCGAAGGCGATCCTCCTCGCTCGCTGGATTGAGTCCATCGAGCTCGATCGTTCCGCAATCCGCCGCATCCAAACCGCCCATCAGGTGCAGCAATGTCGTTTTTCCCGACCCCGAAGCCCCCCAAAGCGCCACGATCTCGCCGGGATAAATATCCAAGGTAACGTTGGAGAGTACCTGAATCGTGCCATCGTCGAAACTTTTGGATACAGTGCGCACAGCCACGATTGGCGCCTTGTTCATTCGTCTCGGATTATTCATATCGAAGCGCCTCAGCCGGTTGGATACGCGTCGCGTGCCAGGCTGGATAGAGCGAACCGGCCACGCTAGTGAGAAAGGCGACCGCCACCACGCCAGCGACGATCGGCGCTTCCACGAGCGGACTGACATAGCCGTTCAACTGCGGGATGTTCTTCATCACCAGCAGAGCGAGATAGCCAATTCCGAACCCCGCCGTCGACCCGCCGATCGCTAGTAGGAGCGATTCGCCGATAATCATCAACCCTACCTGTGACTTGGAGAATCCAGCCACCCGCAAGATAGCAATCTCGCGAATGCGGCTAAACACCGACATGAGCATTGTATTCGCAACTCCCATACCTCCAAGTAAAAACGCGCACACTCCTACCGCCCATGCGGTCGCGGAGAGAATTTTGAACTGGCTGTAGCTCTGGCTGAATTCCTCGTTTTCCAAAGCGATCAGATCGTCGTAGCGCGCGCTTACCGCCGCCTCGAAGGCCTCCCCTTGATCGCGGTCCTTCAGCTTCACCGAGACCACGGAACAATACCCTTCGCGATGAAAGAACTCCTGCGCCAGCGGAAGCGGCATGAAGACGCCTCCGTCCTCGAAGCCGTTTTCCATCTTCAGCACGCCTCCCACCGTCAGCAACTCCTTGCCGATAGGAACTTCGTCGCCGATCCTAGCTTCTAGAAAGGCCGCCGCTCGCGAACCGAGGTAGATCAAACGGTCGCCTTCGCCAAAGCCTTTCTTTTCTCCTTCCAGCCAGATCGAATCTCTCATTCTCGGGTCCTGGGCGCTCACGCCGAAACAGGTGATCACCGGACTTTCGTCCGATGAGACGATTCCGAACAGCATCGGATTGGCAGATTCCACCAAATCGAAACGTCTCACTACCTCGACCGCCTCCTCCGGAACACTGCTGAAAAACAGGTCGGAAACGTTTCGCTCGAAAACAAGGTAGTGACTATCGTTTGAGAGGATGCGTTCGAACATGCCAATGGCTCCCAGCACCACTGACAAGACGGTGAGCATCGCCGCCACTCCGAAAGCGATGCCCGCGCACCCAATGAGCGAGCGCACCCAGTGTCTGGATACGTTTATTAGGACGAGCCTTCTGAAATTCATGCCACTTCCTGCTTCGCTAGAAGAGGCTCCACTTTTGTGAGAAACTCTTTTTGAAACAGGGCAATGCCAACCCAACGATCCGCCTCGGAATCCGAGAGAGCTCGCACAATTCCGTCCGCTTCGCCCAACAGCCGACCCAGTTCGCCCGTCGCTTTTTCAACCCCCAGCAACACCGCTAGGTTCGGTCGACCGAGGGTCTCGTCCTGCTGCACGTTCTTACCCGTCACCAGTGCGCCCTGCAGCACGTCCTTCAAATCGTCCGCCACCTGATAGGCGACGCCCCAAACATCGGCGAGTCGCGAAAGGTGCATCTTTTCGTAGCGACTGGCGTTTCCCACGATCGCTGGCAACACGAGACAAAGGCGGAACAGCGCTCCCGTTTTGAGCAAGGCCACTCTGACCACCGCGTCCGCATCTCGTGATCCATCCTGAAAATTCAGGTCCAAGGCCTGGCCGTTGACGATGCCAGCGAGCCCTAAGCAATCATCCGCAAGATGGTTCGCTTCGCGCAAGCTCGCGTGCTCGAGTCCGACAAACGACTCGAAAAGCAATGCGTACGCTCGGTTGATCAATGCCAAGGCCGCCAAGATTGCGGAGCTTTCTCCAAACCGACGATGGGCGCACATCCGCCCGCGTCTCGTATCCGCATCATCCATACAGGGCAGGTCATCCAGAAGAAGCGACGCTACATGAAAAAACTCAATCCCCGCAGCGAGACAGATTCGGCGATGCTCCGGGAGCTCCAGCTCGCAGCCGACTGAATAAGCAAGCCGAGCTCGCGACAAGCTGCCCTGCGTTTCAAGCACGTAGAGCAAGGCATCTCTCAAGTGTCGCTCGCTGCGGCTTAGGTCAGGCAGAAGCGCTTTAAGCTGGGTCAACGTTTGGAATGGCATACGGCAAAAGAGTGATTGGTTGTTTTGAGAGATGGTTAACGGGTCCAGCGAGCGAGAGCTTGGACAAGGATCGGAGCGGTTCTTAGCTGGCGAGCTTCCATCAAGGACCAAGGCGAAAACTCGGCGAAGCGAGTTCCCTGCGGGCGAGCGCTTGCGGCGGCGAAGTCGTTCCACGACTCCCAAGAGACCGCAGCTACTTCGTCCGAGCAAAGCTCGCCCGGATACCCTAGCACCTGCCCAATCCAGACCGGACAGTATTCGTTTTCCCAGATCCCGTTGGAACACGCCCGGTACCGAAAGTCAGGCAACGCGCATCGTAACTGTTCTATGGATACTCCGAGCTCGTAGCGAGCGCGGCGACGAACCGCATCCTCCATCGCCTCGCCGGGGGCAGGATGCCCGCAGCAGGAGTTCGACCAGACGCCCGGCCAGGTCAGCTTGCTCCATGCTCGCTGCTGGATCAGGAAGCGACCGGCATCGTCGAAGAGAAAAAGAGAAAACGCTAGATGCAGCGGCGTGGCCTTATGATGTGCCTCGTTTTTAGGGAGAGTCCCGATCTCGCAGCCAGACTCGTCCAGCAGCACGACCTCCTCCAATTCCTGTTCCGTTCGCAAGATAGTCATGTGCTACTCCACGATCGACCCTACTAAGGTGAAGGTCAGATTGAGTTCCGGATTCACTTTGAAAAACAGCATAGTGATCACCTCGAGGTCGAACGGCTCGTGGTTGACTGTCGACGTTCCGGAGATCGTCACCTGCTCGCCCTGCCGTTCAATCTTGAAGGGCACCTCCACAGGTCGCGTCACGCCGTGCATAGTCAATTCGCCCAGCAAGCGGCCTTCGTTTCCATCCTGCTCAACGCCTGTCATGGCGAACTCGATACGCGGATAAGCTTCTACTTCCAACCAGCCGAGCATCTTCTTGTCACGCTTGCGGTTATCGGAAACGAGATTTGTAGGTGAAAACGAGAACTTGGCTGACGATACCTCCGCTTCCGGACTCAACTCGATATCCGCTTGATAGCCGGTAAGAACGACCGGAAAGGAATGGCCCGTCGCCTTAACTTGCACCTCCACCGAGGAGCGTTCCGGATCGACCGCGACGGACCCGGCGCTGGCCCACACGGCCAAAAGAGAAAAGACGGCGAAAGAAACCAATGGCTTGATCATGACCGCTAGCCTAGCGCCTCTTCATGAACCGATTCTGAACGAAAAATTAATTTTTATTCATAGAGCCACAGCTACGTTGCAGATCCGCTGCTCCTCGGCTAAGAAGGCTCCATGAACATGCTGAAACACCCTTTGCGCCTGGCGTCCCTTTTCGCCATCGGCCTGAACGTACTCTCCCTTTCGCTCGCCGAACCCCTCTCGGTCGGCTCCCCAATGCCGCAGCTGCAGGCGGAAGATCAACACGAAAAGCCGTATGGGATTTCCCAAGACACGCGCTACGTGCTGGTGAGCTTCGATATGGGGCCAGGGAAACAGGCCAACAAGTACTTGGACGAAAAGGGAGCTGACTTCCTTCCGGAAAACGACGCGGTTTACGTGGCTAACATCCATGGGATGCCGGGCCTCATCGCCAGCACCTTCGCATTGCCGAAAATGCGCAAGTACGCCCACCGCATCCTCGTAATGGACGAGGACGGGCTCTTCGACGACTGGCCACAGGAGAAAGGCAAGGTCACCGTTTTCACCCTCGACGAAGCGGGCAACATTTCCTCCATCGGCTACTGGGACCCGAAAGACGACGCGGCTCCCTTTTAACCGGCGCCACGCGCTGTCTTCCTCCATTTTCGGACACCGCCCGGACGCGAAAAACGCGGCTGCTATCAAGCAAGCCGCGTTCGAAAGTCAGGTCTCGGAGACGAGCGCTTAGAAGGGCGACTCTTCCAGGTCGTCCAAATTGCCGCCGCCCTCCGCTTCCGAGGTCACTTGATTCAAGGCCGGGTCCACTTCGCCGCCCGCGTTCTCGATCTTCCAAGCCTGCAAGTTCACGTAGTAGCGCCCCTTGTACTCGTTTCCGCGGATGTTGAAGGAAACCTTCACCCGGTCGCCTTCCTTCAGGCGGTCCACCATTTCTATCTTCTCCTTGGTCGCCTCGAATTTCACATCCTGAGGATAGCGGTCCTCCGTGGTGATCACGAACTCCCGCTTAGAAAAGCCGCTAGAGAACGTCTGCGTATCTTCGATAACCTTAACTGCTCCGACCATTTCGTACATAGCCTCAAAACCTTGCGAGCCGCTCGCGGGATGTTAAGCAGATTCTTTACAAACTTACTCACAATCGGCCGCAGACGCCTTCCCGAACTTCCTCAGGTGGAGCGTGACCTCCGGGCGCGCTCAAAAACCGCAGTCACCTTGCCGCCGTAGCCGACCTCTCCGCAGCCGCCCGACGCTTGCGGTAGGAAACGCCTCTCCCTACTTCCAGTTCTCCGCGACCCATGCCGCGGGTCGAGAGAAACGGCGCACCCAGAAGCTCGTGCCCTCCAGGGCCTCTTGCAGCTTCGGATTTCCATGAAAGATGGCGATGCGGGCCCCCTTGGGAAACCTCGGCTTCAAAAAGTAGTTGAGCGGAGCCTTGGGCAGGCAGTGGTACTTGTAGCTCACGCACCATTCCTCCGGCCAATACTTGAGCTTGCCATGCTGGTGGATCTGGTCGCTCAGATAGGCCTGCTCGTTGCGGAATCGGGCCCGCACCTCCTCCAGGTTGTTGAGAAAGTAGTCCAGCACGTAGGGATGCGCTCCGGGACGGAAGCGAAACACCGACGAATTGCCCGTCACCCGTCGCGGGTACTTCCAATCGTTGATGATGAGAAACTCGCCCTCCTCCTCGAAAAACGGATCCAGGCTGTCCAGCACCACCACGTCCAGATCCAGAAACAGCGTATCGCCCTCCAGATCGTGCAGCTTCTCGGGAAACATGGTGAGCTTGTTCCAGCCGCGCTCCGGCGCCCCCTCGGGCAGATCCAGTTTGGGCAACGGCAGCACATCCACTCCGTCATCGATGCCTTCGGGACGATCGGTGAAGCACACGAAACGATGCTCGTAGCTCAGATGGCGCTGCACCATGGAGCGAAGGCGGTTCACGTATTCGGGACCATAGCGCGTGCCCCATTTCATGCAGATGACGTTTCTCATTTTCGACTGTCGCGTTTCGCGAGACCGGCCACACAAGCGCGCAAGGCCTCGCAAAGGCAAGGCCTCTGATTCCGGAAAACCAAGCCGCGCGACCCCACACCGGTCCTAGGCCTCGGCTACCGCGCGAGCCCGATGCGCTCCAACAAGACTTCGCTGGACGCTTGAGAGAGATTCGCCCGCCCAGATCCAAGAAAGTCCACCACAGCGTCCTCATCCACCTCGAGCCATGAAACCAGCGACTCGAAGACCAGGCTCTCCCGATCCGCCCCCTGCTCGCCGTAGACCGCCTCGACGTAAGCCACCGTCCGCTGCACACTCTCGAAACCGAGCTCTCTCAGACCATCCTGCACCGCCAGGCGCCGATCGAGCGGATCCTCGATCGCCAGAGCCCAGTTCGCCGATCGCTCCAAGTCGCGTCGGGCCGACAAGCGAGCCGCCTCCGCCGCCACGCTGTCGCGCTTTTCCAAATCCTCCAAGCCAGCGAAAAACGTCAGCAGCGAATCGGTCTGTCCGTTGAGCACAAGCTGCTTGGCGATGCTGCGAGCAGCCTTGGAGCTCACATCCATCTCGTTTCCCAAAGCCCACTCCATCGCTCCCACGCTGTCGCGCGCCGCCCACTGATCCGCTACCGCGTCCAACACCGACTGATCCAAAATGGAGTTTTCCAGCTCCGCCAGTCGAGCGAACGCCGTCTCCGGCCCGTCCATCACCATGCGCTCTGCCACCTGTTGCACCAAGGTTTCCCTCAATTCAGGATCAACCACCCCATGCAGCACCGAAGCAGCAAAGGCGTAGTCGCCATCTTCGCTGAGGAAGGCATCCATCGCGTTTACAAAAAGCCGGTTCTGCAGATCCCGATCGATGAAGCTGCCCTCCACGTCGATCCACGCCGTCTCGATCCATCGAAACGCCGCAGCGGGGTCGCTCGCCACCCAGCCGCGAGCCAGCGACGGCACCAGCTGCTCGCGCTCGGCCGGAGTCATTTCGTAAAGCAGAGCCACCCCCATCTGAGGGTCCAGCTTGGCGATCTCGCGCAAGACCCGCCCAGCGTACTCCACCGATCTCCGATCGTCCAGATCCCGGGCCATCAACTCGATGAACCGCGCCTGTAACCCCGCAGCGTCGAGGTCTTTCAAAGAGGCCTCTAGCAGCAGCTCGCTCGCCACCTCGTTCTCCTCCAGCAGCCGATCCGCGAACTCCCGTTCGTCGATCGCTCCGAGCGACAGGCTGCTTCGCCAATCCGCTCCCTCTTCCTCAGCAGTCCCAACCCCATCTTCCGTCGCCGCATCGCTCGAGCCTTCCTGATCCGCCCGAGGCGCCCGAAAGCCGTTATCCTGAAAGGCCTGCCAGCGTTCCTGAGCGTCGCGCCAAGCGGCCTCGTCCCGCGTCAAAACATAGCTGCCCACCAAAACGGCGAGTAACAAGAGCACGATCAGAGCGGTAGCGAAGGGTCTCAGCATAAGGCCAGCGATTCGACTTCTGCCCAGCGACCGCGCCGCATGCAACCCCATAAGAAACCAGGGGCGCGGCCGATGCCGGAAAACAAGAAGGCCGACGATCTGAGATCGCCGGCCCAGGAATCCAACTCTTGTATGTGAGCAAAAGCTCCCGATCGAATATAGCCTGCTGTTACCCTAGCCATCTCCGAAGAGATGAGTTCGATCGGAATCCTAAACCCGGAAAAGAGAATATCACATTTTGGCAGAAAAGCTATCGGCACGGCTATCCTTTCGCGTTAAGTGGTAGTACGTAAAAAATCGGCCACTCAAGGTTAATTCTGCGCAACAACCTGAGTATCCTCCATCAAAACCCTAGAGCTTGACCCTGATTTAGACCTTTTGAGGCGCCCCTTTGAGGCTCACCGAACCCGCAGCGAATCTAAAAACTGAGTAGGAACCGCCAGAAAACCCTTTTCTCCTTCCTGGAAAAACGTCCACTTCGCAGATTTTTTACCCTCATAATATCACAAAAAGCCCCTTTTCACGTTTAAACGCCTAAGAGGGGTCTGGAATGCGCCGTACGTGAGCGGGAAAGGCGCCCATTTCCGCTGAGCCGGGCGAGATCCCGCGACCGTCAACAGGCCGGTCGCAAAATCGAAAGCCGCCGCTCTAAAAGAGCCACAAATGGCTTGACGCGCCTCCCCACGATCTGATGTTTACTCCCTCTCCACCAAAGCGGGTATAGTTTAGTGGTAGAACTCCAGCCTTCCAAGCTGGTTGCGTCGGTTCGATTCCGTCTACCCGCACCATTTTTTATAACGCAGTCCAAACGGTCTGCGTTTTTTTGCGTTCGGACGCTTTCATGGGAATCGAACCAAGGTTCGATGGCGGGCCTAGCCCGTTGGGCTGAACCGTCTACCCGCACCATTTTTTATAACGCAGTCCAAAC